>JAKORA010000335.1 GCA_029778075.1 Bacillota bacterium | reverse complement strand
GTGCTGATCGCGTTCGGGATAACGGGGACAACTGTCGGTGCCACTAGCCCTCCACCTTCGCCGGCCCCGCAGCTTGACACGCCGAAGTCGGGCGATATTACAGATACAAGCATCCGGCTTTCCTGGAGTGCACCGCCGACAAGATATCATTTTACAGAAAATCTTAAGTTTGGCCTGCGCTGTTCCGCAGCCCTGGCGGTAACCGGTGTACTGCGTACCATGAGTTATAAATTTCATTATGACATTATTGACATAACCTGATTCCGATGATATTATTTAATTAACATACAATTCTTTCAGACTATATATAAATAAAGTAAGTAAGCATTATTTAAGTAAGTAGGCAAGCATTATTTTTTTATATACGCTATGTCGTAAAAGACATAATGTATAAAGGTATTTTACTGGCGGAAGCATCAATCATGTGCTACTAAATTTGATCACAGCGTACATAGATAGGGGGGATTCATGGGAAGGCATTTTGGATGAGGAACCGGTTGAGCCCGGCGGCCAGGCTGCTATGGCAGCATGCCGCCAGTAGAATTAATCAATTTTGGAGGTTGAGCGAATGGAAATAATCAAAACAGATTGTGGGTTATGCATTAACAGTTGCGGCATCGACGCATATGTGGAAAACGGTAGGCTCGTTAAAGTAGAGGGTACAAAGGAGAACTTTCTGAACAAAGGAGAACTGTGCGAGAAAGGTAAATATCTGGTGGAGATGGTTTATTCACCGGCCCGCTTAAAGTACCCCATGAAGAAAGTGAACGGGCGTTTCCAGCGAATTTCCTGGGACCAGGCTTTTGACGAAATAGGTGCCAAATTACTGGAATTAAGAGAAAAGTACGGCGCCCGCACCCTGGCTACCTGGACAGGCTCGGTTGGTGTCGAACATTTTGAGATGGCAGCATTTAATCAGCGTTTCGCCAAAGCTTTTGGCTCCCAGAACTTCTTCAACCCGGAAGGTATTTGTTTCCGCACTCGCATTCTGGCCCGCCAGATTACCTTTGGGCGCTATCCGGTGGAAGAGCCGCGGAATGCAGACTGCATTTTTCTCTGGGGACATAATCCGGATGCAAGTTACTTCCCGCAGGCGAACATAATACGCGAGGCTGTCCAGAGGGGAGCCAGGCTAATTGTTATTGATCCAAGACGAATTCCGCTGGCCAAGGAGGGTATTTACCAGCCGATCCGTCCCGGCACCGACGCTTTCCTGGCGCTGGCCATGATGAACGTCATCATCGAGGAAGACTTGTGGGACAAAGAATTTGTGGAGAAATGGACCACAGGCTTTGACAGGCTGGTGGAGCATGTCAAGGCATACACGCCGGAAAAAGCTGAAGAGGTCACCGGTGTCCCAGCCTCAGAAGTAAGGCGTTTTGCACGAATTTTTGCGAATAGTGAAAGGTCCTGTATCGTGGAAGGCGTCGGCCATCTGAACCAGTATGCCAACGGCCTCCAGACGGAAAGGGCTTTTTCTGTCTTGATGGCCATTACCGGCAATATTGATAGACCGGGTGGATGGGTCACCTGTCCGCAACCCCGCTTTTCTGACCTGCGTGTGCCGGTAGAGGAAAAGAACCTGGGATACGATGAGTATCCTATTTTCCACCAGTTCGGCAAACGCACTCCTCCTTACGGTTCCGCCTCCATGATGACGGAGACCATCATCACAGGGAAACCGTATCCGATTAAAGCGCTTTTCAGCTCCGGCAGCAATCCGGCGTTGACATTCCCTGATACCAACCGCTTTTTAGAGGCCTTGAAACACCTGGAGCTATTTGTCAGTATAGACCCGCAGATGACCGAAACGTCGCAGTTGGCTGATTATGCTCTTCCTGCCTGCACTTCTCTGGAAGAGACCGGTATCGGCGGTTTCCCCTATGCCATCTCTTACGGTGTCCCTTATATCCTGTTGCGCAAAAAGGTTATCGAGCCGCTTTATGAGAGCATGCCGATCTGGAAAATCTGGAGTAATCTGGGACATAGGTGTGGCCTGGGCGAGTACTTCCCCTGGAAGACGGATGAAGAAGTGGCAGAGCACTTTTTCGCCCCGATGAATCTTACGTTGGAGCAACTAAAAGAGCATCCCGCCGGACTGTATTTTGCAGAGAAGGAATACGAAATCTATGAAAAGGTAGGTTTTGCCACCGACAGCAAAAAGATTGAACTCTATTCTGCCAGAATGGAAGAGCTGGGACATTCGGGCCTGCCGGTCCATGTGGAGCCGCAGCAGAGCAAGGTGGCTGATCCTATCTTCGCTGAGCAATATCCGGAGACACTGCTGACCGGGGCCAGACGTGTGGAATATATCGGCGCCCAGATGCGGGATGTGCCGGCCTTACGGACGATAGTACCGGAAGCGGAAGCGGAAATAAACCCTGTTACCGCCAAGAAATATGATATCATCGATGGTGAAATGATTGGCATACAAACCCCGCGCGGCAGGATCAAAATCAAAGCCAAGGTCACCGAGGATATAATGCCAGGCGTGGTATCTGTCCCTCACGGCTGGGCGACGGCCAACTGTAATTTACTGCTGGATGCCAGGGTGAGAGACGAAGTCTCGGGTTATATTACAATGAGAGGCAACGGCTGCCGCATCGTTAAGCTCGGCTAAGCCCAGTACTTATATTAAGCGCCATGCTGGTTGCATTAGCATAAAAACAGATGAAGAAAAAGGGTGTGGTCGGCCTTTGCCGGAGTAAAGGAAAGCCAAGCCGGCCACACCCAGCATTTTTTTAAACCTTGATGCAATTTCACCCCGGCTTTCCAGATTACAGGTACGAGCTATTTTTTTGCTTTTATTTGTCTGCAAATATCTTCAAAATACTTGTAGAATAATTGGTCCACGGCAATAATGGACTCCCTTTTAAATTGCTTATAACTCTCCATTATTATTTTGGCTTCGGCGGTCAGTTCTGATCCACTACGGAGACCGCCTGCGTGCTTGTCCACCAATTTCAGACCAAGATGTTTTTCGGTGGCAGTTATCTTTCCCCAGGCAGCCCGGTAAGACATGCCAAGCTTTGCGGCGGCCTGGTTAATGGAACCGTACTCTTCGATGGCCTGGAAGAGAGCCAGCCTCCCACCGCCAAAAACAACGTTGTTGTCAGCTTCAATCCAGATTTTGCATTTCGCTTTAAGCTTCTTTTCCGAAAGGATCTTATTTATAGGATCCAAGAGTGAGCAAACCTCCTTACGATAAAAAGATTGCCATCCAAATTTTTATATATCTCTCTTACGCTCTTATATACCATATTATACTCACTTATACATGAATCCTTTTCCTCGGGCTGTTTTTCGTATTTTTTTCTTATTTAGCACGGAGGGAAGGGGGGGATGTTAGGGGCGATATGTTCATGTTGACATAGCGACCTTTAACATTATATAATAAATAGCATAAAGAAAAGGAGAAAACGTTAAGAGGTGTTGAAATGAATAGCTCTGTGCCTCAGTCTCAGGAAGCAGCATTGAAAATGGGAAGCGGATTTCGTTCAGACCGGGACAAAAGCTCTCCTCAACCTGTACAGCTGGAAACAGCCATAGAAATGATTTTACAGTACGCTCAACCTGTCGGAACAGGGAAGATTGGCATCCGGTCAGCTTTGGGACGGGTTCTGTCGGAAGACATCCATGCGCCTGTAAACCTTCCGCCGTTTAACCGCTCTCCCCTTGATGGTTATGCTGTGCGCTCTGAAGATATTGCCGGAGCTACAACCGACAACCCGGTACTGCTGGAAATTAGAAAGGAAATTACAACCGGAAACTGCGGTAACGGCAAAGTGGAACTTGGTAAAAACCAGGCAGCAATTGTCATGACCGGCACCCCGCTTCCTCCCGGTGCCGATGTGGTAATCAAGTTGGAAGATGTGAGGAGAATAGAGCAGAAAATTGAGGTCGTTTCCCCTTTGCCGGCCTATTCTAATTATTGTTTTGCCGGAGAAGATATTCGACAGGGCGAAAGAGTGCTTAGCAGGGGATCCGTTATAGATCCCTCCAGCGTCGGTATTTTGGCGGCCCTCGGTATATCGGTTGTACCTGTCTATCGGCGGCCAAGGGTTGCCATTATCAGTAACGGCGACGAGCTGGTTGAAGTTGATAAACAGTTAAAACCGGGCCAGATTTTTGACAGCAATTCTTATACAATTGCAAGCTGTGTCCGGCAGGCGGGCGCCAGACCGATTATGGCCGGAACTGTTGGCGATAACATGGAGTTGATTGCCAGAAAGATTGCCGAAATGTTGAAAAGCGCCGATATGATTATCACAACCGGCGGGGTATCTGTGGGTGATTTCGATCTGGTTAGAAATGCTTTGCTTTCTCAGGGAGTGAAAATCCTCTTTCACCGTATCGCGATGCGCCCTGGCACACCCGCCCTGGGTGCCGTTAAAAATGGAAAGTTAATCATTTGTCTTTCCGGCAATCAGGCAGCTGCTTTTGTTACCTTCCACTTACTGGCAACCCCGGCAATTGCCGGATTGATGGGTATTACCCGGTCACCGCTTACCATTACAACTGCCGTGTTGCACGATAGCTATTTGAAAACCAGTACACAAAGGAACTTTTTAAGGGGCCGTACCTTTTTCGACGAGGGTGTTTTAAAGGTCAAGCTCGCAGAAAAACAGGACCCGGGTATTATCCATTCCACTCTTTACTGCAATGCGTTGATCGATGTACCGGCCAACTCTGCAGCCTTACAAGCGGGGACCAGGGTTAAAATCTTTCTCTTGCCTTCGACGGGAATGTGGCAGAATTAACGATAACATACTTGTAAAAAACAGGCTATCACCTTGCCACAATCGGCTGGTATTATCTGATTTTTTTTGCCACAAAAAAGTAAACCACCCCCCAAGATTACTCCGCCTACTTGGGAAGGTGTCCTACTACCATTAAGTTTGTTCCCCACGAAAGCTCCTTCATCTGTTGTAAAATGGATTCTGTAGTAAAGGAGAAAAAAACAGCGTAATACTACGTCGGAGAAATGCTGTGCAGGTAGGTATAATATCAAGAATTAATATCTTAATATTTGCGTCGTATTTACTATTTATAATTTTCTCTTTTAGCTTTATAATATAAGTGAAAGAACGATTGTTCACTATAATGAACGAATGAAATTGGAGGTGATTTCCATGACAAATAATAAAATGGAAAGTGATGAATATTGCTTTGGTTCCATTTCTCCTTTTCATAAGGTTCCGACTCTCATCGAAGAGATGCATGAAGAAGAACGTCAGCGCTACCTTAAACGGGGGATAGAACGCTACATTGAGGAAATTAAAGAATGGGAGTATTGTTATTGTGCGGATTGCAGGCAGATAAGGTTCAGTTCAGAGCTTGAGGCAACACCTGATGGTATCCGTTGTTCCAAGTGCAAGGGCTATAATTTGGAGGCTCCTGGCTGGACTGTTTGTCCCCATCACAAAGATTCCGTGGTTAAATGCCCTCGGGCCGGCAAGAGAATTGTAAAGTCGGATAAGGGAGCCGAATGCCAGGATCATTGTAATTTCCGGCTGTCAAAACGATGAATTTTTTTAATATACTTATCAATGTAATTATCGTTGAGGCATAAAATCTTTTTGATGTTTGGAGGTGATAAAGATGGAAGATCTTGGATTGACTCAAGAGGAAATTAATGAAATAAACAAAGGTATACCCTTTGTAGACGCTAAGCTTTATTGGAAAGAAGGATACGGCTGGACTTCCCAATATTGGGAAAAGTTATATAAAGTGGGATGGAGAATGGTTGAATCAGAAAAAGAACCCGGAGTTTTCCTTGCCTTGGATGAAAAGGGAAATACCGTTCTTTCGGCTGAGAGCAAGCTCGCTTTATTTAAGCTGTTAGTTAACTTTATGGTTGGTGGAGGCTAAAAAAAGAAAATTGCAAGTGGCCGGCATTAAAGGCTGGAGTATAAGCCTTGATGAATACGACTTTAAAGCTTCTTATAGCGATTGTCGGGAAAAAATAAAGTCTTGCCTGGTTCCAGTGCCCCTATGGAGGTGTTATCGGGAGTGAGTTTTACAGACGACCAGATAGCCCGCTATAGCAAGCAAATCATTATACCCGAGGTGGATCTTGCCGGTCAGCAAAAGATAAGCTCCGGCAGGGTCCTACTTATCGGTGCAGGGGGGTTGGGTTCCCCTGTGGCTTACTACCTAAGCGCTGCAGGGGTAGGAACTATCGGCATTGTTGACGATGACGTTGTGGATTTAAGCAATTTGCACAGGCAAATTTTGCATCTCACAAAGGATATCGGCAAAGCCAAGGTTGTTTCCGCAAAGGAATCGTTGACAGCTTTAAATCCCGATACTCAGGTTATTACCTACCAGGAAAGACTGACAGCATCGAATGCAATGGAAATTATCGGGGATTATGATGTTGTAGTTGATTGCGCCGATAACTTTAGCACTAAGTTTTTGCTCAACGATGCTTGCATTATGGCTGGAAAGCCGCTTTTTTTTGGTGCGGTGCTGAGATTTGTCGGTCAGGCTCTTACTATTTTACCGGGGGAGGGGCCGTGTTATCGCTGCCTTTTTCGTATGCCGCCGCCGCCCGATATTGCGCCGACAAGTGCGCAGGCAGGGCTATTGGGAGTTCTGCCGGGGACGATTGGACTGATTCAGGCCACCGAAGTTTTAAAGTATTTTTTAGGTTTGGGCGACTTGCTGGTAGGGAAGATGCTGACTTATAACCTCCTGACTATGGAATTTAACAAGATTAACATAAGGAAAGATCCGGAGTGTCCTGTTTGCGGGATCAACCCGATCATAACTGAACTGGCAGACTAACTGGAAGCAGCAAGTAAGCGCTTCCAAGTAAATCAATAATATAAATGTTGGGTTGCAGGGCGTGAATTTATCTGAAGAGGGGTGATAGATAAAGCATTAAAAAATTATTTGTTTTAATAATAAAAAAATCTATGTGGAGGAGGAAAAAAGTGTATCTGCCAGATTTTGAGTATTTTACGCCTAACAGTGTAGAAGAGGCCTGCCAGTTATTGTCTAAGTATGGTTCAAGAGCCATGCCCATCGCTGGCGGCACCGACATTGTGGTCAAAATGAAAAAAGAAGTACTGGCACCCGAAATCCTTGTTTCTATCGGGCATTTGCCTGAATTGAAAAAAATTGAGTACGTGCCCGGTAAAGGCGTTGTTATCGGTGCCTGTGTCACCCATAACGAGGTACAGAACTCAAAAATCCTGCAGGAAAAATACTTGTCCGTATGCGAAGCGGCTCACCAAATGGCGAACAACCAGGTACGTAACCTTGGCACCATTGGGGGAAATATCTGCAACGCCGTGCCTTCCGCCGACATGCCGCCCATTCTTATCGCCCTGGATACAACTGCGAAAATTGTGGGGTCGAAGGGAGAGCGGACTCTTCCCCTGGAAAATGTCTTTAAAGGACCCAACCAAACCGTCTTGGATTATGACGAGCTCATCACCGAATTTGTTATCCCCGATGGCAGCTTTACCGGCAGCACTTACATTAAATTCGGTTTGCGCGCCTCAGGTGCATTGGCCGTAGTTGGTGTAGCGGCCTCAGTTCAAGTGGAGGACGGCGTTATTAAAGACGCCAGAATTGTCCTTGGAGCTGTTTCACCGGTTCCTCTTCGCGCGAAGGAAGCCGAAAATTTGATAAGGGGCAAGCAACCCAGCGAAGCACTATTCGAAGAAGCAGGGGTTATCGCTTCGGGAGAATGCCGGCCTATTTCCGATATTCGGGCGTCGGCCGAATATCGCAGGGATATGGTGCGCGTCTTTACCAGGAGGGCCTTGCTAAAAGCTGTTAATGAAGGACACGTCTAAAAAAGGAGTGGAGAAAATGCCTGAATTTGTTGTCGGCAAGGATGGTATCAAGCGCTATCTGGTCACTATAACGGTAAACGGTGTTGAATATACAAAGATGGTTAAAGCAAATAGTTTGCTTGTAAACTTCTTGCGGGAGGACCTTGATCTTACCGGCACAAAAAGAGCATGCGAACAGGGCGACTGTGGCGCCTGCACCGTGCTGTTAGATGGGAAGCCGGTCAACTCGTGCATGGTCCTCACCGTTAGTGTGGACGGACGGGAAGTTACAACCGTTGAGGGTCTTGCTTCCAACGATAAACTCGACATCCTCCAGGAAAAATTCATAGAACACTCGGCGCCGCAATGTGGATTTTGCGCTCCGGGGATACTTATGTCGGCAAAAGCGTTGCTTATGAGAAACCCCAACCCGACCGAATACGAGGTGCGCGAGGCTATTGCGGGCAATCTGTGCCGTTGTACGGGTTATGTCCATTATGTCGAGGCAATTCTGGACGCGGCTGCCGCCAGTCAGGAAAGGAAGGATGGGAAAAATGGCTAAAGAATTCTCGTACTTAAATCTGAAAAGAGAGTATTCGTATATCGGGAAAAGCCTAAAGAGAACCGATATACTGGATAAAGTGACCGGTCGTGGCAAGTTTACCGCGGACCTCAAATTTTCCAATATGCTTTATGGGAAGCTTATTCGCAGCACCGTGGCCCATGGGCGCATTATTAAGATTGATACTTCTGAAGCGGAAAAATTGCCCGGCGTAAGGGCCATTATTACCGCCAAGGATGTGCCTTCGATAAGATACGGACTTAGCCCTGCACGTTACGATGAAAACATTTTCTGCATCGATAAAGTCAGATATTATGGGGATAAAATCGGCGCAATCTGCGCGGTTGATGAAGAAACTCTCTATAAAGCCCTGAAGCTGATCAAAGTGGAATACGAAGAGCTGCCGGCGGTGTTTACTCCTGCTGAAGCGGCCAAACCGGACGCACCGCAAATCTTTGAGGAATACCCGGGCAATATAAACACCGAGATCCACTTGGAGTTCGGGGATGTTGAGAAAGCCAAGAAAGAAGCTTATTATATACGCACCGATCGCCTGCAGGGCCAGCGTACTGTGCACGGATTTATCGAACCTCATTGCTCAATCGCCTACTGGGAAGGTAAAAGAGTAACCATTCACTCCGCACATCAGTCGGCTCACTACCTGCAACATCACATTGCCCGGATATTTGATATGAAGGAAGGCGATGTGCGAGTAGTGCTCCCTTATATCGGCGGCGGTTTCGGAGGTAAAGTTGATGTCAGCGGCCTGGATATTGCAGCCGTAGCCCTTTCCAAAATAACCGGACAGCCTGTCAAGATGTTTTTTGACCTGGAAGAAATCTGGTATAACGGCCGCGCCCGGCATGGCATGGATATGAAATATACCACCGGTGTCACCAAAGAAGGTAAAATTCTCTTTGTAGAAAACGAAACAATCCTGGACGGCGGTGCTTACACCGGTCTGGGCGTAGCTTCGGCTTATTATGCCGGTGCTCTGCTGACTGTGCTGTACGATTTCGATAACTACAGGTTTGACGCATACCGCTACGTGACCAACCTGCCGCCATGCGGAGCGCAGAGAGGACACGGGCAACCCCACCCGCGCTATGCCTTTGAAAGCCACCTTGACCACATTGCCGAAGACCTCGGCATGGACCCCATCGAAATCCGCCTCATCAATGCCCGTAAAGCCAATACTGTCACGCCAAACGGCTATGAAGTAAAATCTTATTATTTGAAAGAAGCCAATGAAATGGCACGGGATGCCTCCGGATGGAAGGATAAGAAAGGCAAATTGCCCAAGGGCAAGGGGATCGGTGTTGGCAATGGCGGCTTTGTTTCCGGCGCAGGTTATTGCATGTACCGGACAGACCTGCCCCACTCCGTTGCCATGATCAAAATATACGATGACGGCACTCATGCGATTGTCTACACGAATGCGGTAGATATCGGCCAGGGCAGCGATACGGTGCTTACGCAGATGGCTGCCCAGGCGATGGGCTATCCCTATGAAGATATTACCATCTGTACCAGAGACACCGACCTCTCAACCCTTGACTTTGGCGCCTATGCCAGTCGTCAGACCTTAATGGCCGGCTGGGCGGTGAAGAGAGCGGGCGAAGATGTTAAGAGGAAAATTCTGGCACAGGCGGCGGAAATGCTGAAAGTTAAGGAAGACGGTGGCTACCGTTACGGCAAGTTAACTCCGGAAGAACTGGATTGCCAGGAAGGCATCGTCTTTGTGAAACAGGACCCGGCTGTCAATATTACTTTTGCCGAGGTGGCCCGTGCTTATTTCGTGAAACATGGCGTGCTGATCGGAAGAGGCTACTACCATCCGGGTAAACTCGGCGGCACGCATAAAGGTGCGGCAGTGGGTACTTCACCGGCTTATAGCAGTGCTACTCAGGTTGCCGAAGTTGAAGTTGATATGGAAACAGGCTTGACAAAAGTTGTTGGCACCTGGGATGTGCATGACAGCGGTTTCGTAGTGAACCCGCGATTGCTGCACGGCCAGGTGCACGGCGCATTTTCTATGGGCATCGGTGAAGCCATCTGGGAAAAGGTAGTCTTCGATGAAAAAGGAAGAGTGCTCAACGGAAACTTTGCCGAGTACCGGCTGCCGACCGCACTGGATATGCCGTATGTTGAGTCTCTGGTTCT
Source organism: Bacillota bacterium (assembly GCA_029778075.1). Lineage (GTDB taxonomy): Bacteria > Bacillota > Dethiobacteria > DTU022 > UBA8154 > UBA9862. Next base: position 2,429 of record JAKORA010000335.1, on the reverse strand, counting down.
GGATACTTTTGAACCCAATGGACCGTGGGGCGTAAAAGAAGTCGGGGAGGGTGCGACGACTCCCACATTGGGTTGCGTTGCCAACGCTGTCTACGACGCCATAGGAGTCCGGATCGCCGAACTGCCCCTTACTCCGGAGAAAATTTGGCGCGCTTTGAAGGAAGAAAAGGAAAAAGGCGGGAAATAGCAAACTGCCTAACGTCTTTTGTTTGTTGAGTATGGTTTTCTAATGGTATTTTGGGAACCTGTTGCCATCTTATCCATGATGGCAAACAGGTTCCAATTTTTTAAAAAACTTGGCATTTACATACCCGGAGCAAATTGCTAATATGAAACCGTATGAAAATCAAAAAAGACGATGGAGTGGGGAATAATGACCGAAAAAAAGACAGTAAACAATTACAGCGCCCCAATATTATACAAAGCCTTCGCTGTACTAAATGAAATTGCTGCTGAGCCGCAAAAATTGGGGATTAGTGACCTTGCCCGCAAGTTAAATATGTCCAAGGGCACAGTGCATGGGATTGCCCAAGCTTTCCTTGATCTGGGAGTTATAACGCAGGACGCCAATAAAAAATTTCGGCTGGGCCCGACTCTTATTGAGTTAGGGAATAAAGCCCTTGCCGGTGATGATTTAAGGTTGTCGCTGCGTCCGTTTTTGGAAGAGCTGCATAGTGAGTTTAAAGAGACCATTTTTTTGGGCACCTCTGACGGGAAAAAAATAACTATAATTGATAAGGTTGAGAGCCCCTCCGGTCTCAAGATCTCCGCGCCGATTGGCAGCAGGTTATCTCTTCTTGCGGGAGCTACAGGAAAAATTTTTTTATCTGCTCTCTCAGACCAGGAATTACAAAGCTTTTTAAGGGATCGCCTGCCAAAATTTACCGAAAGATCTATTACTGACAAAGCGAAATACATTGAAGAAATTAAAAAGGTGAGAGAGCAAGGTTATGCTACGGATTTTGAAGAATACATGCAGGGAGTTAACGCTGTGTGTGTCCCTGTTATTGGCATGTATGGAGAAATTTCGGCGGCTATTTGGATGGTAGGCTTTTCTACCAGTTTAAACAATGAAAAAATGTCTCGCGCAATAACGGCCATGTCCCGCGTAAAAAAAAGGATAGGGACAGGAAATTGATTTTTTGAAAGAAGTTCTCCCATAAAAGCTTCAGGATGATTTGCCAAGCCAGGAAAGGTTCCGGTAATCCTTTACTGTCCTTCTATCCCTGCAAGTTGAATTGTTGCTTTTTCCCCAATGCGTTTTTCAGCACCAAAGCAAAAAGCAGGGCTCCCAGGGAAGCAGCAATGCCCAGGACGAACGTCATATTATAATTTCCGTAAAGATCAGCCAGGTAACCGGCCAGGAAAGGCCCCAGACTGCCGCCGATACCTACAGAGGTAAAGAGCAGCCCGTAGTAAGCTCCGAAGTCCTTCAGGCCAAACAGCTCCGCTGCTGCAGCAGGGAAACTGGTATAAAGGCTTCCGTAGCTTAATGCCAAAAGGATGGTGCCCGGTAAGAGGGCTAATAAACCCCCGCTACCCAGATAGAGCAGCATGGAACCAAAAGTTAAAAGAAAGGCGCCGAACATTACCTTGTAATAACCGATACGGTCCGTAATTAATCCACTGCAGAACCTGCCCGCGGTGTTAAATAACGCAAAGAAGGAAACTAACAGATAGCCAATCTCCATTTGAAAATTGATTCTGGCTATCTGGACAAGGTGTCCTACTACCATTAAGCCTGTTCCGCACGAAAGCCCCATCATCAACCAGAGCAGAACGAAGACCGGCTGAGAAATGATTTTTTTAAATTCCAGTCTTGCTGCAGGACCGCCGGCTTCTTTATCCGCAAGAGAGTCATCCGGTTCAGAGATTAATCTTGACATCAATAATATCCCGGCCAGCAGCAGTAGTCCCCATATAAAAAATGTCTTAACAACCCCAAATATGTCGATCAGGAAATGTAGAATGGGAGGCCACAACAGTGAGCCGGCTCCAAGGCTCATGACTACAATGCCGGTTACCAGGCCTCTTTTTTCAGGAGGGAACCACTTTATCGCTGCAGGTGTAGCCGAGGCGTAACCGAAGGCTGCTCCCGTCCCGTACAGCACACCGAAAAAGACAGTCAAGCTTAATGGTGTCGCATACAAGGCGCAAAGGAGAAAGGAAATTCCGGTTATCAGACCGCTGATGGTCACTCCTTTGGCCGCTCCTATTTTATCTTGAAGCCTTCCGGCAAAAAACATCATTATAGCAAACATAAAAACCTCTACCGTGTATGGCAAGGAAACTTCCGCTTTTGACCAGTGCAAATCGTTAATGAGGCCGTCGGCAAAAACAGACCAGGAATAGAAAGTTCCGATAAAAAAGTTAGTGATTGAACCGGCGATTGTAACTTTTACACCTTTGCTCAGCATCTCCGCGCCCCC
>JAKORA010000334.1 GCA_029778075.1 Bacillota bacterium | reverse complement strand
TTTCTTTCATCGATACTGGGGATCGCACTGGCTTTTGCTGTCGTCTCATTGGAAACGCAAGGCGGTGCCATAATGCTCTCGGCAATAACGGGCATAGATGTGCGTGTTGCCCTGGTTGTCTTTATGCTCTGTGCAGGAGCTTACGTCATGATCGCCGGCAACTGGCAGGCAGCATATACAAATGTAATAAACATGATCGTGTCGTATATAGTATTAATCGTCGCTTTTATTATCGTGACCATGAAACTTCCGGGAGGTTGGAAGGGTGTTGATTCTTTTTATCTAAATCAAGGTTTATCTGATATGCTTAGCTTTTGGCCCAAAGATTTGGGTCTGCTAATAGGTTTTGGTGTGGCACTGGTAGTAGCAACATGCTTTTGTGATGCCATGGATCAGGGGAAAATCCAGTACATCCTGGGTTCCAGGGATGTACGGGGTGCAAGAACGTCCAACTTTATTGCGGTAATTTTCCTTTCTTTTGTCGGTTTCTTCACCGTTTCTTTTGGTTTGGCGGCTATGAGTATCCCTGAGTTTGCCGCACATGGCCCTAAAATGGCAGGTGTAACAATGTTGTTATCCTACCTGCCAACTTTCGTGGCAGGCATTCTTTTGGCGGCGTTTCTTGTAATAGTCCTTTCTACATGGGTACGTTTTAATATGTCCATTAGCCACATACTGGTCAACGATTTTTATATGGTATATTCAAGGAAACCTGATGCTGAAAAGCAAAAACTTGTTCCTGTTTTAAGCAGGGTTTTTATTATCATTCCGGCACTTATTGCTTTGATCCCGGCCTTTTTTATGCCGCATATACTATTAACCGGTATTTTTGCTTTTAGTCTGGTTGCACCTCTTTTTGTGTTGATGCCTATCGGTCTGTTCTGGAAAAGGAATTCCACGGCTGCATTTATAACCATGGTGATTTCCACCATAACCCTTATTCTTTGGCAGTACACTTCATTGCCGGCAGCACTATCTATGCCCGCATGGTTAAGCCCTGCTTTTGCCAGTCTTTTTATTTCCATCATTTTTGGCGTAGGGCTTACTGCCATACTTCCGGGGGAAAAAGGAGTGTTTGCCAAAGAGAGAAAAGACGCCGCTGCTTCAGTGTAGCCGAAAATCTGTGATAAATTAAAATTGCCATTAGTTTAACTTTAACAATTACTAATAAAATTTAAACCAGATTTATAATAAAGGGTTTTTAGAATATTCGTCGAATATACATTTTATAACCATAATACCGTATCATAAATTTCCGGGCAAGGTGTCCTTGTGGAAGAAGGGTTTTAACCCCTTGAATCAACAGATTCGAAAGGAGTGATACATTAATGATTACCAGTTTCAGTCGGACGGTCCCCGTTCTTTTCGGTCCGGGAGCCTCAATGCGAACAGGTCTAAAAGTGAAAGAGCTGGGTGCTCAGAAGGTCCTGTGTGTTTATGACCAGGGAGTAAAAAGTGCCGGGATTGCCGACAAGATCATCGACAATCTTAAGGCGGCGGGGCTTCAGGTCGTAATTTTTGATGGAGTAAAGGCGGATCCGCCTGATACCATCATCAATGAAGCGGCTGTAATGGCTAATGAGGAGCAAGTTGACGGTGTCGTCGGGGTGGGCGGAGGCAGTACTATGGATACCGCCAAGGCCATAAATTTGCTTCTCACCAACCCGCCGCCCATCAATCTTTACTATGTCGGCTCCGGTCGGGAGCATAAACCCGGTAAAGTTGCCGTCATGATCCCCACCACGGCAGGGACCGGAAGTGAGGTCACACCGATCAGCGTAGTGTCTGACACAGCTACCAACAGCAAAAAAGGGGTAATTGGGCCAGCCACTACGGCGACACTGGCCATTGTTGACCCCGAGTTGCTCCTGGGGCTGCCCCCGCAGATCACGGCATCGACCGGCATGGACGCCTTTGCCCATGCCGCAGAGGCGCTGACCTCGGGGGGTATGAATCCTATGTCTGATGTGCTGGGGGAAAAAGCAATCTCCCTGATTACTCAGAACTTGAACAAGGCTGTTAAAGACGGCAGCGATCTTGCCGCCAGGACAAACCTCTCTTTTGCCGCTCTGATCGCCGGTTTTTCCTTTAGCGATTCTCTTACGCACTGGGGGCATGCTATCGCCCATACAATCGGGGCGAAGTACCATATTCCCCATGGAGTAGGCTGTGCCCTTGCGCTGCCGGCGGTTATGGAATATGTAGCAGATGCTGTTCCAGGCAAAGTCCGGCAGGTAGGTCTGGCTATGGGACTTTCACTGGACGAAAATCTATCCCCTGCAGAGCTGGGTGGAGCGGTAGCGGAGGCCATCCGGCAGTTGAACCGGGAGGTAGGAATTCCCAGCCTGAAGGACTTTAAAATTGAAGAGTCATCGTTAGAACAACTAATCGATGGAGTTATGACCGATGACTGCTTTATGTTCGGACCCAAGCGCGCCTCCGCTGCCCAAATACTGGGGATGCTCAAGAAGGTCTATGAATATTAAAAGAAAGAGGTGAAAGCTAATGGCAAAAGTATACAGGGTCAATGTAAAAACAAAAACAATAGCCCGGGAAGAGCTTAAAGAGGATTACCGGCTGCTGGGCGGCCGGAGCTTGATCAGCAAAGTGCTGAGTGAAGAAGTAGATCCTACCTGCGACCCGCTTGGTGCGGGCAACAAACTGATCCTCTGTACAAGCCTGCTGGCCGGAACCACAGTGCCTGCCGCTCACCGGATCTCCGTCGGTGCCAAAAGCCCTCTGACGGGAGGAATTAAAGAGGCCAACTCCGGTGGCACCTTTGCGACCTACATGGCGCGTCACGACATCAAAATGATTATTTTTGAAGACCTGCCTGAAACTGATCAGTGGCATCTACTGAAAATAGGTAAAGACGGAACGCCGGAGCTTGTACCGGCTGGCGGCTATGCCGGGCTCAATAACTATGACCTGGTTGAAAAACTGAAAGGACAATTTGGGGATTCAATTGCCGTTATCTCCATTGGCAAAGCCGGGGAGATGCAGTACCGTAACTCCTCACTGCAAAACATCGATTTTTCAACAGGCTACCCCTCCCGCGCAAATGCGCGGGGAGGACTGGGGGCCGTTATGGGCTCTAAAAAGATCAAAGCCGTGGTCATCGAAAGAAATGAAACCCCTCATGTTTTCCAGTATGCTGATAAAGAGAGATTTGAGGCTGCCAGGAAAAAATTTACCGAAGTAATCATTAACAATGCGGGGATGCAATGGTTGCGTGAAATAGGTACCCCCGCGCTCGTTGGCATTACCGGTTCTGTAGCCATTATGCCCTTCCGTAACTACAGCGGCGGATTCAACGACAAATTAAGCTCTATCACCGCGGATCAATTCATGAACAACATCAAATCACGCGGAGGAAAAACCGGGGAACCCTGTCAGGCGGGCTGTGTGCTCCACTGCTCCAACCGTTATCACGATCCCGACGGGAAATACGTTACCTCCGGCCTGGAATACGAAACTATCGCCCTTTGCGGCTCCAACTGCGCCATCGCCGACCTGGACATAATTGCCCGCATGGACAGGTTGTGCGACGACTTCGGCCTTGACACCATTGAGACTGGAGCCACAATTGCCGTCTGCATGGAAGCCGGCAAGATCCCTTGGGGAGACGGTGAGGCGGCGATTGGGCTGATTAAAGAGATGATGGAAGGGACTGAACTGGGCAGGCTGCTTGGACAGGGCACTATGGCTACCGGTAAGGCGCTTGGTGTAAAGAGAATACCGGTCGTAAAAGGGCAGGCGCTGTCCGGATACGAACCGAGGAACCTTAAAGGAACCGGCGTAACCTATGCTACTTCACCCATGGGTGCCGACCATACCGCAGGTCTGACACTGGAGGCGCCGCTGGATCCCCTGAACCCCCTGGGTCAGGCCGCCGTTTCATCCATGCTGCAACCCATATTTGCCGCTGCGGACAGCCTTATGTGCCTGTTTGCCTGGTTTGCAGCTGCTTCTCCCGACACAATTCCGGAATTGCTGGCGGGAGTGTATGGAGGCGAATGGGATTTTAACAAAGTAATCGACATCGGACGGCAGTCCGTTTTAAGGGAGAAAGCATTCAATGCTGCCGCCGGATTTAAACCTGAAGATGACCGTTTGCCGGACTTCTTTACCACGGATAAAGCCCCGGCTACAGGTTCCGTTTTTGATATAAAACCATTGGAACTTGACGGTGTGCTCAATTACTAAGATCAAATTGAGAAGAGGTGCTTTTTTTCACGGCACCTCTTCTCCTCTTTTGAAAGTGGGGGGAAAGCTGTTGATTCGGGTTAACTTCCGGGAAATGGAATGGAAAGATGGGCTGACGGTCGAAGGGCTCCTACAGATCATAAGGAAGGAAAAAACTTACAATATTGTTTTTAGCGGCAGGGCTACAGTAATTGTTAACAATGAAGTCATTCCTCCCTCGGAATACAGTAAAAAGGCGATTCGAGACGGGGATGAGATCCGTATCTATCCCGTTATTGCCGGGGGGTAACTTTTATTGCCAGTCATTACAAGAAACTCCATTTTTTCAATCTGCGGATCTGCGCGGATTCACCGTTTTGCGATTGGAACAGTAATTCACAAAGCGAGGCGAAAAATGCTTGACTTAAGGCAACTGCTATGATATGTTATAAAGTGTGCACGAAGATAGGTTATAAAATAAAATAAAATTTGACGATAGGATAAATAATCATCCTACATAGGTTGGTAAGCAATGTAGTGTTCCCGCAAATAGTTCTTCTTAAAGAAAGATATGCTTGCCTGGCATTCTCTCAAAAAGCAGACTTCAGAGATTATTCATTTATTTATTTATGTAACAAAAATGGTTTAAGGAGAGACTGGATTTCCTGAACCTCCTTAGTTGAATCGATTACTACAACAGTGAAGGAGGTGAGCAGAAGACTTTAAGCCAGGAAAGTTGGAATAACCAGTATTTACATTGCCGGAGAAATCGGTACAAGTAGCAGTGCAAACAACACGATACATAATAAAATATTATCCGGATTGTGGTACTGGGGAAAGAAGAATTGTTTGTGGGATAGAATGGTTAAGAGTTCTAAGCCTTAATAATTGGTTGTTGATGCATATAAAGGAGGTTCTTCTGCTAGAAGGGTTCTACTAATCCCGGCTCTAGCATAATTAACAAATTACTTTTTAAGGAGGGTCATAAAAAGATATGTCGTTAGATTGGATTCCAAGAGCACCAAAAGAAAACATATTTGACTACACGACTGTCAGAAGGGACCTTTTAGAAAAACCAGCTCCTCCGCGTACCGTATATGAGAAAAGACCTTTAGTTAATCCCCAGACAAAAGAACCAGTAGAGGGGCTGTATGTGGGCTATGTAATTCTGGATAACGAAAAGCAGGGGAACTCTTACAACCTTGAGATGTTAGCTGGAGCTGCCTGCGCTTTTCAACTGGCCTCCCGCGATCCTAGTGTGGTTGCCGTTGTTCTTACCGGTGCAGGCGACAGATTTTTCTGCACGGGCGGCAACGTTCCCGAGTATTCAGAACATATGATTGGCAGGCCGTTGGATTGCCAGGCTTATATGCAGGTATATTGGGATGCTTTTAATGCTGTTTGGACTTCAACGAAACCCTTTATCCGCCGGGTGCAGGGTATGAGTATCGGTGGTGGCGAAGAGATCAGCGGCTGCTGCGATTTGACTATTGCCGCCGATACCGCCACTTTTGGTCAGGTAGGGCCACGTCATGGTTCTACAGCCATGGGCGGTGCTGTTCAGTTTAAATCGGTTTTCATGACTATCGAAGATGCAGTATGGAATACCGTCGCCTGTGCTGAGCAGTGGAGCGCTTATAAGATGCTGCGCAAAAGCTATATCCACAGGGTTGAACCCGTGCTCAAGAAAGACGGCAAATTTATCAGGAACCCGGAAGTCATAACCGACAAGTGGATTGAAGATGGACAAATTGTATACGGCGAATTTAAAACCGGTGACGAGTTGAAAGAGGCCAAAGCCCTCGTCAAGACGCTGGAAAGGGATACTTCCCGCCTGGATCAAGCGGTTGACGAAGTAGTGTGGACTTTTGCCAATCTGTATCCGCAACAGGTCGGGAATTCACTGCAAATGATCAGAGCTCAGAAGAAAGTGTCCTGGGAAAGAACCAAAGCTGAGACTATCTTCTGGTGGGCCGCCAATGCCGGCGTATACGGTGAGTTCGATATGGGTATGACCGCATTTAACACCTCTAAGATGACCGGTAGCAGGGATGCCGATATCATTAAACTCCGGCAGTTGCTGGCCAAAGGCCGCCGTTTTGATGAAGAACTCTTTGAGGAAGTTATGCCGAAGCCTCAGAAATAGGGAATTAAATTTAGAGATACTACATGGATTGAGCCCGGGGGGTACTCCCGGGCTCAATAGTTTTAAACTTTCAACCAGCTTCCTGTGTTTGTCCGACAATGAGATAAAAAAACAAGATTATAGCCGTATCTGCCTCATTTAATGTCAGGTTTAATCACCCGCATTTAAAATGCTGCTTTAATTGACAAAAGGCGGAGAATGATGTAACTTAAAATTTGAATATGCCAATACTTTTATACTGGTTGTTATACGAATAGGAGGGAAAACAATGGAGGAAGTTAAAAAGAAACTACTTGAAGCAGCTCCAAATGGTAAGATCCCCTGTGTGATGGCTTTTAAAATTGCCAGGGAGTGTAATTGTGCTATAGCTGAGGTGGGAAAACTCTGTAATGATTTGAAGATAAAGATTATAAACTGCCAGCTCGGTTGTTTTTGAGAATAGGGCAGCATTTGCTTTTAGACACCCATGAAGTATGTGCTTCACCATCAGTTTGGATGTAAATTTTTGATTTTCATATTAATATACCGGTGGAGTGGTTTAATTGTTAACAGTGCTCACTGTTAAAGAGGCCCAGGAACGTATCATAGCTTCATTAAACGATACACGGACAGAAAAAGAAAACATTCCGGTCACGGATTCGCTGGGTCGAGTTACCGCCAGAGAGATTGTGGCCACAGAAGCGGTCCCTCCTTTTGCCCGCGCAACAATGGATGGTTTTGCTGTGCGCAGCTCCGATACCTTTGGGGCGTCTGAAAGCATTCCCTCTCTGCTTACGTTAAAAGGCCACATCCTGATGGGGAAAGAGCCACCTGGCAGCCTGGGGACTGGTGAAGCCATGTCTATTCCTACGGGGGGGATGCTGCCCCCGGGTAGCGATAGCGTTGTAATGCTGGAGTACTGCGAAGTGCTGGGAAACCAGGTGGCTGTATACCGGCCTGCTGCTCCCCTGGAGAACATCGTCCGCGAAGGAGAGGATTTTCAGGAGGGATCTCTTGTTTTACCGGCCGGGCATATGATCCGCTTCCAGGATATCGGCATTTTATCTGCCCTGGGAATTATGGAGCTAGAGGTTTATGCCCGGCCCAGGGTTGGCATTTTCTCTACCGGGGATGAAATTGTCTCCCCCAGTGAACAGCCCAAACCCGGGCAGATCAGGGATATTAATGGTTTTGCCCTTTCGGCACAGGTTTTGGAGAGCGGTGGAGAACCGCAGTATTGCGGCATTATCGCCGATGAAAAGGAAGGGCTGAAAAGGGGGCTGCTCACTAGTTTGGAGCGTTACGATATAGTCCTCATTTCCGGTGGCAGTTCCGTAGGTGCCAGGGATGTTGCTGTAGAGGCAATAAATGAACTGCCCGGGGGCGAGGTGCTATTTCACGGTGTCTCTATGAAACCGGGGAAGCCCTTCATTTTCGGGCTTAGTGGGGGCAAACCGATTTTTGGCCTTTCCGGGAATCCTGTTTCTGCGATGTTTAGCTTTATTTTATTTGTCAGGCCTGCATTGCGCTTGATGCAGGGTCTTTCTGCTTTTCCTGCCTTTTCGCCGTATGTTGAGGCCTTTCTGGATACAAATCTATCGTCTCCGGGGGGCAGGGAAGATTATGTACGGGTAACGCTGCACGAGGGACCCTCTACTTCCGGAAAGGAAGCGCCACTTCGCGCCAGGCCTGTCTTCGGCGGGTCGAGTCTGTTGAGCACCATGGTCAAAGGGGACGGATATTTCGTCATTCCACGTGATGTTGAGGGTATGTTAGAGGGAAGCAAGATAAAAGTTTTTCTTTTTTAAACATCATAATAAAGGCCTGACAGAGTACCTTCCAGAATTCAAGCTACCTGAGCAGAACACCGCGATCTTCAAGACCCCGCCCGGGCACGGGGTCGGGTTAACAAGCAAATTGTTACCGGGAATGTAATACAGGAGGTACATTTCAATGGAAAGAAAGATTTATCTTAGCAATACTTCGCTCTCCAGGGCCCGGGAGATTTTCTTGCAGGCGGCTCTTGCCAGAAAGATGGGCGATGAAGAGATCGCAACTGTCGAGGCTGCGGGGAGGGTAACTTCCGAGCCGGTTTTTGCACGCATTTCGTCACCACATTATCATGCTGCGGCCATGGATGGTGTGGCCGTTAAAGCCGCTGATACTTTTGGCGCTGCTCCGACCTCTCCCCGGAGGCTCAGGCTGGAAGATAATGCCTTTTACGTGGATACCGGTGGGATGCTTCCTCCTGGCTGTGATGCCGTGATCATGATTGAAGATATTTTTTACCCCGATAAGGAAAACCCCCGTGAAATAGAGATCAGGGAGCCGGCAACCCCCTGGCAGCATGTCCGTTCCATTGGTGAGGATATCGTGGCTACGGAAATGATCTTGCCTTCCTACCATCTCATCAGGCCTTTCGATATTGGGGCACTGATAAACGGCGGTATATTTACCCTTAAAGTGTTTAAAAAGCCCCGGATCGCTTTAATTCCTACGGGTTCTGAGCTTGTGGAGCCGGTAGATTTACCTGAACCGGGTAAGATTTTGGAGTCCAATTCATATACCTTTGCTGCGGCTGTTAGGGACTGGGGCGCAGAAACCACCAGATTCCCGATCATAAAGGATGATCCGGCAAAACTGGAGGCCGCCCTTTTAAAGGCTGTGGAAAAGAGCGATCTGGTGCTTATAAGTGCCGGTTCGTCTGCAGGGCGCAAGGATTATACCGTTAGTATCCTGGAAAAACTTGGCCGGGTACTTGTGCACGGCGTGGCCATAAAGCCCGGTAAACCGGTTATCCTGGCTATGATCGGCTCAACGCCGGTAGTTGGCCTTCCCGGTTATCCCGTTGCCGCTTATATGGCGCTGGAACTCTTTGTCATGCCTCTCCTGTATAACTGGCAGAAACAGACTCCCCCTCAACGCCCTATCTTGGAAGCCTTCAGTTCCCGGCGCATTATCTCTTCATTAAAGGAAGAGGAGTTTTTGCGTCTAAAGGTGGGAAAAGTAAACAATAAATTGGTCGCTACCCCGCTACCGGGAGGTTCTGGGGTAACTATGTCGCTGGTGCGTGCCGACGGTATCACAGTTATCCCCCAGGATAAGGAAGGCATTGAGGCCGGGGAGGCAGTTTCCATTGAATTGTGGCGTACTCCCGCCGAAATTGAGAACACTATCGTCTGCCTGGGGAGCCACGACCTCAGCCTTGATATTCTAAACGACCACCTGCAGAAGCAGGGACTTGGGTACACGCTATCTTCCGCCCATGTAGGAAGCATGGGAGGCATAATAGCAATCAAAAGGGGAGAGACCCACCTGGCCGGCGTGCACTTGCTCGATCCTGAGAGCGGCCTGTATAACATTCCCTATTTACGGCGATACCTGCCCGATATGGAAATCGTCCTGGTTCATCTGGCCAAAAGAGAACTGGGCTTGATAGTAGCCAAAGGCAACCCTCTGGGAATTACCAGGATAGAAGATCTTAGCAGGAATGATGTTGTGTTCGTTAACAGGCAAAAGGGTGCGGGAACTCGTATTTATCTTGATTTTATGCTCAGGGGGAAGGGCATCGATCCTGCCCTTATTAAGGGCTATGAGCGTGAAGAATATACCCATCTTGCCGTTGCCGCCTCGGTTGCCGCAGGAGGCGCCGATGCCGGACTGGGAATCCGAGCTGCTGCCCAAGCTCTTAACGTAGATTTTATACCGCTTGCCTGGGAGTCATACGATCTGGCCATTCCAGCGTTTTTCTACAATTCAGCCCAGTGCAAGGCACTTTTGACTGTTATAGCCTCTCCTTCATTCCGTGAGGGAGTGGAGAAAATGGGGGGCTATGATCTACGGCAGAGCGGGAAGGTTATCTGGCGTCAGGGTTAGAACCCACCGGCACAAAACGGATGAAAATAGCCTATTTTGAGCCATGTTCCGCAGGGATAGTGTAAAGTTGTGGCGAGCAGAATGTGCAGCTTGAGCCGGCAGGTTCAGTGAAGTGAGGGCTTAAAGATGGCCCGGCGGACACGTCTGCCATTGTTGCTTATTAGTTTTCTCGTTTAGCCCCTGCTACCGTTCGTAGGAAAGCAGCGATTTGCTGTTGGCGAGAGCGACTTGTGGAGCGAAGACATAAAGTTCACGGTGAAGCGAAGGCCGGAGACGACCCTGCTGACATGGATGTCGGCAGCCAGTCTTGCTGACTCAAAAAACGATGAAAATAGCCTTGCTTAGAACCCGTTTCATGCCTCGCAGGGGTGGTGCAAGGTTGTGGTGAGCGGAATGTGCAGCTTGAGTCTGCAGGTTCAGCGAAGCGAGGGCTTGAAGATGATCCGGCAGACATAAATGCCCTTGTCATAGCTTCTTGTTTTTCTCGTTTAGCCCCTGCTACTGTTGGTAGGGAAGCAGCGATTTGCTGTTGGCGAGAGCGACTTGTGGAGCGAAGTCAAAAAGTTCACGGCGAAGCGAAGGCCGAAGACGACCTTGCTGACTCAAAAACCGATAAAAATACCCTTATTTAGAACCCGTTTCATGTCCCGCAGGGGTGGCGCAAGGTTGTGGTGAGCGGAATGTGCAGTTTGAGCATGCAGGTTCAGCGAAGCAAGGGCTTGAGATAGCCCGGCGGACACGGACGTCCGCCGCCGGCAGCGCGAACATGGAGGTGAGCTCTGCCGGGAAGGCCAATCGAAAGCCCGAGCTGAGCTGTAAAACCTGCCTCAAGCGAACCCTGAAGCGAGCACTAACCTTCGCCACCCCCACCTAATGGGAATTGGCCGGGGAGGTCGTCGGGGACTCAAGCAAGCCGTAGAACTTTACGAGCCAAAACCCCGGAGCTCCGCCTACAGCAAATCGCTGCTCCATTTCATTTTAACGAGGTGATATTTGATGAAAGAAAACCGGACAAACGCACGCCGGATACAGGTAGCCGTTTTAACGATCAGCGACCGTAGCTCAAAAGGCGAAAGAGAAGATCTCAGCGGCAAGGTAATTGAAGAGATCGTCCGCTCCAATGGGTGGGAGGTAGCCTATTACGGTGTCGTTCCCGATGACAAGGAAACTATTCGGACAGAACTGATTAAAATGGAGGCCCAACTAAAGGTCGATCTTGTTCTAACCACCGGCGGAACGGGTCTTGCTCCCCGGGATTTTACCCCCGAAGCAACACTGGAAGTTATTGACAGGGAGGTTCCAGGGCTGGCCGAGGCCATGAGAATGGAGAGTCTGAAAAAGACTCCGCATGCCATGCTCTCCCGGGCCGTCTGCGGAGCGAGGGGAAAAACTCTTATTGTAAACCTGCCCGGAAGCCCACGGGCTGTAAGGGAATGCCTGGAGGTGATTGCGCCGGCAATTCCCCATGCCCAGGAACTAATGCAGGGAGGTGTTTCCGACTGCGCCACAGAAAGAGAGGCCGGTTCCCTGCAGAGACGCAAGGGTATGGTCCTGGTTTATACAGGAAACGGCAAGGGAAAAACAACGGCGGCGCTGGGCCTGGCTTTGCGGGCTCTCGGGCAGGGCCGCCGCGTCTTTATGCTTCAGTTTAAAAAAAGCGATCCCGGTTCAGGGGAGATCCAGGCTATCCAAAAGTACCTACCGGATTTTAAAGTTGTGCAGGCCGGAAGGAATAGAATGTCTCCCGACGGTGTACTCCTTGATGATCAGCAAAGCGTTGTTTTAGACGGGTTTATACAAGGTAAAGAGGCATTGAGCAGCGGAGAGTATGACCTCGTAATCTTTGATGAAATAAACATTGTTATGCACCGCGGGCAGCTTTCCATTCAGGAAGTGATCGATATGCTTGCCAACCGGCCGGAACATGTAGATGTGGTCCTGACCGGGAGGTATGCCCCTGCAGAAATAATTAACGCCGCCGATCTTGTCAGCGAGGTGCAAGAGGTGAAGCATTATTTCCGCGCCGGCGTTAAGGCTATGGCGGGCCTGGAGTTTTAACGGGCTTAAAGTTTTGGCTTAAATAGAGCGGGGCTCTTGCCCTGCACAGCTTTATAGAAGGCCGGATTTGGGGAAAAGAAGTGGAGCGGAGACAAAGGAGGTCAGGCGGTGCTATGGGATATGTTGTTGTCTTTCAACCTTCCGGCAGGCGGGGAATCGTTGATGAAGGGAAGACCCTCCTGGCGGCGGCCCGCGAGTTGGGAGTGGATATAGAATCGCCCTGCGGGGGAGCACACAGTTGCGGTAAGTGTAAAGTAAAAATTGAAGAAGGTTTTTTTGAAAAGATCGGTATTGAATCAAAAGCAAGCAACCTTTCTCCTCTCACGGATGCCGAGAAAGAAAAGCTGGAGGATTATGAACTGGCCGGCAATTACAGGCTGGCCTGCTGCGCTGAAGTGCGCGGCAATGTTCTTGTTTACCTTCCTGAAGAATCCCGGGGTGCCCGGCAGGTGATCAGGAAGACCGGAAAAGACAGGGAGATAGCCGTGGAACCCGCGGTTGGCAGCTACTATATTGAGATGGCGCCGGCAACACTGGAAGACCAGACCGATGATTTCGCGCGTATCAAGAATGCCGTCGCGGAAAAATACGGTCTCAAGGGAATTGAGCATATTGATTATTCTATAGTTCCAGACCTCTCGCAAACAGTGCGCGCTGCCGGCTGGAAGGTCACAGCCGCCGTATGGAAGGGTAAGGAGATAATTGATGTTTTCCCCGGGATGAAAGAAAATCTCTGGGGGATCGCCATTGATGTAGGCAGCACTTCTGTAGCCGCCTACCTCTGTAACCTGCGAACGGGTGAATCTCCTACGGTAAAATCGATGATGAACCCACAGATTGCCTACGGTGAAGATATTCTCTCCCGCATTACCTATGCGCTGAGGAATGAGGGCGGGCTGGAGAAGTTGAGCAAGGCAATTATTAATGGTATTAACTTTCTGGTCCAGGACGTAACAGAAGAGGCAGGTTTGTCCCCCCGAGAGATAGTGGATATGGTACTCGTCGGAAATACCGCCATGCATCATCTATTCCTGGCCATCAATCCCGAGTATATCGGCCGGGTGCCCTTTATCCCGGCGCTTAAACAAGGTGTTGATTTTAAGGCTCGCGACCTGGGTATTAACATAAATAAAGGAGCCTATATCCACTGGCTGCCGATTGAAGCCGGTTTTATCGGTGCTGATAATGTCGCCGCCCTTATTGCCGAAGAGCCCTATAATCAGGACCAAATGGTACTGCTTATTGACATCGGCACCAATGGGGAGATTGTTTTTGGCAACAGGGAAAAGCTTTTTTCTGCCTCCTGTGCCACCGGCCCCGCCCTGGAAGGCGCCCAGATTACTTTCGGTATGCGTGCCGCTCCAGGGGCCGTGGAAGCTGTGAGGATCGATCCACGGACAAAAGAGCCCGAGTTTAAAGTTATCGGGCAGGATGACTGGTTTAAAAAAGGTGACGAGCCCCTGGCGAAAGGAATCTGCGGCTCCGGAATCATAGATGCCATAGCGGAAATGTTTAAGGCCGGGATCATTGACAGTTCGGGGCGTATCAACAAGAAAATTGACAGCCCCAGGATCCGTAAGGGTGTCGATGGAAAAATGGAGTATGTGCTTTGTTACGCAGATGAAACTGCCATTGGTAAGGATATTACCGTTACGCAGGGAGATGTGCGTGCCGTCCAGCTGGCCAAGGCGGCGATGTACTGCGGTGCCGAATATTTAATAGAGAAGTCT
Organism: Bacillota bacterium; assembly: GCA_029778075.1. Classification (GTDB taxonomy): domain Bacteria; phylum Bacillota; class Dethiobacteria; order DTU022; family UBA8154; genus UBA9862. The sequence continues at coordinate 29,781 of JAKORA010000334.1, read as the reverse complement.
GGCGGGAAAAAGCCGGAGAAAAAAGTGCTGGCCGGAGCCTTTGGCAGCTATATCAATAAAGAGAATGCCATGGTTATCGGGATGATTCCCGACTGTAACCTGGAAAATGTTTACGCTGTAGGAAATGCTGCCGGGGATGGCGCAAAGCTGGCTCTCCTGAGCCTGAAAAAACGGCAGGAAGCGGAGGAAGTAGCCAGAAGGGTACAGTTTATCGAAACAGCGGCCGAACCGGATTTTCAGATACGTTTTGCCAAGGCTCTAGCTTTACCGCACAAGAGTCACGAATTCCCCAACCTTAAGCATATTTTTTTAGGGGAAGGATATAATAAAAGATGTACTTAAAAATTTAAAGGAAAAAGGAGAATTAGAAGGAAATTTAAAGCAAACAAGCTCTACCTGTTAATATGGCTGTTTATAAGTGTTACGCTTGAGTTGATATCCTAAGGCAATTTTTAATAATATTAGATAAGGTTGATTAGCACTCAGTTTAAATGAGTGCTAACAATGAACATTTTACAACACAACAAGGAGGTATCAGAATGAACTTAAAGCCATTAGGGGACAGGGTAATCATCAAGGTCCTGGAGAAGGAGGAGAAGACCAGCGCTGGCATTGTCCTTCCGGATAAAGCCAAGGAAAAGCCACAGGAAGGGGAAGTTAAAGCTGTAGGTCCAGGCAGGGTCCTTGATGACGGGACAAAAGTGCAAATGGACGTTAAAGTCGGCGACAAGGTTGTTTTTTCCAAGTATGCCGGCACAGAAATCAAGATTGGTGACGAAGAGTACCTCATTTTACGCCAGGACGACATTTTGGCTGTTTATGTATAAAAGCTTAAAAACAGAGTCCACTTAGTTTTGTATTTAAATTAACCCAGATTGAATTTTTTTTCAGGAGTTACCTAATATAGTTACCTAATATAATACCAAACAAGGAGGGTTATTGTGAATGGCAGCCAAAGATATACTTTATCGTGAAGATGCACGTCACGCTCTGGAAAGAGGGGTCGATAAGCTGGCCAATACAGTAAAAGTGACCCTGGGACCAAAAGGGCGCAACGTAGTGTTGGATAAAAAATTTGGTTCTCCCCAGATTACCAATGACGGTGTAACCATTGCCCGTGAAATTGAGCTGGAAGATCACTTTGAGAACATGGGAGCCCAACTGGTTAAGGAAGTGGCCAATAAGACACAGGATGTAGCCGGCGACGGCACAACATCGGCAACTTTACTGGCTCAGGCTATCATCAAGCAGGGGATCAAGAATGTTACTGCAGGCACCAATCCCATGCTGATGAAACGAGGCATTGATAAAGCAGTTCAGAAAATCGTGGAAAATATTAAAAGCCAGAGCAAACCTGTAGAAAGCAGGGAGGCTATTTCCCAGGTCGCCTCCATTTCCGCCGACAGCGAGATGATCGGTAACCTCATCGCCGACGCTATGGAAAAAGTGGGAAAAGACGGCGTAATCACTGTTGAGGAATCAAAAGGCATCACAACCGACCTGAAAGTCGTGGAAGGGATGCAGTTTGACAGAGGTTATATTTCTGCTTACATGGTAACGGATACAGAGAAAATGGAAGCAGTACTGGAAGAACCGATGATCCTGCTGACAGACCGTAAAATAAGCAATATCCATGACATACTGCCCCTGCTGGAAAAAATAGTGCAACGTGGGAAACCCCTGCTGGTGGTCGCTGAAGATGTGGAAGGCGAAGCGTTGGCTACGTTGGTACTGAATAAAATCCGGGGAACCTTTACTTGTGTTGCCGTTAAGGCTCCCGGCTTTGGTGACCGCCGTAAGGCCATGCTGGAGGATATTGCCATTTTGACCGGCGGCCAGGTCGTCTCAGAAGATCTCGGTCTTGACATGAAAAATGTCGACATAGATATGTTAGGCCGTGCCAAGCAGGTAAGAATCAGCAAAGAAGAAACGATTATCGTTGATGGCGCCGGTAATGCTGAGGATATTAAAAAGCGGATCAACCAGATTCGTGTGCAAATTGAGGAAACTACTTCTGATTTTGACAGGGAGAAGCTGCAGGAGCGGCTGGCCAAACTGGCCGGTGGAGTGGCAGTAATCGAAGTCGGTGCTGCTACTGAGACAGAAATGAAGGAGAAAAAGCTGCGCATTGAAGACGCCCTCTCCGCTACACGGGCTGCGGTTGAGGAAGGGATTGTTCCCGGTGGCGGTGTGGCCTACCTTAATGCTATCCAAGCTCTGGACGATTTGAAGCTGGAGGGGGATGAAGCGGTAGGAGTACAGATTATCCGCCGTGCCCTTGAAGAACCCCTGCGCCAGATTGCCGAGAACGCTGGGGAAGAAGGCTCTATCGTTGTAGAAAGAGTAAAGGCCATGGAAAAAGGTATGGGTTATAATGCTTTAACCGGTGCCTACGTCAATATGATGGAAGCGGGGATTGTCGACCCTGCCAAAGTGGTACGTTCCGCCATTCAGAACGCCGCCAGCATCGCTTCGTTGTTCCTGACAACTGAAGCAGTAGTTACCGATAAGCCGGAAGAAGATAAAAAATTCCCCGGTATGGGCGGTATGGGCGACATGCCTCCAATGTAAAAAACCTTATAAGCCCCGATTATACGGGGCTTTTTCATATCCGACTTCTTTCCGTTTTTTTTCCAAAAGTAGTACTTTCCGATCAAGACTCTACCTGGATGATGGACGTCGCACAAGACTTAAACACGCACCTTCAAATAAAAATAACGGGCTTCGCTCAAAACGGGCGAAGCCTTAATTTAGAGTGCGTCAAGCAAAAATGGAATTGGGATATTCGTCCTGATCTGGGTCGCGGCCTTTGCCATTCTGCGCCCTTACATCGAAACGCTTTCAGGACAACCGGAGAAGGCTTAAAAGACGCATCAATAATTTTAAGGGGCTTTACGCCCCTAATACATATCATATAAATGGAAATAATAAAGCTCAGAAGAAGATATTACAACGAAGAAAAAGGTTCCTGCTCTAGGAGGTCAAACGCGCGCCTCCTGCAGAGAGTACAGGCTTATAACCATATATTGTATTTTAATAATTTGAATTTCGAAAAACTTAAAGGAGACTTTTTTTGGGTCTCCTTTTCTACTTATTTCTTTTTAAAAAATTTTTAAAGTAGCCTATCCTTAGGCAGATAGCCTGTTTAACGATATACGTTCCTTTTATAGTCATTCTGGCTTTAATATATCTTTTAGCTATGTTCTTTCAAATGAGCCCGACTCCGTGCAACTAGAACGACAATACCAGCGGAGTTTCTTTGTTGTTAAAAATTGCCTGCTTTCCAGATTTAAAAGATAAAGTTCGGTTGATTTTTACCGATAATGAAGAGGGGGCGGAAAGGGGGCGAAAAGCATATCGAATATGGTTCCGGAGCTGGTGTTGAGCTTTGATTTGTAGGAGTGGGGGATACCCTTATTATAAGCACAAACAAAATTGACCCTCCGAGACAGCTTTTAAAGTGCTTAAAAGTGGATTGGGACGGAGCAACGAGGACCGTCAATATCTGGACGACTGGCGGCGGGAAAGGAGAGTTGTCTCCTAAGACCACGGCATTGACTGAGGCAGACATTCAGAGACTGAGGAGCTATCCGATTGAACGGAAAATGAATGATTATATGTCTTTCGACGATTATCTGAAATTCAACAACGGCTTCGATGCTAATTTTGATGTGCATGAAACTACTAAAGTCTTAAACAGCAATCAATACCGCGGAGGAGAGTTTTATCCGGGAGCAGAATACGTGAGATTCTATGCCGACCCGAGAACAGTTTATAAAGATTTTCGAGGTTATGGAGCAGTCCGCGGGGTATTGCAAATTAAATACAAAGGTTCCAATCCTGAAGGGCTTGAACCCGGAAAGCTGTATGAGAGGGACATGGAATATTTGGGTAGCCTTAGCGCTCTTGATCCACAAACCATCGGCTGGAGAATTGATTTTAGAATTCCGTTAAGCAATTGGAAGGAGGTCAAGGAGTGATTAGTGCGCTGAGAAAAGCAGTTGGTTTCTTATTGATAATTTTGCTGTTACTGGCGTCTGTCCCCGAGGCAGACGCCAGTTCTTTTCCTAAGTTAAACCTGGCTTTAGATGAAGAGATACGTGCGGAAGAAGTAGTAGAAGGCCCTGTATACGGCAGAATAAGACCTGAATACAATCGGGAAACCGGCAAATTCGATTACTTCGACTTCTTTGTTACGGCTACACGCGCCGTAACGGGGATACGCTACCGCACGCCTCTTCTTTGGATAAAAGTTGGAAATTATCCGAAGTTCTATTTTGATGCACAGGCGTTAGCCAACTGGCAGCCCACTCGATACGACAGCGCAGGACAGGCCGTAAGGGTATGGGTAAACGACATACTGAACTATATTATCCGCACCGACCCTTCCGTGAACGACAAAACCGAGGCCGCTGCAGTGCTGTTCAGCCATGACAAATTCGACCTAGGCTTTAAAATCGAAGTATATAACGCCGGCACAGGGGATGTTTTGGGCAGCGCTGAAGAAAAAGAACAGGCCGTGGAACTGCTTCGTTCAATGAGCTTCTCTGAAGCTCACGTCCAGGATGTCCAGAAAATGTTTCAAAGCTTACCGTTGCTCATTCCAAGAGTTACAGTCTCTTATTACGAAGTAAAGGAACATGCCGGAAATTGGGGAATAGAGTACCAGGGCAAGAGATACGAATGGGTAAGGAACATTACATTCGACTTCATCCAGTCAAAAGGATTCGGGTACCCAGAAACCGCGAAGTACATGCCCGCCGGGAAAGAGAGCCTCTTTACAGGGCTTGAATTTTTATGCTCCGGTATAACTTATCCGCCTGATCAGGCGACGATAGAGATAACCAACGAGACTTCCAGGACGGTTACGCCTACCCGGGAGTAATCGGGAATCAACGTGACAAAAGATTGTTTTCCAAAAAAAGAATTTATGCGTATAAAAGCGGAGAATGAACGGAATAATATTTCCGGTAAGAGGCTGGTAAATACCCTTAAAATCCCTATTCATAGCATTGACACAGATATAATCAAAAAGGGCGACATGCCTCCAATGTAAAAAACAGGAAAAGCAGAAAAGCAAAAAAGAGCCATACCATATAGAAAAGGACCGGAGCAAATTTCCGGTCCTTTTTCCTGCCATTCGCAACCCCTATTTAATATGGGATTTGGCCGGGCAGGTCGTAGGGGACTCAAGCAAGCCGTAGAACTTTACGAGCCAAAACGCCTTAAGCTCCGCCTGCAGCAATTGCTGCTATATTTTCGTATTGACAGCAGGAAATGTAGAGAGCCTTGACGAATATGAAGAGTCGTAATTCAGAAGATAGGAGAAAATATGTATGGCTGTAGAAGAAAAAGTGATTATTCTAGATTTTGGAGGCCAATATACACAACTAATCGCCCGGATGATAAGAGAACAAAAGGTTTACTGTGAGATTAAACCATATAATGTTTCTCTGGAGGAGCTCCTTCAAGGGAAACCCTCTGCGCTTATTTTTTCTGGCGGCCCTGCCAGTGTTTACGAGCCGGAGGCCCCTTGCTGTGATCCCCGTTTTTATCGGCTGGGCATTCCCGTTTTGGGTATCTGTTACGGGATGCAGCTTATGGCCAGAGATCTCGGAGGGGAGGTCGTCCAGGCCCCCAACCAAGAATACGGCCGGACATTTTTATCCGTTATAGAAAGTGGAGAGTTGCTTAAAGGGCTGGGGAAAAAATTTGAAGCCTGGATGAGCCATGCAGATCAGGTCACCGCGGTGCCTCCCGGATTCAGGGTTCTTGCTCAAAGCAAAGATACCCCGGTGGCTGCCATGGCCGACGAAACAGCCAAACTTTATGGTTTACAATTTCACCCTGAGGTTATCCATACTCCCCAGGGGCAGGCGATTCTGGGCAATTTTCTGTTTAGAATCTGCCGTTTTTCCGGAAAGTGGACTATGGAAAGCTTTGTGGAAAGCAGCATCAGAGAAATCAGGGAACAGGTGGGGCCTCATGGCCGTGCGGTTTGCGGTTTAAGCGGGGGTGTTGATTCTTCTGTTGCAGCCATGCTGGTACACAAGGCCATTGGTTCCAGGTTGTTTTGCATCTTTGTTGATCACGGGCTGTTGCGTAAAGGAGAAAAAGAAGAGGTCCTCTCCACCTTTCGGGATAAATTTAATATGCAAATTATCGCTGTGGATGCAGCGGAGGAATTCCTCAAACTTCTTGAAGGTGTTACCGACCCGGAGGAAAAGAGAAAGATTATCGGCCGGCATTTTATCCGTGTCTTTGAACGGGAGGCAAAAAAGCTGGGGGATATTGATTTTCTGGTTCAGGGCACTCTTTATCCCGATGTAATTGAAAGCGGAACAGCTACTGCCGCCTTAATCAAGTCCCATCATAATGTAGGGGGGCTGCCGGAAGATATGCAGCTGGCTTTAATTGAACCCCTGAAATATCTTTTTAAGGATGAAGTCCGCAGGGTGGGAGAAGAGCTGGGGTTGCCTGAAGAAATGGTCTGGAGACATCCTTTTCCCGGGCCTGGGCTGGCGGTGCGCATCCTGGGCGAGGTTACTCCCGAAAAGCTTTCCATTCTCAGAGAGGCTGACCATATTGTTGTAGAGGAAATAAAAAGAGCCGGCCTTTACCGCAAAATATGGCAGGTTTTTGCCGTCCTGCCGAATATTTTAAGTGTCGGTGTGAAAGGTGACCGGCGCACTTATGCTCATACCGTGGCACTGCGTGCAGTCACGAGTCGGGATGGAATGACCGCCGACTGGTACCCCATACCCTATGAAGTGTTGAGCACTATCTCCAGCAGGCTGGTAAACGAAATTCCCCAGGTTAACCGCTTTGTTTACGACCTGACTTCCAAACCTCCATCAACTATTGAATGGGAGTGAGCTACATTTTAGAGTTTACAGGTCATTCTTTTATCCCGTTTACGGATAGGGAAATTTCATGTATTATAAAAGTGTAATAATATTGTCAGGAACAACTCTTGTTATGCTGCCTGACAGGAACAAAAGTTGATTCGGATTTATTGAAAGAATAATTTTAACCTCCGGATGTGAATGAGGAGTAGTAACAAATTAAACGGAGGGGTTTTATGCCACAGGTTAGCGTTATTATGGGTAGTGATTCGGACCTGCCCGTAATGTCCCAGTGTTTAAATGCCCTGGAAAGGTTCCAACTCTCCTATGAGGTGCTTATTTCTTCCGCCCATCGTTTGCCGGAAGAAACGGCAGAAATAGCCAAAAATGCCGCTGCCAGGGGGATAGAAGTAATTATTGCCGGAGCTGGCGGAGCTGCACACCTTGCCGGGGTGATTGCCGCTTTAACTCCGTTGCCTGTTATTGCGGTGCCCTTGAGCTCCTCTCCTTTAGGAGGACTTGATGCCCTTTATGCTATGGTTCAGATGCCCAGGGGCATTCCCGTGGCCACAGTGGCTGTTGACGGAGCCTTTAATGCCGGTATCCTGGCTGCTCAGATTATCGGTGTCAAAGATCCCCTGGTCAGGGAAAGAATTATAGCTTATAAAAAAGAGCTCGCCAACCAGGTGAAGGAGAAAAATGAAAGGTTGCAAAAGCTGGGGTATAAGAAGTATATAGCCGGCGCTGAAAAGTAAAAGAGGTGTTGTAAAAGTGATTGATAGATATACCCGGCCGGAGATGGGACGCATCTGGACCCTGGAAAACAGGTATAGAAAATTTCTGGAGATAGAAATTGCTGTCTGTTACGCCCTGGCAGAAAAAGGGATTATCCCTTTGGAAGCCGCCGAAGCCATAGAGCAAAGGGCGAATTTTTCTGTAGAGAGGATTTTAGAAATTGAAGAAACTACCCGTCATGATGTGGTAGCTTTTACACGGTGTGTAGCGGAAAGCCTGGGAGAGGAGTCGCGCTATTTTCATTACGGGCTCACCTCCTATGATATCGTGGATACAGCCCTTTCACTGTTGCTGAAGGAAGCAGTCGGCCTGATTGCTGAAGGGCTGGCGACTTTATCAGCAACTTTAAAAGAGCAGGCGCTGAAGCATCAGAACACGATTATGATCGGGCGTACGCACGGAGTTCACGCCGAACCGATAACGCTTGGCTTAAAATTTGCCCTGTGGTGGGATGAGCTGAACAGGCACCGGGAAAGGCTCCGGAGAGCCGAGGAAACTGTCTCCTATGGAAAAATTTCCGGTGCAGTGGGGACTTTTGCGCATCTGGACCCCGATGTGGAAGAGTCCGTATGCCGGCGCCTGGGGTTGAAACCTGCTCCGATCTCCACCCAGATCCTGCAGCGGGATCTGCATGCCGAGCTTCTTATGGTTTTGGCGCTTATCGCTACTTCACTGGATAAGTTCGCCGTGGAAATAAGAGGTCTGCAAAAAACTGAAATTCGCGAACTGGAGGAGCCTTTTTACCAGGGGCAGAAAGGTTCCTCTGCCATGCCCCACAAGCGCAATCCGGTTTCCTGTGAGCAGATCAGCGGCCTTGCCCGCGTGGTCCGTGCCAATGCCCAGATTTCACTGGAAAACATTCCTCTCTGGCACGAGCGCGATATTTCTCATTCCTCTGCCGAGAGGATCATTTTGCCGGATTCCACTATTCTGGTCGATTATATGCTCCACCAAATGAATCGTATTATTAAAAATCTGCATGTTTATCCCGGGAATATGCTGGCCAATCTGGAGAAAACAGGCGGGTTGATTTACTCCCAGGCTGTTCTTTTGACTTTGGTAGGAAAAGGAGTCTCCCGGGAAAGAGCTTATGATCTTGTGCAGAAGTATGCCATGCGTTCCTGGGAGGAACAAGTGCCTTTCCGGCAGTTACTGGAAAATGACCGCGAGATCGCTTCACTGCTTACTGCCGAAGAGATCGAATCCTGCTTTGACCCCCAGAAACATCTGCGTTTTGTCCCCTATATATATGAAAGGCTCGGCTTATTTCAGGAAAAAAGCTAAAAGAGGCGATGCTATGGAAAAAAAGAGCTTCATAATCTATGTGTGCCTGGAACTGATCTTTCCCCGGGAAATAGAGATGATCAAGGAAACAGCTTTTATCCGAACTACTGGCATGCTGCAAGGAGCCGGTTAAACTCTGGGAATCGTTAATTCAAAATAATTGACACCTGGAAGGGATGTGCTCCATGTTAACCCAAGACAAAATGGAAGAGGCTTGTGGATTATTTGGCATCTTTGCACCGGGAGAGGATTTGCTACGCCTGACTAACTATGCCCTTTATGCCCTGCAGCATCGTGGACAGGAGAGCGCCGGAATTGCTCTGAGCGACGGGGAAAAGGTTCATGTAAAGAAAAGCCCGGGGCTGGTTTCTGAAGTCTTTCCTCATTTCCGTAATCTGGAGAATATTCCTGCGCAGGCCGCTATCGGGCATGTGCGTTATTCCACTACCGGCGGAACACGCCCGGAGAACGCTCAGCCGCTTTTAATCCGTTACCGCCACGGATGCCTTTCTGTCGCCCATAACGGGAACCTGGTGAATGCCGGTGAACTGAGGGACAGGTTGGAAAAAGAAGGTTCTATCTTTCAGACCACGACCGACAGCGAGCTTATAACCCACCTGATTGCCCGCTACGGTAACGATGATCTGGTAACTTCCCTTAAAGCTGTCCTACCTTATCTTCGTGGAGCCTATTCTTTTCTTTTCTTGACGGAAGATAAACTTGTGGGTCTGCGCGATCCTTACGGAATGAGGCCCCTTTCCCTGGGACGGTGGAACGATTACTATGTCCTGGCTTCGGAGAGCTGTGCCTTCGACACGATTGGCGCGGAAATGATCCGGGATATTAACCCGGGGGAAATGGTAGTTATAACGAAAGAGGGGATGACCAGTACCCAGATCCTGCCCTCCCCGCGCTCGGCTCTCTGTATTTTTGAATTTATCTATTTTGCCAGGCCCGATAGCAATATTAACGGAAAAAATGTTCATCTGGTGCGCAAGAAGCTCGGGCGCCTGCTGGCCCGCGAGCATCCCGCAGCGGCAGATATCGTTACGGGAGTTCCGGACTCCAGCATTGCAGCCGCCTCCGGTTATGCCGAAGAGATAGGGTTACCCTATGAAGTCGGCTTGATTAAAAACCGTTATATTGGACGCACCTTTATTCAACCGCGGCAGGAGATCCGTAATATCGGGGTGCAGTTGAAGTTAAATCCCATAAAAAAAGTGGTAGAAGGAAAGCGGATTGTCGTCGTGGACGACTCTATCGTTAGAGGCACGACGAGCAAGAAGCTGGTAGACATGTTCTTTAAAGCGGGAGCCAAAGAAGTCCACCTGCGAATCAGTTCCTCACCGATAATTTCACCCTGTTTTTACGGTATTGATATGCAGAATTCCGAAGAACTGATTGCCGCGAAGCGCAAAATCGAAGAAATTCGGCAGGAAATCGGGGCTACTTCCCTGGGGTACCTGAGTCTCCAGAGAGTGTTGGAGGCGGTAGGGATGCCGGCGGAGGACTTCTGCCTGGCCTGTTTTACCGGCGAATATCCTATTTAAGAGGTAAGAGGGTGACACTGTGGAAAGTTTCGATTATAAAAAAGCAGGAGTTAACATTGATGCGGGAGAGGAGGTGGTGCAAAGCATCAAAGCGATGGTCCGCACCACTTTCCGTCCAGAGGTTTTAACGGATATCGGCGGGTTTGCCGGCTTTTTCCGCCCTAACCTGCACGCTTTTAAAGATCCTGTTTTTGCTGCTGCCACCGACGGGGTGGGAACAAAGTTGAAAATTGCCTTCATGCTGGATAAACATGATACTGTAGGTATAGATGCCGTGGCTATGTGCGTAAACGATTTGATTGTCCAGGGCGCCGAACCACTTTTTTTCCTCGATTATCTTGCGGTGGGAAAACTTGATGTGGATAAGGCAACCGAGATAATCGGGGGGGTAGTGGAGGGTTGCCGGCAAGCCGGCTGCGCCCTTCTGGGTGGCGAGACGGCAGAAATGCCGGGTTTTTACCCTCCCGGAGAATACGATCTGGCCGGTTTTGCCGTAGGTATTGCCGAGAAAGAAAACATCATTACAGGCGAGCATATCGCTCCGGGCGATATTCTTATCGGTGTCGCCTCCAGCGGGCTTCACAGTAACGGGTTTTCCCTGGTAAGAAAAGTGTTGCTGGAGCATGCCGGCTTAAGCCTGGATCAATTTTTGCCGGAACTGGGGTGTACCCTAGGAGAAGAGTTGCTTAAACCGACAATTATTTATGTTCCCCTGATTCTTCCTTTGCTGCGCCGGTATGAGCTTAAGGGGATAGCGCATATCACCGGCGGCGGTCTGGAGCTTAACCTGCCGAGAATTTTACCGGCAGGATTAAAAGCTCTCCTCAGAAAGAAGAGCTGGGAGGTCCCGCCAGTCTTTCCTTTTATACAGAAGTACGGCCACGTGGAGGAGAGGGAAATGTTCCGCACCTTCAATATGGGTATCGGTATGGTTCTGGTCACTGCACCGGAGATATCTGCCCTGGTGCTGGAGCAGATCCGCAGCACAGGAGAAAAAGCCTGGGAAATTGGCCTAATCGCCGAAAAGAAAGGCGACGAACAGGGAGTGGAGATCCTTTAAGAAGGGTGACGCAATTATTTAGGGAGGGTAAAAAAATGGATATGGCTGTGCTGGCTTCAGGTTATGGAAGTAATTTGCAAGCCATTATCGATGCCGTGGAAAGGGGGGAAATAAAAGGACGTATAAAGACCGTAATCAGCGATGTCAAGGATGCCTATGCCCTTGAAAGGGCCAGGCACCATAATATTGAGGCCATCTATATAAATCCGCGGGATTACCCGGGAAGAAAAGCCTTCGATGAAGCTATCGCCGCCCTGTTAGAAGAAAGAGGAATTGATCTGGTTATTCTAGCCGGCTATATGCGCCTGGTATCTCCTGTTATTATTGACAAGTACAGGGGCAAAATAATGAATATACATCCTTCACTTCTGCCTGCTTTTCCCGGGCTGGAAGGTGTCAAACAGGCCCTGGACTACGGGGTAAAAGTGAGCGGCTGTACGGTTCATTTTGTTGATGAGGGGTTGGACACAGGGCCAATTATTCTCCAGGAGGCTGTCCCCGTTTATGATGATGATACAGTGGAATCCTTGCACGAACGGATCCACCAGGCCGAACACCGTCTTTACCCCCAAGCTATCCGGCTTTTTATGGAGGGCAAATTAAGAATAGAAGGGAGAAGATGTTTCAGAGATGAAAACTAGAAAAGCTCTTATCAGTGTTTCCGATAAAACCGGAGTGGTAATCTTTGCCCAGGAACTGGAAGCAATGGGCTGGGAGATAATTTCTACGGGAGGGACCGCCAAAGCTCTGCGGGAGGCCGGGGTTAAAGTCAAGGATATAAGCGAGCTCACAGGTTTCCCCGAAATTTTGGAGGGGCGCCTGAAAACTCTCCACCCCCTGGTTCACGGCGGAATCCTCGGCCGCAGAGACTCTGCCCTTCATCTTGAGCAGATGCAGAAACATGGCATTGAAGCAATTGACCTGGTGGCGGTCAACCTCTATCCTTTCCCGGAAGTGATTGCCAGGGATAACGTTACCCTGGAGGAGGCGATCGAAAACATTGATATCGGAGGGCCGACCATGGTAAGGTCTGCCGCGAAAAATTACAGGGACGTCATTGTCGTGGTGGAACCGGCCAAATACAGCATGGTTATTGAAGAGCTTCGCCATAAAGGGGACCTCTCCCTGGAAACACGCTATAATCTTGCGGTGGAGGCTTTCTCACATACCGCCTACTATGATAGTATTATCAGCAACTACCTGCGGGGGTTGAAGGAAGATGGGGACGCTAAATTCCCCGAGCGGTTTGCCCTGCCCTTTGTCAAGGCCCAGGAGTTACGCTACGGAGAAAACCCGCACCAGAAAGCCTCTTTCTACCACGAACCCCTCCCGGAAAACGGCTCAGTGGCAGCAGCCAGACAGCTCCAGGGAAAAGAGCTTTCTTTTAACAATATCAATGACCTTAACGCAGCCTGGGAGCTGGTCAGGGAATTTACAGAACCGACTGCTGTAGCGGTAAAACATACCAACCCTTGTGGCGTCGGCTCTGCCGATAGCCTGGTGGAGGCTTACCGCAAAGCCCATGATGCCGACCCGGTTTCTATTTTCGGTGGAATAGTGGCCTTAAACAGGGAGGTTGATAGGGAAACAGCCCTGTTGATGTCCAAGATCTTTTTAGAGGTTATCGCCGCGCCTTCTTTCTCCAGAGAAGCCCTGGAGATATTTTCCTCCAAGAAAAATATTCGCTTGCTGGAGATCGCCTTTGTTCCCCAGGAGAACCGCAAGAAAGGGCTTGATTTCAAAAAGGTCGGCGGAGGGCTGCTTTTGCAGGATGATCTCCAGGAAACATACGATCCCACCCAATGGCGATGCGTAACCGCGAGAAAGCCGACGGAACAGGAGATTAAAGATCTGTTATTCGCCCTGAAGGTTGTCAAACATGTAAAGTCAAACGCCATTGTTATAGCCAAGAGGCAGCAGACCCTGGGGATAGGCGCCGGCCAAATGAGCCGGGTGGGAGCGGTTAGGATCGCCGCAAACCAGGCCGGCGAGAATATCAAGGGAAGCGTTATGGCCTCTGATGCTTTCTTCCCCTTTAAAGACGGCGTGGAAATAGCGGCTGCTGAAGGAGTAACAGCTGTCATTCAGCCGGGGGGATCGGCACGGGATCAAGAGGTTATCGAAACATGTGAAAAATATCGTATGGCCATGTTGTTTACTGGGAAGCGCTACTTCAAACATTAGAACCCTTCTGTTAACCGGCAGAATAAGCCGCAGACGTTTTTTCATAGAGGAACAGCCATAAGGGAGGACTTTAAATGCATGTACTGGTGGTAGGCGGCGGAGGGAGGGAACATGCCCTTGTCTGGAAACTGTCGCAGAGCCCTGCAGTGGAAAAAATTTTCTGTGCTCCGGGCAATGCCGGCATTGCTTCCCTGGCGGAGTGTGTTCCCATAAAGCCGGAGGAAATTGAAAAGCTACGGGAATTTGCCCGGGAAAATGGTATTGACCTTACCATAGTCGGCCCCGAGGCACCACTTGCAGCCGGTATTACAGATCTGTTTCAGGATGAGGGCTTATTGAGCTTCGGGCCGTGCCGGGAGGGAGCACGCCTGGAAGGAAGTAAGGTCTGGGCCAAGCAATTTATGCAGGAGCATGGCATCCCCACAGCCCGGTTTGAAACATTCCAGGAACAGGAGGAGGCATATCGTTTTCTGGAAAGAGCATCATACCCCCTGGTAGTCAAAGCTGACGGCCTGGCTGCCGGAAAGGGTGTAATAGTTGCCACAGACTTCCAGGAAGCGGCCCAGGCTGTCCGTTCCATGATGGAGGAGAGGGCTTTTGGCACAGCCGGTGAAAGCATTGTCATCGAGGAGTTCCTCCAGGGTGAAGAGGTCTCCGTATTTGCGCTCACCGACGGCGAAACCTTTTATCCCCTGGTGCCGGTGCAGGATCACAAAGCTATTTATGAGGGAGACCGCGGCCCCAATACAGGCGGCATGGGCGCTTATTCCCCGGCCCCTGTTTTAACAGAGGAACTGGCCGCGGAGGTTAGCCGGAAAGTGTTCGAGCCGCTGCTCCGCGGGCTGAAAAAAGAGGGTATAGTTTACAGGGGAGTTATTTTCGGGGGCTTAATGATCACTCCTGACAGAGGGATTAAAGTCCTGGAGTTTAACGTTCGTTTCGGTGATCCGGAAGCCCAGGTGCTGCTTCCACGGCTCCGTTCGGATCTCTTTCCCCTTCTTTATGAAACCGCCCGGGGCAATCTGGCCGCCGCTGCCCCGCCGGAATGGTCTTCCCAGACGGCTGTTTGTGTGGTGCTTGCTTCACAGGGTTACCCCGGGGACTATGAGAAAGGTAAAGAAATCCGGGGACTGGAAAAGGCGCAGGAGCTGGAAAACGCTACGGTCTTTCATGCCGGAACGGCATTCAAGGATAACCGGACCGTTACGGCCGGTGGGAGAGTGCTCGGACTCACCGCCTGGGGGGCTTCGCTAAAGGAGTCCCTGGAGAAAGCTTATCAAATGGCGCAAATAATTGAGTTTGACGGGAAATATTACCGCAGGGATATCGGGCATCGCGCCCTGCGCCGGAGTGATAATGAGTAAGAAACCGGGATTTTCCCGGATGGCGAAAAGGAATAACTACCAGCAGGAAGGAGTTGCAGGTCTGATGGAAAAAGAGGCCGCGGCACGGCGCCTCGAGGAGTTAAGGGGGGAGATAAATAAACATAATTATTACTACCATGTTTTGGATCAGCCCCGGATAAGTGACGCCGAATTCGACCTCTTAATGAGAGAGCTTCTGCAACTGGAAAAGCTTTACCCGGACCTGGTAACCCCCGATTCACCTTCAAGGCGGGTCGGTGGTATGCCTGTAGCCGCTTTCCGGCAGGTACAGCATATTGTCCCCATGCTCAGCTTGGAAAACGTTTTTTCTCCAAGCGAACTGCGCGAATTTTACCTGCGGGTGAAAAGAAATCTGGGGATCGAGGATCTTTCCTGGGTGGGGGAGCCAAAAATAGACGGACTTGCCGTTTCCCTGTACTATGAGGAAGGAACATTTCAAAGAGGCGCAACCAGGGGGGACGGGGCTACAGGAGAGGATATTACACACAATCTTTTAACCATCTGGAGCATTCCTCTCCGGCTCAAGGAAAGGATAACAGCGGAAATCAGGGGGGAGGTCTTTATCCCCCGCCAAGATTTTTTAAAGTTAAACAGGCAGAGAGAAGCCCAGGGGCTCTCTCTTTTTGCCAATCCTCGCAATGCGGCCGCCGGTTCCCTGCGGCAACTGGATCCCAGGGTAGCTGCGGAAAGACCCCTTGATATTTTTGTTTTTTCCTTGAATGGAATTTCGGGGGTGAAGCCCCTCTCTGCGCACTGGGATACGCTCCAGTATCTAAAGGAGCTGGGGTTCAAGGTTAATCCCCTCGTTTCCCTCTTAACGGACGTGGAGCAGATTATGGATTACTATCGTAATATAGAATCCAGGCGTCATGAGCTGCCTTATGATATAGACGGTGTGGTTTTAAAGGTCAATGAACTTCATTATCAGCAACAACTGGGCAGTACCAGCAGGGCGCCGCGCTGGGCCGTTGCCTATAAATTTATGGCGGAAGAAGCGGTTACGCGGGTAAAAGATATTGAGGTGAACGTGGGGCGTACAGGTGCCATCACACCGGTTGCCATTCTTGAACCGGTACTCCTGGCCGGTTCCGTAGTCAAGCGGGCCAGCCTGCATAACGAGGATGTTTTAAAGGAAAAAGAGGTAATGATCGGTGATGAAGTTGTCGTGCATAAAGCCGGTGATGTGATCCCCGAGGTTGTAAAGGTAATTAAGGAGAAGAGAACAGGCCAAGAACGTGCTTTTAGCATGCCGCAATTGTGCCCCTCCTGCGGGAAGGGTTTGCAGCGGTTAAGCGGTGAGGTGGCCTGGAGATGCTTAAATCCGGCCTGCCCGGCGCAGTTGATCGAAAGAATCATCCACTTTGCCTCCCGAAACGGCATGGATATCTCCGGATTGGGCGAATCCCTGGCGCGACAGCTTTACGAATCCGGTCTGGTAAAAGATGTCGGCGATCTATATACATTAAGCAGAGAAAAACTGGTGCAACTGGAGCGCATGGGAGAAAAATCAGCGGAAAACCTTCTTGAAGCCCTGGACAAGAGCAAGGGGAACCCCCTGCATAAATTGCTGGTTGCTCTGGGAGTCCGTTTTGTAGGGGAGAGGGCGGCCCGCATACTGGCGAATCATTTTAAGAGCCTGCCGGCGATTGCCGCCGCACCTGAAGAGGAGATAACCGGGCTGGAGGAGATCGGTCCCAAAATAGCTTCCTCGATCAAACATTTTTTTAGCCAGGAAGAAACTAAAAGAATTATTAAAAAACTGGAAGATGCGGGGGTCAATTTTAAAGAAGAGCCGGAAAAGGAGGAAAAGAAAGGAGCTTTAGAACGCTGTACCTTTGTCCTGACCGGTACATTAAAAGACTATACCCGCCGAGAGGCCACACTGCTCATTGAAGCCAAAGGAGGAAAAGTAACCGGAAGCGTCAGTAAAAATACAGATTATGTTCTGGCAGGCGAAAACCCGGGTTCCAAACTGCAAAAAGCCCGGGAGCTTGGTATAAAAATTCTTACTGAAGACGACTTTAAGAGCCTGATTTCTTAACTGGTTTTATATTGTGACGGGGGTGTTCTTTAACAAGCTTGATTGCTTTGGTAACGGCACCGATAACATCAACATATTTTTGCATTTCCAGGAGATCGGCCCGCGCATAGGATGCCCCCTTGGGTGTGACCACATAACGGGGAGGCAGGCTGTTCAGCGCGATAGCGGCAATATCCAGACGGCATTGCTCACAGGTGCAGACATTTTGAGCGGCCAATTCCTGAATAGCTTGGAAAACGGTTTCTTCCATCAGATTTTGTAAAACGGGCATGGCATATCATCCTTCCAAAAAATATTTTCAGGGGAATGGATTAACAGAACACTGGTTGTATTCGACAGTATTGTTCTCCTCTCCTGCTTATCATAATTATATTATCCGCTCTATGCCGGCCTGGAAATGGAGCTTCTGGAAAAAATAAACAGGACGGGGATCGGGCCCCAGGGATTTGGCGGGCGCTTTACAGCCCTGGCAGTGCACATCGAAGCCTTTCCCTGCCATATTGCGAGCTTGCCGGTAGCCGTTTAATATAAACTGCCATGCCAGCCGCCATGTTGAACGCATTATTTAACTATTTTCAAGGAGGCCTCCGGTTGGATGGAGATAAAAAGGATCAACCCCCCTTTGTCCGACGAAGATGTTTTGAAATTGAGAGCAGGCGATAAAGTTCTTGTCTCCGGAGTGGTCTATACCGCCCGGGACGCTGCCCACCAGAAGCTGGCGGAGTTGCTGGCGAGAGGAGAGCCATGGCCTGTCGATTTAAAAGGACAGATCATCTACTATGTTGGGCCAACTCCGGCTCCCCCCGGGCGGGTTATCGGTTCTGCCGGTCCTACCACCAGCGGCAGGATGGATGCCTATACTCCCGCTATGCTGCGCTGCGGCGTCAAGGCTTTAATGGGCAAGGGGAGCCGTAATCAGTCCACCCGCCAGGCTTTAAAAGATTACAAAGGGGTATACCTTGCCGCTACAGGGGGTGCCGGAGCCCTGCTGTCCAAGGCTATTAAGGAGGCGGAGGTCGTGGCCTATCCCGAACTGGGGACGGAGGCCATCTACCGTCTTGTCGTGGAAGATTTCCCGGCTATTGTCATTAATGATGCTTACGGCGGCGATCTCTATGAAGAGGGACGTAAGAAATATAATCTGGAGCAGTAAGAGCAAAGATAAACATCGTTAAGTATTGGTTCTTGGGATTAATTTTTAAGACAGAGGGGAGGTCAGGCCCTTGAATAAGGAGGAGTTGTTGGCCAATGCAGAGAAACCTGCTGAAGAGGCCATGAAATTACATCCTTTTTACCAGGGTAAGGTGGAGGTAACCCTGAAGGCTGCCGTCCATGATTACCATGATTTCGCCGTATGGTATACTCCGGGGGTGGCGGCTCCCTGCCGGGCTATTCAAGCCCGTAAGGAAAATGTTGCAGCCGAGTTTCGGCGGTATCAATTTGGAGGATATTGCCAGCCCCAAATGTTTTTACATCCTGGAGCGGCTGCGCCGGGAGTGCCATATCCCTGTGTGGCATGATGATCAGCAGGACAGCCTGTGTTACTTTAGCCGGGCTGTTCAACGCTTTGCAGATAGTGGATAAAGAGTTGGAGAAGGTTAAAATAGCGATGATTGGCGTGGGTGCGGCAAATGTTGCCACCGCCCGCCTTTTACTGGCTGCCGGTGTTCCCGGCAAAAATATTGTTATGTGTGACAGCAAGGGGATACTGCATAAAGGCAGGAACGATATTACAGAAGCTCACCGGGAGAAGCTCGACATGATCGAGATTAGCAACACAGGCGGGTGTACAGGGGTATCCCGGAAGCCATGAAGGATGCTGATGTAGTAATCGCCCTTTCCAGGCCGGGGCCGGATACAATTAAAAAAGAATGGGTAGAGGCAATGGCCAAAGACGCCATAGTATTTGCTTGCGCCAATCCCGTTCCGGAAATATGGCCCTGGGAGGCCAAGGAAGCCGGTGCTGCCGTGGTAGCAACCGGACGTTCCGATTTTCCCAATCAGGTTAACAATTCCCTTGGTTTCCCTGCTATTTTTCGCGGTGTTCTGGATGTTCAGGCCAGCACTATTACGGATACCATGTGCATAGCCGCGGCAAAGGAACTGGCTGCTTGCGCCTCCGAAAAAAGACTAAATCCGGAAAAAATACTACCGGTTATGGATGACCGGGAGGTATACCCCAGGGTCGCCGCTGCCACCGCTATGCAGGCTATTACGGAAGGAGTTGCCCGCCTGAAACTGGATCGGGAAACAGTGTACCAAACCGCCCTGCAAAAAATTAAACGAGCTCAAGAGCAAACCAAGTTGCTTATGGAGAGTGGTATTATACCTGTGCCGAAGAGATGGGGAAAAGGAAGGGGTATTAAGGGAGCTCGAAAGATTGGAAAATAATATTAACAAAAAACCTTCTAGCATTAAAAAGATCTTACAAATCCTGGAGCAGGAATACCCGGCGGCAACAACGGCCTTACGCTATAACACTCCTTTTGAGCTGCTTCTGGCCGCAATACTCTCCGCGCAGACAACGGATCAGCAGGTAAACAAGATTACGGGAAGGCTTTTTTCGCAAATAAAAGGCCCCTGTGACATTTTGGACCGGGGAGTTGCCTGGCTGGAAAAAGCGATCAAAGGATGCGGATTATACCGGCAAAAGAGCCGGCAAATTATGGAAACCTCGCGCCTGTTGTGTGAAAAATTCGGCGGCGAGGTTCCCCGGACGAGAGAAGAGCTTATGACGCTTCCCGGGGTGGGCCGTAAAACGGCGAATGTGGTTTTAAGCAATGCTTTTGGTATTCCTGCCTTTGCCGTGGATACTCATGTGCAGCGTCTATGCCGGCGTCTTGGGTGGAGCAAAAGAAAAACCCCTTTAGCCGTGGAAGAAGACATCTGTCGTTTATTACCCCCGGAACTCTGGAGCGAAACCCATCACCGGCTGATTGCGCATGGTCGCCGGGTTTGCCGGGCCAGAAAACCCTTGTGCAGTTCCTGCTCCCTGAGCCTCTACTGTCCTTCAGCACCTCTTTCAGTAGAAGAAAAGACACTGTAGGATTCTATTCCCTCCTCGATTTTTTCCCAAGAACAATTACGCGCCACTTCTTCTTTGATTAGCGATATGGTTCTGCTGTCCTGGGGGCGAATCTGCCTGGCAATGCCTTGCAGTGCCCCAATGGTGGTATAAGTATCGAAATGAACGAGGATCACAGGGATACCTTTCTCCCGGGCACGTGCAATTACGCGGATATCGGGATGCAGACCTCCTGTAAGGATGAGGACGGAAGTGCTTGTTTCCAGGGCTGTCAAAGCCATGTCGCTTCGATCCCCTCCGGTAATAACGGCCTTGTTTAAAGCTCTGCGCAGATACCTCAGGGCACTTTCAATGGTCATGGTTCCCACCACAATCTCCTCTACCGGTAGCCCCATGTTTTCTTCTCCGCACAGGATCTCCCCTTGCAGCGTTTCGTGAAACTCGGCTACGGTAGGAAAGGTTATGGCAGGATGTGCCGGGATTATACCCAACACTTTATAGCCTTTTTCTTCCAGTAAGGGACGGTAAATGTTCCTGGCCTTATCGAGGGCCGCCGGTGAAAGATTGTTTAAAATGTTCCCCAGAATATAAAGACCCCTGGCTTGGATAAAGTTGTTGTAAAAAAGGATGCGATCCAAGTCATAGTCTTTGTTCAGATTGGAAATTAAAATTACAGGGGCTTCCCATCTTTTAGCCAGGCTGAAGTCATCAAGGGAAAGGGACATTCCGGCACAGGGGGAACTCCCCCCTTCTATAACCATGATCCCGTTATTATCGCCTATATCCCTGAAATTTTCTTCTAATTTCGCTTCCATTTTTTCTACTGTCAGGCGATTGTGGTTTGAAGCTCCAAAAATATAGATGGATTCAAAATTTAACGGGGCTATTTGTTCCGGTTCCCAGGGAAGGTTCAAGACCTGTTTAAAGAGAATGGCGTCGGGATCCTGATTGCGCTGCAGGTTGTGTCCCGTAGTTTTTGGCTTGAAATAGGCAACATTTAACCCTTTTTCTTTCCAGAGCAGGGAGAGGCCCAGGGCGACGGCAGTTTTTCCGGAACCTGATCGGCCCATTAAGTAAATTTTTTGTAGCAAGTCAGCTCCTCCTTTCTGCAAATTGCTCGATTAATTGCTCTTCGCGTTCCCCTACCGGATGAACATCATCCACAAGATTATGAGAAAGAGTAATTTTTACATCAACGGCACACACCCCTTTTTCATAGACAAGGAGAGGGTTTATATCCAGCTCCCTGATTTCAGGGAAGGTCGTGACCAGGTGTGCCGCCTTGAGAAGCGTATCTTTTAAGGATTGTATATCCAGGGGATTGCTTCCCCTGAACCCTCGCAAGAGGCGGTAAGCTTTAGTTTCTTTAATCATTTCATCGATGTCTGATTCCTCCAGGTTTTGAGTCAGCCGTAGGGAAAAATCCTGGAAAAGATTTACATATATGCCTCCGAGTCCAAAAGCCAGCAAATGGCCGAACTGAATATCATAAGAGGAGCCAATTATTATCTCCATTCCCGCAGGCATCATTTTTTGCACTTCGATACCGTAAAACGGTGCATCAGGAACAAAACGCTGGACCCTGTGCATTATTTCTTCAAAGTGCCTTTTTACTTCCCTGCCGTTTTCGAGCCCTACAACTACCCCGCCAATGTCAGTCTTATGTAGGATTTTGGGGGAGGCTATTTTGAGAACGACGGGAAAACCCACTTCTTCAGCTATCCGTGCCGCCTCCTCTGCGTCTTTGGCGAGCTTGATGGGTGCCACCGGGATTTTGAACGCAGAGAGAACCTTGATACCTTCATGTCCCAGGAGAACCACTCTTCTTTCTCTTAACGCGTCATAAAAGGTGGCTTTAACTTGCGCTGTATTATATACCGGGCAATGCGGTTCCGGCTCCCTTTGCGCCTTTTTAGCTGTCTTTTTTAGGAGTTCTGTTTTTTCACGCAACGCGGCACTGTTTCTATAGTACCTGACCATGCCTGCCATGGCGGCAACCGCTCTTTCCGGAAAAGTATAGCAGGGTATTCGCCCCTCCCTGAGGATGTTTTGTGCTTCCTGGATTTCCTTCCCGCCTATAAAAACGGACAGAAGCGGTTTTTCCGGAAGTTCTTTTCTTATTTCCAGGATACTGTGCGCTATTTCCCGGGGATCTGTTGTGGCCGTCGGGCACAGCAAAACAATAACTCCGTCCACCTGTGGATCGGAGAGGGCTTTTTCCAGAGCAAAACGGTAGCGTTCGGCCGGGGCATCCGCCAGGACATCCACCGGGTTGTAAATACTGGCTTCGGGCGGCAAAAAAGTTCTCAGCTGCTGGGAGGTCTCCGCCGTAAAGCGGGCCATATGCAGCCCCATCTTTTCTATACAGTCTGTTGTTAAAATGCCCGGTCCTCCGGAATTCGTTACGACAGCAATTCTGTTACCTTGGGGAAGGGGCTGGTTGGCGAAAGCAAAAGCCATATCGAACAGCTCTTCCATGTTTTCGGCCCTAAGCACGGCGCTTTGTTTGAAGGCGGCGTTATAAGCGCTATCGGAACCGGCCAGGGCTCCTGTATGGGAGGTAGCGGCTCTTGCTCCGGCGGGACTGGAGCCGGCTTTGAGGACAATAATTGGCTTGCGGGTGGAAATACGGCTGGCCGTTTCTAAAAATTTTGGTCCGTCAGCGATTTCCTCAAGATAACACAAAATTACTCTGGTGGTCGGGTCCCAACCGGAATATTCGAGAAAGTCTATCTCGTTTAGATCGGCTTTGTTACCGAGGCTGACAAAGTGGGAAAACCCCAGGCCGGCTGTTTTGCTCCAGTCGATAATGGAAACAAGCATGGCGCCGCTCTGGGAAATAAAGGAGATATGCCCTTTTTGCGGAAAACCCCTGGAAAAAGAGGCGTTAATAGGAGTATGGGTATGCAACACTCCAACGCAGTTTGGTCCCAAAAGGCGTATTTTATGCTCATGACAGAATGCTGTTAGTTTCTTTTCCAGTTCCAGGCCTTCAGGGCCTGTTTCCTTGAAACCTGCCGTAATGACGATTACCAGGTTAATATTGTTTCCGGCACATTCTTTTACAGCTTCCAGCACCCTGGAAGCGGGGATGGCGATGACAGCCAAATCTATACCCACGGGATCCCCTTTTTCCTTCGAGGATAACAGTTCACTGACCGTTTTATAGCAGCGCAGCCCTAAAATCTGTTCTTCCCGTGGGTTAATGGGATATATCTTGCCGGGATAGCCGCATTCCAGCAGATTTTTAACGATGGCATATCCTACTTTTTCCGGCTTCTTTGAAGCCCCTATTACGGCAATACTCTCTGGGTTAAACAGTTTGCTCAAATATTGTTCCCTCATAATTGCTCCCTTCGTTGCTCCTCATAATTGCTCCATCATTGCTCCATCATTGCTCCTTATAATTGCTTCCTAAATTGCTACTTCATAATTGCTCCTCCTTCATAGTTACTCCTTCATGGGCAAACGTTCTCCTTTTTGTCCCAGATCCCGCTGATTATTCACTACCGGTAGTATTCCCTGCATCATCATAAATAATATGGTGGCAAACATTTCTATTTTTCAGGAATTTTATAAGGTGTTTTTCAGGGTTAACTATTTAAGACCTCTTTCCTTTTAAAAACTTCCGGTTTAGGAGATCAGCGACAGTATTAAATAGGGTACCTTTTGCAAGCTTAAGTTAACTGATCTCATGCTCGATTCTATAACTTTGATTGTAGAATGTCAAGCCTGACAGCTCGACTGCTAGAAAGAGTTACCTTTCCCGGATCATATTTGCAGACTGCGGTTCATAGAAGGGTTGTGCTTCGAGTACCGTGTTAGATAAGGCTCACTGCCAGTCTGCCGGCAAAATCCTTTGCAAAGGATTGCCCAACTGGCATAGTAAATTAGCAATATCCGGTAGGTAATAGCTTCGAATATGATTATTGTAGGTTATTGGTTATAGATATAGTTTTCAAAGAACAATTTTTCAGGAGAAACTAAATAAAAATTTTCTGCTTCTGACAGGAAAATAAGGAAAGAAAAAAGAAAATTAGTTAGTTAAAGTGACACTCTTAAATTTAGTAAAGCATAGAACGTACCGGAAGGAGGAGAAAAAGGTGCACAGCAGGCTGGAAGCTGAACAACTGGTAAAAAAATGCGACCCTCTTATGTTTGAGTTTGAAACGACTGAGGAGATAAAACCGCTGGAAGATATTATCGGGCAGGAAAGAGCCGTTAAGGCCATGAATTTCGGCCTGAATATTAAAAGGCACGGTTACAATATTTTTATGACCGGTATTACCGGAACAGGAAAAACCAGCTATGCCCACTCCATTGCCCGGGAAGTTGCCAAGAGGGAGCCTGTTCCTGATGACTGGTGCTACCTCTATAACTTTAAAAATCCCAGTGAACCCATGGCCTTGAACCTGCCGGCGGGTAAAGGCAGCGTCTTTGCCAGGGATATTGACAATCTTTTGGAAGAATTAAAGGAAGAGATTCCTAAAGTATTTAAATCAGAGGAGTACGAAAGGCAGAAAGGGGCTATTTTTAAAGAGTTCCAGGAGATCAGGAGCGCTTTAGTGGAGAAATTAAACAGGGTTGCCCAGGAAAATGGTTTTGTATTGAAAAAGACCGGAACAGGCTTTTTAACTATACCTCTAAAAGAGGGAAGGGAAATGAGCGAGGAGGAGTACAACCAACTGGAGCAATCACAAAGAGAAGAGTTGGAGAAAAAGTCTACCGAGGTCCAGCTAAAAGCCATGGAAATCGTCAGGCTTATTCAAAACGAAGAAAAAAATATTAAAGACCGCTTCAAGGAGTTGGAATATCAAACAGGCTTGCAGGCAGTAGGGCATTTAATTGATGAGTTAAAAGAAAAATACAAGGATTTCCCCAAGGTTTTAAGTTACCTGGAAGCACTTAAAGCGGATGTCCTGGAAAATCTGGGTGATTTTAAAGATGAGGAGGAGGACGACAAACAGTTCCCCTTTTTCTGGTTAAAGAGGGGGCCCGATGCTGCTGCGAAAAAGTATGCCGTCAATCTCTTTATTGATAATCGGGACACTGGAGGCGCCCCTGTTGTGGTGGAGCCCAATCCCACCTACTACAATCTTGTCGGCCGGGTGGAGCATGAAAACAGGATGGGAATGATTACCACTGACTTTACAATGATTAGAAGCGGGGCGCTGCACAGGGCTAATGGAGGCTACTTGATACTGCAGGCCAACGATGTTTTGCTCAATCTCCAGTCCTGGGAGGCCTTAAAGCGCGTTTTGAAGACAAGAGAAATTCGCATAGAAACCATTGGCGAACAGTATGCCCTTTTAGCCATGTCCACTTTGAAACCCGAACCCATTCCTCTGGATGTTAAAGTTATTCTGATCGGCAATCCTCTGCTTTACCAGCTTCTTTACCGTTATGACGAGGACTTCCGCAAACTGTTTAAAGTTAAAGCGGATTTTGATACCGTTATGGAACGATCAGCAGAAAATATCGCCAAAATGGCCAATTTTATCTCCAATCACTGCCGGAGAGAGGGTTTAAAGCACTTTGACCGCTCGGGGGTCGCCAGGGTTATGGAATATAGCTCGCGCCTGGCGGATCACCAGGAGAAGCTTACCACTTGCTTTAACGACATTGTGGAGATTCTTTATGAAGCCGATGCCTGGGCCAGGATGGAAGGAGCCAGATATGTAAGCAAAAGCCATGTCGAAAAAGCTATTAAGGAAAAGACTTTTCGCTCTGACAAGTATGAGAAAAAGCTTCTGGAGCTTGTGGAGGAGGGACAGATACTACTTGATTTGTCAGGTGAAAAAGTAGGCCAGATTAACGGCCTTGCCGTTTTAAATCTGGGGGACTATATCTTCGGCCGTCCTTCCCGTATTACTGCTTCTACCTTCCTGGGACGCAGGGGGATTGTCAACATTGAAAGGGAAAGCAAGATGAGTGGCCGCATTCATGACAAGGGTGTTATGATAATTAGCGGCTACCTGGGACAGAAATATGCCCAAAAAATTCCCCTGACCTTGTCAGCAAGTATTTGCTTTGAACAGTCCTACGAAGGGGTGGACGGGGACAGCGCTTCAAGCACCGAGCTATATGCCCTGCTTTCCAGCCTCAGCGGCGTCCCGATTAAGCAGAACATTGCCGTGAGTGGCTCTGTAAACCAGAAAGGTGAAATACAACCGGTAGGGGGTATTACCCAAAAAATTGAAGGCTTTTTTGCCGCTTGCAAACTTAAAGGCCTGACCGGAGATCAGGGGGTTATTATTCCCCATCAAAATATTGTAAACTTGATGCTCGACGATGAAATCGTGGAGGCTGTCCGCGACGGCAAATTTCATATTTATGCCGTCAAAACAGTAGATGAGGGTATCTCTATACTGACGGGGATACCGGCAGGCGAACGGGGTGAAGACGGGAAATATCCCGAGGGGACAATTAATTATCTCGTCGAGAAAAAATTAAGGGAATTCCATGAAGCACTGGGCAAACAATCAGGTGAACGGGAAAAGGCAGATACTCAAAACAGCGAGAGCAAAGATCATAATAACCGCCAGGAGCCCGATGACGAACAGTAGTTATTTCCAATAATAATGGAAGCAGCGATTTGCTGTGGGCGGAGCTCCGAGTTCCGCTCGTAAAGTTCTACGGCTTGCTCAGGCCTCCGCCGACCTACCCGGCCAATTCCCATCCATGGTCAGAGGCCGGCTGCCGACGTCCATGTCGGCAGGGTCGTCTCCGGCCTTCGCTTCGCCGTGAACTTTTTGACTTCGCTCCACAAGTTGCTCTCGCCTACAGCAATCGCTGCTCCATTTCCATATTATCTTGGGGAGGCAAGCATGCAGCAGCCCTACAAAGGACTGGCCCGCATCTACGACTACCTGTTGAGTGGTGTAAATTACCAGGAGTGGGCTGACTACCTGGAGCAGCTATTCGGGTATTTTAAAATAGAACCATGCCGGAAAGTTCTCGATCTGGCCTGCGGAACCGGTAATTCTACCTTGCCGTGGGCCCAAAGAGGTTACAGCGTTTGCGGGGTGGATATCTCCGCAGAAATGCTGGAGGCGGCCAGGCAAAAGGCAGAAAAAATGGGCCTGGAAATAGACTTTTACCAGCAGGATATGCGCACCCTTAAGCTGCCCTTTTCTGCAGATGTGGCGGTGCTCTATCAAGACGGCTTGAACTACCTGCTTAACGAAAGGGATTTGTTAAACGCTTTTACCGCCATACGTTCTGCTGTACGCCCGGGAGGATATTTTATTTTTAACATTAACCGGGTAGAGAAGCTGCCTGCCAGCACTTCGCCCGAAATTTCCTGGCTGGAAGATGAGGAGTTTACCCTGGTCTGGGAGAGTTGCCTGGAGCCGGGAGATAAAATATGGAAAATAAAGCTGACGGCTTTTATCCACGAGGGTAATGGGTTATATACCAGGATACGCGAGGAGCACAGGGAACGCTCTTATTCCCTTGAGGAGCTCGAGCCCCTGCTTGCCCGGAGCGGCTGGCAGTTGGAAGCCAGCTACAGAGCTTTCAGCCTGGAAAAACCGTCAGCGCAGGATCGAAATATATTCTGCGTTGCCCGCCGGGAGGATTAACTAATGCATGTGGTACTGGTCGAACCTGAAATCCCCCAGAATACAGGAAATATTGCCCGGACATGTGTGATGACCGGAGCGACGTTGCACCTTATCGGGAAACTGGGCTTTTCCCTGGAAGATCGCTATTTGCGCCGGGCCGGACTCGATTACTGGCCACATCTACGCTTATTCCACTACAAGGGTTTTGACGATTTTTTAAGCTTTAACAGGGGCGGTAACTATTATTTTTTTACCACCAAGGGTAAAAAAAGATATACAGAAATAAGCTACCTGTCCAATGATTTCCTGATTTTCGGCAAGGAAACGGCAGGACTCCCTGCAGAATTACTGGAGAAATGGGGCGACAATTGTGTAAGGATCCCCATGATTGAGGGGATACCGCGTTCTTTGAATCTTTCCAACGCAGTTGCCGTTGCCCTCTATGAGGCCCTTCGCCAGCAGGGCTTTCCCGGCATGAGATAAAACCCATTCATCTTTTAAAAGGGAACTGGTAAAGCTTTTCGCCTTACCAGTTCCCGCTTTTCGTAGTCTTGTTGTTACGTATTATTTTCGGGCGTAGTTTAAGGTCAGGTTAACATAGGCGTCGATTCCGTCAAGTTTCTCCCGCTCGCTGACGCCGCCCATAATCAGGTTAGCGGGGTCCGCAGCCCTTAAAGCGTTTAGTTCCGCCTCAGTAGGGGGGGGCGCTGTCTTCAGGTTTTCGGCAATCTTGAGCTCCCAATCGACTGAAGCTCTAACCTCCTCCAGTGTTACTCCGGGGTAGAGGGTGTCCAGGTACATCTCCCTTGTTGAGGGATCAAAATAGAAAAGGGCTTTGTCGGTAACCACTGCCGAGGGGCCATTACCAAGCAACCCAGCCCGTTCCCGTGCTCCCGGGCTGCCGTCCAAGAAGCCCGGTGTGGTCAGATAATCCACCTTTTTTACAAAACGGTTTCTCCCCAGCCGCATCATTACAACTACACGTCCTACCGAGGAACCGATATCGTTACCACCACCGCTGCCGGGCAGGCGCACTAGAGGTGTAAAGTAATCCCTATCCCCGAAAATAGCGGTAGTATTCAGGTTCCCGAAGCGGTCGATCTGGGCGGCACCCAGGACCCCCACGTCGTAAAACCCGCGCTGCAGATCTCCGAATACACGCCACTCAGAAGTAAGGCTCAAGGCATAGTCAGCGGCCGAGGAGTCTCCAACGTTAAAATCAACTCTCAATTTTTCAGGTCCGATGCAGCCGGATTCGTAAACCAGACTTAAATGCGGAGCATGGAAACGCTTGGCCAGTATTCCGGCTATCAGGGGAATACCGATGCCTACAAAGGCGATTTCCCAGTCCCTAAATTCTTTACAGGTCATAATCGCCATCATTTCACCCGGTGTATAGCTACGTTCCTTCATAAGACGGCTCACCTCTCCTTTAATGTTAGGCACGAATGCAGTTAAATTGGCGTTCCAGGTAGGTCAGTTTACGCAGCCGGTGCCAGCCCACCTTCGCACAGTAGTCCCAGTGGTCCTTACATCCGTATACATAGGTATCCAGCCATTGCAGGAACCCATCGCGGGTGCTGCTGGCCTGGTGATACTCCCCGCAGAAGAGCACATCGTAAGCATAGTAGCCGTAGCAGGACTGTGGGTGACACCCGTAGGGCACCTGGACCACCGCATCCACACAATAAAAGGGGATAATGGTTAAATTGGCGTTTCTCCTGATCTCTTCAGAGGAGACGATTTCCTCGCAGGTGATGATGGTATGCTTGGCTGCCCGGACTTTATTTTCATCATTGCCTGTGAAGCCCCAGACCTGGGCATTACCCATGACGTCGGCGCGCTGGACGTGTATTATGGCTACATCTGGCTTGGCGGCAGGCACCAGTGCCACTGGTTTTCCTTCATACGGATCATCGATAGTTTTTATTCTTTTGTTGTATTTAAGTATATCTGAGCCCAGCATGGAGCGTATAGCCATAAAAGGCAGATTTAACGCCCCGGCCAGGTAGCGCATGCTGACGGCGGCATTGGACCAGTCTTCAAT
>JAKORA010000030.1 GCA_029778075.1 Bacillota bacterium | reverse complement strand
TTTATCACGATTAATGACAAAATTAAAAAAATTACCTCGAATCAAGGCGAAATGAAAAAAGGTGGAGTTCCAGTTTCTGTACCTTGACAAATTGACTTAAAAAATGTAATATGTTTATTGCTTATTGTGCGCCCGTAGCTCAGGTGGATAGAGCAGCGGTTTCCTAAACCGCGTGTCGGGAGTTCGAGTCTCTCCGGGCGCGCCAGATAAATTAAAGGCTTCCGGGATTTTCTCCGGAAGCTTTTTTGTAGGAAGAAGGCGAGATACTGTCCTCCTGTATGCTCTCTTCCAGAGAAGCAGCAGGACATTTCCCTCTGATGTCGAAAGAAGAGTGGTGTGTGCCAGTGACAGGTAATTATAAGGTGTCTCTTGGAAAAGAATTCACCGAGGGTATTATGATGAAAGAGGATGTTGGGGTGAAGTTTGAACCAGGGGAGCAATTTTTAGGAATTTTGTCTGCTGCCGGCGCCTTTATTTTATGGGGTATATTTCCAATCTACTGGAAACTGGTTGACCAGGTACCAGCCCTGCAGATCATGTCACACCGGGTTGCCTGGTGTTTTGTATTTATGGCCCTGGTTATACTAGTTACTAAAAAGCTTGGGGTTTTTTTAAGTGAGCTGCGCAAAATATTTTCCAGTATAAAAAGTTTTTCCGGCATTTTTCTTGCGTCTGGATTAATCAGCGTAAACTGGTTGACCTATATCTGGGCTGTAAACAATGACCATATTATTGAAACAAGCCTGGGATATTATATAAATCCCCTGGTCAGCGTTTTGCTGGGAGTGATTGTTTTAAGGGAAAAGCTGTCCCTCTGGCAAATGGTTTCCTTTGTGCTTGCCGCCGTTGGCGTGTTGAATATGACCTTGCACTTCGGGAGCGTTCCCTGGATTGCTCTGGTCCTGGCCATGAGCTTTGGCCTTTATGGTTTAAGTAAAAAAATCATTCACCTCAGCGCCGTCACGGGAATTGCCGTGGAAACACTGTTTATATCTCCCTTTGCCCTGCTCTACCTCTACTATGCGCATAGCAGCGGGGTTGGCGCCTTCGCCTTGAATAATCCGGGCGTTTCCCTGACTTTAGCCGGGGCGGGTGTCGTGACGGCAATACCGCTAATCTTATTTGCCGGTGGCGCCAAACGCCTTCCGCTGTCAAATATAGGGTTTCTGCAGTATACTTCCCCCACCATTGCGCTGGTTATAGGGGTTTTTCTCTTCCATGAGCCCTTTAACAGAGTTCACCTGGTGTCCTTTGTTCTTATCTGGGTAGCGCTGACGATTTTTTCCCTGGCCAGAACCAGGCTATTTATCCAGATGGAAAATGTGCTTCTTGAAAGGGTGTCTTACAAGGGTTCCACCGGGAAATATTTTAACAGGCGAGTTTAATAAAAAACAGGCAAGATCGTCTCCAGGGTGGGGAGACTCCAGGGTTCATGCCCCTTCCGGATTTCATCTTTTGGCCTCGCGGGTAATTGCGAGGTTTTTTATTTTCTTTGCTTTTCCTGCGGGTTGTTTCTATATAGCCCCCTAATGTATTTGGAGAAAGTACGTTTAATACGTTAACATAGTTAATAGGGGGTAGGTTTTCATGAAAAAAAAGCAATACAGCGATGAGCTCAAGGAATTAATTATAAAAGAGTGCCAGGAAACAGGTAACGTTGCCTTGGTAGCCCGCAGGCATGAAATGTCGCCTAATACTATTTATACTTGGTTAA
>JAKORA010000333.1 GCA_029778075.1 Bacillota bacterium | reverse complement strand
TGGCTGGACTGATACCCTGGCTGCTTGTGCTGCTTCAGTTGCGGCTGGTAGCGCTGCCCTTCCTGCTGTACCAGCCCTTGCCGCAGCAGTTGCGCCGGTTCTTGCCCCTACTGCACCTGCTGCCGGTACATACATAGCACCGG
The DNA here is from genome assembly GCA_029778075.1 of Bacillota bacterium. Classification (GTDB taxonomy): domain Bacteria; phylum Bacillota; class Dethiobacteria; order DTU022; family UBA8154; genus UBA9862. Next base: position 1,222 of record JAKORA010000333.1, on the reverse strand, counting down.
CTGATCCGACTCTAGGCAATAACCTGGATGCTCCTGCCCTTGCTGCTGCTGCGCCGGTCCTGGCTAAGGTTCCAGCACCCGGAGTAGTTGCTATGTCAAGCGCAGTACCCACAGCAGACCGTATAATACCCGGCTTCATCCCTTTTGTTGCAAGATACTCCTGGCCTGTGGTTTTCTCTTTCCCTGCCAAACCACGCATAAGCGCCTGCGCTCCACCTTTCAACCCTGCAAGAGACCAGGAAGAACCGGGTTTCTCCTTCTCCATTTCAGCGGAATGTTTAGCCGCACTCAATAAAGCACTGGATGGACGGCTAATAATATCCACTAATTTGCCTAGCGCAGCTTTAGCAGCCGCTGTGGTTACCTGCCTTGTTGTTGGTTGCGGTTTTGGTTGCGGTTTTGGTTTTGTTGGCACTTTTAGGACCGCTTTTGTAACTGCCTTTTTTACCGCTGGATTTTTCGCCGCTTGCACTGCTTTTTTAACAGTGCCGGTTACCTTTTTAACGCCCTTTTTAGCTTTTTTTAATAAATTTTTAAACAACTTACACCCCTCCTTTAATCAGGCACAAAGACCAGTCTGGCCCCGCCAAAACTAGCCTGTGCTTGTGTGTTATTTGTCCTCATCTCTACATACAGGTTTGCCGGAACTGTAGGCATATTCAGCACCCCCGATCTAACTACCTGCATCTCTGTACTGCCGGTACGGGATAGCGTAACAATTGTACTCCCGTCTCTCTGCAACCTCACATAGATATAGCTAGACGCATTTGATATTGCCATAGATGCCTCGAAGTACCACTTTCCAGGCGGAAAATTATCCGGATCAAATAAAAACAACCCCGAACATCGGGAGAATTCTGTATCAAAGGAGATATAATCATCCGCCGGTAGCGCAAGCGGTATATACCATTCACCGAAGTCTACTAGGCTTGGGGAGAACATTCCCCTATAAAGCTTCAGTTTATCAACAGGAATATCCCCACTTAACTGATCAGGGGAGATTTCCCTTATGTTGTTTGCCCAGTTTTGAATCTCAATGAACACACTTTTTATTGCTGTGTCTATGGTTTTTGGGATAATAAGGTTCAGCCTTCTCATGACTGCCTCACCTTCTTCGGCAGGTACTCCTGAAGCAATTCGTGGAATCGTACCCCGCCGTTGGCCTCAGCCTGTACTATCCTATAGCCTAATGACCTGACGCTCCTTACCCCTATATTTCTTG
>JAKORA010000332.1 GCA_029778075.1 Bacillota bacterium | reverse complement strand
GGAGGCCCCCAGGCCAGGATCGGGGTCCCGGCCTGGAGTGCAACAGATAGCGCGGTAATCATTTCGCGAGCACCTCCTGCGCCTGGAGAACCTTCCAGGCTTCGTCACGGACGGCCCGGCGCACTTCGCGGGGGTCAACGCCGTAAAGGGCGGCCACATGGGGGAGGGTCCTGCAGTGCGTCATAAGAGAGTAAGGCCATGCCCGTGATGGGCGGCGGATGTGATCACAGCATGGCCTCTCTTCCGCTTCGGAGGGGTACCAGCGTCCCCCACGGTCAAAGCTGCCGTCGGGGTGTGTGGCCCTCTCCCTGCGGCGTATATACTCATACGCCGCCTGGAGAACAGTTTCATCGTATTTCTTCACTTTTGCACCTGCGGAACCCGGCCAGAATTTCGGGCACATGGCCGAGAACCGGGCTTTCCGCGACTCCCGCAAGGGGAGTTTCGCCGCTTGCCAGGCGGCTCGTCAGGCGGTTTGGGCTAGGGCTATTTAGATTTATAGCCGTTTTGTATGCATTGATTCATAATTTCACGATAGGCGGCTTCATTGATTTTAATATATTCCTTCCAGCCGCCTAAGAAGAAATAATTTGTTGAATATGCCTTTTGCTCCGTATCAATTGCAATTCGCTTTTTTCCGCATTGAAAATATAATCTCATTGTGTAACCTCCTTTAATACTGAGCCGTTACCGGCTGCTTTAATAGTTCACAAATCGGGTTGTTGGTGAGCAAGTATATACTATCACGTTTGTGATAGCATTGTAAAGTGTCATTTTGCACGGGTGTGCGTGATTTATACGGGCAAAAATAAATTAGCTTACTAATTCGTAGTATTTTGTATTATTTCGCATAAATGCTAAGTTTTTCGCGGAAGGCACAAAAAAAAGAATGAAGGAGCGAGGAAGATGAAAGATACACATATATACAGGGAAGAAGAAAAAGAACAAGCCTCTCAAGCCCCTGAGGAGGGTTGTGAGAGGCATGAGGAGGAGGAGAGAAGAGAAGAAGGCCTTGGCAGCAGGGAGAGAGAAGGGCAGGATGCGTCGCCCTTCGCACATATTTCACACAAAAAAAAGAGGCGGTTCCTTGAGCTCTATACCGACTGCGGAAACGTTTCACTTGCCGCCGCCGGCGCGGGCATAAGCCGTTTCACCCATTACAGTTGGATGAAGTCTGATCCCGTGTACAAGAAGGCCTTTGAAGAGGACGCACAGGCGATATTGTTGGACAACCTGGAAGCGGAAATGTACCGACGAGCGTGCCACGGCGTAGAAAAACCGGTGTTTTACAAGGG
>JAKORA010000029.1 GCA_029778075.1 Bacillota bacterium | reverse complement strand
TTATGCGCATTCTTTTCATAGGGGACGTAGTGGGAAACCCGGGGAGGAGGGCGGCAAAGGCTGCCATAGCGGAGATTAAGAGGGAAATGCCCTTCGACTTTTGCATAGCCAACTGTGAAAACGCCGCCGGCGGCAAAGGCATTACCTATGTAGTGGCCCAGGAGATATACAAAACCGGTGTTGACGCCATAACGATGGGTAACCATGTGTGGGCCAGGAATGAAATACTGAACTTCATCGACAGCGACCCGAGAATAGTAAGGCCGGCCAACCTGCCCCGGCAATTGCCCGGCAGGGGCTCGGCGGTTATTTCCGGCAGCGCCGGGAAAATAGGGGTCATTAACCTTTTAGGCCGGGTGTTCATGGAAGCGGCGGACTGCCCTTTTCAGGCTGCTGAAAGGGAAATAGAAAGGCTTTCGGGCCAGACCAGTGTCATCATTGTAGACATGCACGCCGAGGCTTCATCGGAAAAGGGTGCCCTGGCCTGGTATCTGGACGGAAGGGTGAGCTGCGTTCTTGGCACCCACACCCATGTCCAGACGGCGGATGAAAGGATACTGCCCTGTGGAACCGGTTTCATTACCGACGTGGGCATGACGGGGCCTTATGACGGGATCCTGGGTATTGACAGGGAGCAGGTAGTGGAAAAGTTCTTAACCCAAATGCCGGTGAGGTTTGACCCGGCAAAGGGAAGGCTCCAGATTAACGCCGTAATGCTGGAGATTGATCAGAAAAACGGCAGGACCTTAAAGATAGAAAGGATATCCAGAATAATTTCCCAGTAAAATATTTACTATTTGCCTTTGAAAAAAAGGATTTTATTAGTTTTTGTAGAATTATATTAGCATAAACTGTTGGGGGGTAAAACAGGATGGATGTATTAAAAGTCTCAGCAAGATCCAATCCAAATTCCATTGCGGGGGCTTTAGCAGGGGTGATAAGGGAAAGAGGTTCAGCTGAGATTCAGGCCATAGGTGCGGGAGCGTTGAATCAGGCAGTTAAAGCTGTGGCTATAGCAAGAGGCTTTGTGGCACCTTCAGGTATCGAACTGATTTGCATACCTGCTTTCACAGATGTAATAATTGACGGAGAAGAGCGGACCGCAATAAAATTAATAGTTGAACCAAGGCGTTAACAGTCTGCATAATTAAATTTAAAATATCTAATTTGTTTTCCTTCCAAAAAGCATAAATAAATGCTTTTTTTTTAACCTGTTTTCAGAACTATCCCTGAAACATCCGGGATGGGATTAAAAAGCCATATTGAGAGGGATGTTACTCTATGATATTATTCTAATGGTGAAAGCTGGTGGAGGAGTCTAATCGGGAAATGGACCAAGGCATTGAATACGTGGTTGCATCCAATGGCGTGGAATACATCCGCTTTAAGAACCTGGCCCAATACAGTGACAGCATCGTTCATGGCTTTACCACAAGAAGAGGCGGCGTGAGCGGCGGTGAGTGCAGTTCCTTAAACCTGGGCTTTAAAAGGGAAGATTTAAGGGAGAATGTGATGGAAAACTTCATGCTGGTATCGGAAGCCCTGGGCATCGATTACCGCCACATGGTGTTTTCCGACCAGGTGCATGGAAACGTGGTAAAGTGTGTTGGAGAGCGGGAGCGGGGGAACGGTATAACAGGGGAAAACACCATCGGCCAGTGCGACGGGCTGATGACCAATGAGGCCCGGGTAGCCCTGGTGACCTTCTACGCCGATTGTGTGCCGGTCTTTTTTTATGACCCTGTTAAAAATGCTGCGGCGCTGGCCCATTCCGGCTGGAGGGGAACCGTAAAACAGATAGCCCGGGCGGCGGTAAGGGAAATGGCCGCTCATTTTGACGTAAAAGCCGGAGACCTGGAAGCAGCGCTGGGACCCTGCATCGGACAGTGCTGTTTTGAGGTGGGCCGGGAAGTTTATGATGAATTTGTATCCCGGATGGACTGGAGCGAAAAATACTGCCTGAGGTCCGGGGATGAAAAATGGAACATTGACCTGGCGGGAATAATAAAGGAGACCCTTGCCCGGGCAGGAGTAAAGGAAGAGAAAATAGTGACTGCAAATGTCTGCACCAGCTGCAGAAGGGACCTGTTTTTCTCCCACAGGGCTGAAAAAGGCAGGACGGGAAGCATGGCAGCCATTATCCAGATTTTGTAGTCAAGGGGAAGACACGATGAAGCGTATTTTTTTGCTTTTGGCCCTTGCCGCCGGTTTAACTGCGCTGCTTTCAGGATGTGCGGCATACTCAAACCAGGGGAATGTCGGCGGCCTGGAAGGCTTAAACGGAAGGGTTGATTACTCGGACATAGAGGACATCGGGCCGATTAAAAGCGGCACTTTAAAGCTTTTCTCAACCCAGCCGGACACCCTTAACCCAATCCTGACGAAGAACAGGTATGTAAGCGAGTTTCTCGGCCTTGTCTTTGAAGGGCTTGTAAAGGTAGGGAAAGACCAAAGACCTGCACCCGCCCTTTCCGAAAGCTGGGAATGCTCAGAGGACGGGAAGGTGTGGACCTTTCGTTTAAGAAAGGACGTCTTCTGGCACGACGGAAGCCCTTTTACCCCAGAGGACGTCAAGTTCACCATAGAGGTCATCCAGAATCCCGCCCTGGACAGCGTTTACAAAGCTAATGTGCGGAATATTGAGAAATGCGAAACCGTGGGGGATGGCGCGGTAAGAGTTTATTTAAAGAAGCCCGATTCCCTGATTCCCGGCTTAATGTCCTTTCCCATTTTGAAGAAGGAGTACTTTAAAGGAATTGACATACTGGACAGGTCTTCTTCTCCCAACATGCACCCCGTAGGAACGGGGCCATACCGGTTCCTGTCATACAGCCAGGGAGAAAGCGTTGAACTGGTTGTTAACAACAACTGGTGGAACCGGGGCGTCCAGGACAATACCGCGGCTGTTCCGTACATTCCCAGCATATCGGTGAGAATCTTTAGGGACGCAAAAACGGCAAAGCAAGCCCTGGGCATGGGAGAGATTGACCTGTATTTTCATGAAGGGGCGGAAACGAACCGGGAGGGTTTGAGTGAAAGCTTTCTGGTAAGGCGCTTTCCGGGCAGGAACTTTGAGTGCATAGCCTTTAACCTGGATGACCCCATACTGAGCGATAAGCATGTAAGGAAGGCCATAGCCTATGCCATAGACAGGAGCTGGATAGTTGAAAATATTCTGGGAGGGGAAGCTTTCATTGCCGATTTCCCGGTACACCCAAACTCATGGGTACTGGAAGGAACGGAGTTCAGGATATACGACGAAAACAGGGAAAAGGCAACGGAAGAATTGGAAGCTGCCGGATGGAAGAAAGAAGACGGGGTGTACAGGAAAAGCATCGGAGGAAGAATGAGAAGACTTGAGTTAGAGCTGATTGTAAGCAAAGACAATGAAATCCGCTGTAAGGTTGCTAAAGAAATCGGCGCCCAGCTGAAAGAGCTGGGTATTGAGCTTAAAATTAAAGAAGTTTCCAAAGACACGCTTTTAAAAGAAGTAAACTCGGGAAATTATGAAATGGCCTTGATAGGGTACAGGCTGGCCCTTGTTCCCGATTTGACCTTTGCCTACTCATCAGATGAGGCCAATTATGGCAAGAATGTGGCCGGTTACAGGAACGAGCTTGTGGATGGGTTTTTAAGCGGGATACAGCTGTCAAGGGATGAAAAGGAGATGAAAATGCTTTATGCTCAAGTGCTGGATGTTATAGAGGACGAGGTGCCCTATGCGGGACTGTACTTCAACGCCGAATACACCCTGTACAACAGGAGAATAAAGGGCAAAATCGAGGCCAATGTTTGGAACCGCTATGACGGCCTGACCTCCTGGTATGTCCTGGGCGAGGACCAGATAAGTAATTAATTAAAAGGATGTGGATGCGAAGAATATGACGTGGTTTTTAATGATTGCTTTTATCGTGCTTCTGGACCAGGTGTCCAAATACCTGATTGTAACCCATATCGAAGAAGGCAGTATGCACAGGATTATTAACGGACTGTTATATATTTCCCTTTCCAGGAATACGGGAGCCGCATGGGGGATTTTCCAAAACGGCCGGCTCTTCTTCATCCCCATGACCATACTGACTTCCGCGGTCATTTGCTATTTCCTTGTGAAAAACAGGCATACCTTTTTGAGGCTGTCCCTGTCCTGCATATTGGGAGGAGCCATAGGAAACCTTATAGACAGGATTTTTAGAAAAGGGGAGGTTGTGGATTTTATCTACATCCCTCCCGTAAGAGTTATTTTCCCCAATTTTAATGTTGCCGACACCTTCATTTTTATAGGTACCTGCATGCTTGCCTATTACTTGTTTTTCATATACCAGGAGAAGGCATGATGGCAATGAGGGAACTGGAGCTTCTTGCGGACAAATCCGGTGTAAGGCTGGACTCATGGCTGGCTCAGAAGCTGAGCGACATATCCAGGACATATGTACAAAAGCTCATAGAAGACGGTTTTGTGACCATAGGGGGGAAAAGGGTTAAGGCCAATACCAGGCTGAAGGAAGGCGACCTGGTCCATGTGACTGTTCCGGAGGCCAGGAGGCTGGACGTTACACCCGAAGAGGTTGAGCTGGACATTCTGTATGAAGATGGTGACATCCTGGTGGTTAACAAGCCCAAAGGCATGGTGGTGCATCCGGCGGCGGGAAACTACTCGGGTACGCTGGTAAATGCCCTCCTTGGCCATTGCGGCGACAATCTTTCGGATATAAACGGAGTCATAAGGCCCGGTATCGTCCACCGGATTGACAAAGACACTTCAGGCGCCCTGGTGGTGGCAAAAAACAACAGGGCCCATGAGAGCATGTCAGAGCAGCTGAAGGCCCATGATATAAAAAGGGTTTACGCGGCCATAGTTGACGGGGTTATTGAGGAGGATTCGGGGAAGATAGACGCTCCCATAGGAAGGCATCCGGTACACAGAAAACGAATGGCCGTAGTTGAAAAGGGCGGCCGCCGGGCAGTGACCTGCTTTAAAGTCCTGGAAAGGTTCAGGGATGCCACTTACATTGAGGCAACCCTGGAAACGGGGAGAACCCACCAGATAAGGGTCCACATGGCATACATCGGCCGTCCGGTTTTAGGAGACCCGGTGTACGGGAGGAAAAGGCGCGGGGTAAATCTGCCCGGCCAGGTCCTTCACGCGAAAATACTGGGGTTCTTGCACCCCGGCAGGGGAGAATATGTGGAGTTTGAGGCCCCTCTTCCGGAATATTTCGTTAAAATCCTGGAGGAACTGAGGAAGGGGAAAAGCGTCAATGACCTGCGCTGACCGGCCTTTGCGGTAGTGTAAACTTTTAGTAGGTGATTGGAGGAATTTAAGGGGGAGATGAAGAAAAGAGACCTCCAAGTGAAAATATCACAACTCCCTGAATGGAGTCTGAAAGGAGCGGAGGTCTCATGTTTAATATTCGACAGATAGTATTGATAGTCCTCTTTTTAGCAGAAGGAATTTTTAAAATTTTAAAAGTGGCAAGAGATTTTACCCAGTTAGAGGAGGAAGTACACCGGTTAACTCAAAAGGCAGCAGCGATGCTTCTTAGCTTTGCTTTAGAAGAGATAGACCGTCGGCTATTAGCTGAAAAGGACCCATCGTTGGAGGTTGTAGGCTTTCGTGAACGGGGTTTAATAACCTGTATAGGTGAGCTTAAGATTAAGCGCAGGTTGTACAAGACTAATTCTGGCGAGTATATCATATTGCTGGACAAAGCTTTGGGTATAGAACCGCATCAGCGGATGAGCAAGCGGATGCAGGAGTTAGCCCTGGAACTGGCCACGGAGATGCCTTTTCGGCGTGCTGCCAAAGTTTTAAGCTACCTGGCTCCCACAGTAAGCCCCATGGCAGTATGGAAGGCGGTCAAAATTGCTGGTGAAGAGGCCCGGAGTGAAGCTTTAAAGCTTAAAGAAGATGTTTTTGAGCGTGGGCAAGTACCAGAAGGACAAAAAACAGTTGACAAACTATTTATTGAAGGGGATGAGGTATGGATTAGGTGCCAGCGTGGCAACACAAAAGGGTTGGGGATAAAGCTGGTGGTAGGTTATGAAGGCAAAAGCGGAACCCGGAAACAACTTAAAAACCGCCATAGTGTAGCAGGGATCACCGATGGGAATGGGATATGGGAAGAAGCCAGTTGTGCCTTTGGCCGGAAATGGGATTTATCATCTATAGATCAAGTCCGCATTGGAGGAGATGGAGCAGAGTGGATAAAGAAAGGGACTGAGTATTTTCCTGGAGCCAGTTACCACCTGGACCCCTTTCACTTGCGGAAACGATTAACCGAGGCACTAAGCTTTAACAGCAAGACTTACGAATCAGTCTGCGATGGTCTGGCCCGGTTGGACCGGTCCGCAACTTTGCAAGCATTGAAGGAAGGAGCGAGACTTCTTCGAGGGAGTCAAAGGAAGAAAGTTAAAGAATTAGCGCACTACCTGATGGAAAACTGGGATGGTATATCAAGATTACCCGAGGAGGAACGGCTTGGAGCAATTGAGGGACAGATAAGGCATACACTTGCCCGGCGGATGAAACGGATAGGTGCCAGGTGGACACCAGAGGGAGCAGACCGGATGGGGCGGCTTTTAGCGGCCAAGGCCAACAATGAATTGAGCAAGTATTTGCAGCAGAGACCAAGTGCATTATCTGGGTTAGTAGAATCTGAGGTAGTAGTTGAAAAGCAAGCATCGCATGGAAAGGAAGATCTCGAGGCTTGGTTGAGGGCCTCAATGCCGGCATTGAGAGGACCTTTTGCCTGGAAACCTTGGATTAAGTATGTGTTAAAAGAAATTGGAACTATTCAGCGGCTAGCCTAAAAAACATTCAGGGAGTTTCACCTACTAACTCTTGACACAGAC
>JAKORA010000331.1 GCA_029778075.1 Bacillota bacterium | reverse complement strand
TTTCCACGCCCTCGAGGGTGCCGGCGGAATCAAGCGCCCACCTGGCGCCCTGCAGTTCAACTCCATCCTGATTCACGAGGAGGTATGCTCCCTCAACCGTTTCGCCCGGCTCGGGGATGAAAAAGGCATCGACACCGGTGATGGCCACAGCCCTGGTCTCGTAGCTGCCTTTCAACTTGAGGGAAGCTTCGCCGGAGAAGATAAAACGATCCAGCCCACCGGCGTAGCCTTCTCCGGTCACGGTAAAGGTGACGGATTCCATCTCCTCGCCCGTGCCTGCAAACCAGGAGGCGATCAGTTCACGGTCAAAATCGACAACCAGCGCGCCGTCAGCGTTGAGCTCGCCGGAGAGGGCGGAGGCGGAGTTCCCGCCGTAGTGGAGCTCCACGGAGGAGACGTCGATATCGCCCGGATCGAAGCCGTCTTCCAACCGTATCTCGGCCTGGACAATGCTCTCTCGCGACAGTTTATCCTCAATGCTAGCCTGCTCCTCGCCGAGCAGGGCTCCCAACGAGGCGGTGTTCAGGGGGCTCTCGCCGAGTCTCCCGGTTGACGGGGAATGCATGGCGCCCATGGCGAAAGCCATCGTTTTTGTCTTCCCGCCCGCTGCGCTCTCTTTGTCTTCGTCGATGAGGAAGCTATCGATAAAAGAGACATCGGCTTCCACGTTCTCAAGCACTACAATACGAAAGTACAGAGGTTCGGACTCCTTGGCGGCCGTTAAATAGGCGTAGACTACGGGTATTTTCACGATAGAAAAGACCATGGCCACCGTTACTAAGACCGCCGCTGTTTTCATACATCCTTTTTTGAGCATGATGATCATGTTTTTCCTCCTCGCCTTCCTGCGCCGGTAAAGGCGTAGGCGCTGCTGTAGTTTGGTCATGGAAGAATCCCTTCTTGATTAAAATACTTTAGTGAGCAAGCTGCAAAATAAAAACCGACCATTTTGAGTGGTCGGTTACGCTACCGGCTCCCGGCAGGCTTAAGCGTCCATCTATAACCTGCCATTCATCGCCCCCACATAAGAGACAAATAATGGTTATTCTGTTTTTTGCCTGCCTTCGAGCAGGCGTTAGGTATAAAATACTGTCATTTTGATTTTACTGCATTCACAGGTTTTCGACATTCTCACCAAGCGTTATTTTATCTAATACTTATGGATAATTACTTATGGATAATTTTTAAATGCTCAAATATGATACCTTGTCAGCCGGTCAGGGCAGAAAAGGGTTTCTCAAATTCCACCCCGTAGTTGTAGCCCCATTCGCCGGAACCTTCCTCCAGGGGAAAGTGCTCTCTGACCACTTTTCCTCCTATCCCTGTAGGGACAACTCTTTCCCCGGGCAAAGTATGTAATTTTATATCAAAGATAAGAAAGAGTTCATTGCTTAACTGCAGGGGTTCTTTAACAGCAAGAAGGGCCCCGTTCCTCGAAATGTTGAGGATCAGCCCTTCGTGAAAGTCATGTTTGTCTTTATTTGACAACAGAATATATTCGGCCCTGTGATTGGCGGGGATCCTTTCGGATCTCCGGCGCTGGAGATGCTGCGGTTCGCCCTGGAGCTGTACGGTGTACTCCCGGTCAGGGCCGGCTTCTATGACGCTGGCGCGGATGATGCACAGCGCTTCTTCCCGCTGGGGAACCTCAAGCTCAACCTCATCTCCCGGGGAAAGGCTCAACTCGGATACAATAACCAGGCAGGAACCTGAATTGCCGGAGCTTACGATTGAGGCCTCTCCTTCAGATTTATTTTTTAAAACTTTAATTTTGATCTGATTCCCCGGTTTAATTAGCACCGACATTTACCTCATTTGCTATTTAATCACTTGATGGTGCAGCAGTTCATGTAGAAGCAGACATACTGAAATCATAATTGCCTCGAATAGTATCTTATAACTGTATTCAACATTTTCCATCATTCTTGTGAAGCAATTTCCATAATCAAAAGTGATAATTATTAATAATCATTTAGTGGTAACAATTTGGTAGTAGGGAAAAGAACCCGTAGAGTTTCTTTTACAGGCCGGGGGAGTCGAGAGCGTTGGGAGAACTGCGGGTGACGGGAGCGTCAGAACCGCCGGATGTGTCGGAGGTGCCGGACATCGAGC
>JAKORA010000330.1 GCA_029778075.1 Bacillota bacterium | reverse complement strand
TTCCACCGAGTCACAGACCAGATTTTTTACCACGTGGCGGGAAAGTTTATAACCCCGGGCTTTCAGTTCTGCGGTAAGAGCGCGAATTGAATATTCATCCCGCTTCTCAAGCAATTCGCTAACCACTGAGCGCAAATGCATTCTAAGCCGCTCCCGTGAATTGGGAATACCGGCCTCATTGCGCAGTAAAGTAACCTCTTCCCGCGTCGTCGCCAGCGCTGCGGCCAGCTCCTGATCTGTGAAAGGACGGCGTGGATCTTCCTGGGAGATTAGAGCTTTCAACTTGTCTTTCATCTTCTCACCTGCTTTTCAATGCTGCAATTTATATGCCATACATAAACGGCACCCCCTAATGCACTAAACAAGGGGGGTAACGCCCTCTTTATATACGAATCCTACACATTGCATACAAATCCTTCAAACAATTTCTGCCACCCGGCTGATTTTGTACTTTACCCTCCGCAAATACTAAGGGGAACCTTTTCGATTCCCCTTAGCAAAAAGCGCCTAAAAGACCGGTTGTATTTTATTCGCCCGAAAACCGATTCTACCTCCGTCGAACGCTGGGAAGCCAAAAGATAGGAGAAAGATTTTCTGGCAAGATAAACGGCACTGACAACTATAGAAGAAAGGAAATAGAGGTTTTTAATTCTGACCTCTCCGACATCTGACTACTAATTGCCCCCTCTCCCCGACCCTCTCCCACCAGGGGAGAGGGAGAAAAAACGCTTCTTACGCAGCAAAGAGTTAGATCACAAATATCCGCCCCCTGGTGAAGGAGGGAAAAAACAGTTTAAGGCAAGCAGAGTTTTCTAAACTGGCGTTGCCCCAAAAGGGGGCTGTCCCTTTGGGAGCAGCCCCATCCTTTATAGATATGAACCGCGCACCTTTACCATACTGCAAGCAGCCGGGGAGGCCAGATGATTTCACCGTCCGGCCTGGCCCCGGAAAGAGGCGTTGTTACAGCGCCCGGGCTCTTCGTTTTAGCAGCATATACGGGCCGCCGTTTACGATGCCAAAACCGGTGAGCATGAGGAAAGGCCGGAAGCCGGCCGTTTACGGCAGCGGGGTACGGCCTGTACTGGAAATCCTGCTGAAAACGGCGAAGGTGTTAAATTCAGGGCATTGCTGCCTTTGAGCAGCTCAGGCAGGGGTTTGTGCTTTGCCGTCGAGTAAGCGGAGGCCAAATACCCGCCGGCCGAGGCCGGGGCCGGCGCGGTTCAGGAAAAATCAAGCGGCTCCAAAAAAACTTTCATCCGCCCGCCGCAGGCCATGCCCTCTTCCGCGGCTGCGTCTGCGGTCAGGTTAAGGTTGAAAAGGCGCGGCTGCGCGGCCTCCAAGACCAGCAGCGCTTCCTGCCGCACCGCCGCTTCACCGCAGCCGCC
>JAKORA010000329.1 GCA_029778075.1 Bacillota bacterium | reverse complement strand
GATCCTCTTCACCGAGATAAACGATGCGCTTGTCTTCAAGCAGTTCGTCAAGAAAAGAGAGTTTCTCGATATCGGTATGGGCGCCTTCGAGACTGTCAAAAAATACGGCATGCTCGCGCGCCCAGGCGACAAAGGCTTCGATTTCACGCCTCCGCGGCTGCCTCAGTTTAGCTAAAAGATTTTTCAATTCTTACTCCCTCCTGCTCTCCGTAACACCCGCATGCGGATTTGCCCGGCGAGATCGGATCGTCTTTTTACCCGCTACTGGTTCCTCTATTAATTTTATTTTACTACACCTGCGGGGAAAGAGGCTACACTAACTTACTTTACCCGCGATCAAAACTTGTTGGGCAGAGCCTGGCCAAAAGAGAGCATAAGAACGGGACCAGGGATCTGTTTCCCTATCCCTCCTTCGCATTACTACTCCCTCCCCCTTGGGGGGGGGAGGGTTGGGGTGGGGGTGATGACGATGGTGGAACCATGACTTGCTGGAGAAAAGTCCCCCTTACCCTATTCCCCTCCCGCCGGGGGAGTGCCGGCCCGGGCTACACTATCGTGGGGATTTACCGGGCTTCGAGCGGGCGCAAACGGTCGCAAGGTTCTCTTGTTGACCTTTACCAGGACCTTAAACGGCGTTAACAAAACCTTAATTGAAGAGCTAATTGGCCCGCTGCCGGGTAACCTGGAGATAAAAACATTTTTTAACTAGCTTACCGATTACTGCGGAACGATCATGATATAACCTTTGATATGGTTGACCAGAATCGGCAGAAGGAGCTTCTGAGAGATGCTCTCAAGCGGGATGTTATCCTTGCCGGCGTAAACCTCTTCCTGCTCACCACCTCCGGCAAAGAATCTCCCTTCCTGGGCAAGATCGCCGGCTTAGCTGACCGCGACGAATATTACGGAGAAAAGAACTAAAATTTAAAAATATTGCGGTACAAAGCAGGAAAGTGCCGCTTATTAGCGTAATTAATACAAGAAAATGAAAATTAATTTTAACCTATATATTAAAATAATCAAATCCGTCCTTCCGGTTGCGTCTAACAAAGCATTGAAATAAAAAAGACGTAACATTTCCTTCCTGATATCAAATTAATGATTAAGTATGGTGCTCTATATAAAAAATATGGGGGTTTAGCCATGCCTACTAGTTTGCTTAAGTGTGATAGCCTTAGCGCATGTGATGAATACTTCGATGAGATAGTGAGCAATGGCCTATTAGGTGATTTAGAACCAGGGGAAGGTGAAATAGATCACCTATCAGGTTTAATTGCCCAAGAGTTAAAAAACCATTCATTGAGTTTGCAAGGCTCACTTAGCGTAGCTGTCTTCCTGGTTTGGGTGGGCTGGCTTCATTATCAGGAAGGCAACTATTGGGGGCCGGTTTATCAGAAGCTGGAGCTGTCCCCGGCACAAATTAGGTGGCAGGGTCTACTTGGTGAGGCCTTTCTCCAGGTTGTAAGAAAATACAATCTACATGATTTTCAGGGGAAGCTGCGTTATATAAGTCCTATCTTGGCTCATGGTTATGTTCCCAATTGGCATCTTGAAAGCTATTTTGAAGATGTGGTACTGGAAATATATAAAGACCGGGAAAAAGTTGAGCTTAAGATAAAAAAAGAAGAGATAGAGCATTTGGTTTCCTCATGGTGCAGCAATTATGTTGGATATGAAAAGTATCAGCGCAAGATGGCCAATATTGAACTTGCCGAGAACAAGTTGAGCAATATTTATGAAGCCTGTAGATATAAAGATACATTATTGAAGTTACAAAGTTTGCAGCGCAAACTTATACATAAGACTGAGTTGGATGAGCTTCTAACGTATCCGGAAGGTTGGCTGGATAAATCGGAGGCGGAAAAGGCTGAATGTAAAGAGAAGTATAATTCTTTACAGGATTGGATCGAGGGTCAACAAAAAATTGAAGCTGCCTTAAGAACCAAGAATGCTAAATTAGAGGTTATAGAAGGTGATATCAAGGAGGTCGCTGGCCAAATCTTTGAAGCTTGGGATGAAAATCTTATTGGCCTTATCCTAAATTTGCCGGTAAGTGAGATCAGTGAATTGGCAAGAAAGAACGAAAATTCACGGAGAATGACAATCGGTTTAAGAGGTTGGCTTTTGCGTCTTTTTGCTCCAGCCAAATATAGACGATTCTGCAGGGACAGGCAGCGGCTGGAAGAGCTTTTGGCTCCTTTACCTGTAAAGCAACGGTTATGGGCTAACCCATGGCCGATATTGCCTCAAATCTTGCCCAAACTACAGGATCTTTTGGAGCAACGTGACAAAGTTGTTTCCGCACTCGCCGAGATAAATGCAACCCAACGGGAAGCTGCTGCAACTAGCGAGGGACTGTTTGTCGAAGACTTAGAAGGGCTACGGAACAGATTGGATAGGTTTACTCAGGAATTAGCTGGATATAAAACTAAAATGGTGGAGTTGGGTAAGGGGGATTTGGAAAAAGGAAAGGAGATATTGGCCGAACAAAGAGAACTGCTGCGTGAGATTACTCTATTACAGGCGCAAATCCCCGGAGATACGGATGCTTTACTCAACTCATTGACCATGGCTCAAAAGTACTCGGATATAAAAAAACTGGAGCGCAGACTTACTGGAATCAGGAAAAGGAAAAAAGAGACCAAAGAGTATTTGAAAATATATAGAAACCCTTTATATTTATTAAATGAGTCTACCCGTGTCTTTATCCTCCAAGGAGAGGAAAAAGCAGTTGGGTTTATTTATGAGTCACTTTTGTTACTAGATGGACTTCAAAAAGGTAAAATTGACAAGGAAATCCTGCTGCCGAACAGGGTCAAACAGGCAATGCAGCATTGGTGGGAGCAAAAAGGAAAAAGTCTTCTTGAGAAGGCCATGGAAGAAAGGGTAAGCGAAAGAGAGCTGGAAGCGGATAGCGTTAATATACGCAAACCTGTAATTAAATTTGATCCCGTTGACAAAGAGATTAAGGTAGTTTTGCCCCGGCAGCCGGTAAGAGAGAAAGCGGGCGCCAGATTTTATGTTCAAGGTGAATCCGGGCAGAGGCAGGAAATGATTCTCCCGTTAATCTCAGAAAAAGATATTTATTGGTCCGAGACCGCTGAATTGCTGCTGGAATACCCGGAGCCGCTCTATCATTTGCAATTTCACTGCGGTAACGTAATTCGCTCCTGGCAGGTCAAGGGAGTTGGCTGGGATAGTATTTGCATGCTTTTTGACAAGCAAGGAGAGTTAGTAACTGATGGGCAGCTACCTGAAGATGGAGTATATATAGTTGCTCCAGTTGGTAGTAGTGTTGATCCGGTTGAGGATATTAGAGAACAGTTGTCCGGTCATTGGTCAGATTACGAGTATCGGTATATCGACCTGGAAAACAATGATCTAGTGGTAGTAAGGACCGGGGAAGATGTTTCAATCTTCAGGCGCTCGGTCAAGCTGCAACCTATGCTATTATCTCGAGATACGCTGTATGGAATTACTGCTGAAGATGCTATTGTCTATCAGGGTCAGTTGCCGAACCTGTTGTTTTCCATAAGCCACCCCGAAGAGATGCAGTTTTACGGGGTCAGGCTGGATGCCCCGGGCGAATCAGCATTCAAGGCGCTAAAGGAGCTCAAGACAGCAATTAGCAAGGATAACGTGGTGTATACGTCCCTGGCCGGCTTGGTCAAGAAAGAATACGGTTTATTTAAAATATTCCTGGAAAAGCGCGGTGAGATTCTCTGGTCAGAGCAGTGCGTAGTTATTCCCGACCTAAGGCTTATCTTTGACCGGAAAGCTTACACAATTCAAGACAATTCCAAGGAGACCGGTCGGCTGGAGTTTAACTCCAAACATAAATGTGAGTTCATCCCTGATGGCAGCGCAAGTGCTGTCATCAGGGCCATTTCTTCCAGTACGGTCGAGTTTGATACAAGCAAAAATGTTATTCATGGCAGCCTGGTT
Organism: Bacillota bacterium; assembly: GCA_029778075.1. Lineage (GTDB taxonomy): Bacteria > Bacillota > Dethiobacteria > DTU022 > UBA8154 > UBA9862. The sequence goes on along the minus strand of JAKORA010000329.1, from coordinate 6,781 downwards.
TACCATTTTGAACAAAAATTAGCTCTAGAAATAAAGGTCCAGGTTCCCGGGATACGCTGGCGGCGAGTTGGCGCAGGGTGGAAAGCTGAAACGGAAGAAGTTTGGCATGAAGAGTTGGGCAACATCGAGGTCATGGTTCCGGGAACCGCCGGAAAGTCAATAGAGCTATCCTTGGGCAGGAACCGGCAGGTTATAAGCAGTCCGGTTCGACAGGGGATAGCGGCATTCAGCTTAAGCCGATTTAGCGACACTCTGCGGGAAAGCAATGAGCCCTTAGAGGAAATAATTTTGACCTGCGCAAATACAGAAGTCCCTTCGTTTGTTTTATTGCGGGTGCGGACGCGCTGGCAGGCTGCTAAAGTAAGCCTGACTCAGCGTCTGCAAGGCGGTAACCGACATCTCCTGGTAGAGTGGGAGGATCTCGGTAGGGCGACAAACAGGGTGGTCCGGTTGTGGCCCCTGAATATGCCGGAGATCAACCATATTGAAAAAGCTATACCCGGTGGCATTAGTAGTCTAGACCTAACGGCGCCGGTAGAGTTGATGCCGCCAGGCCGATACCGGTTACAGCTAACCGTGGTCGATCCCTGGAGTAGCAATATTGTGTCAATTCCCGAACAAGCTGCTGAAAACTGCAAAGATGTAGATATTGGAACCAAAGAAGAGCAATTGAAGAGGTATTTGGGCAAACGATTGGAGGTTATTGCTCTTTACCATGAGGAGCAAGAAATCCAGCCTGAAATATATTACTGGCTTGAAGTAACCGAACTGAACCCTACGTTTGAAGAAGAGGTTCGCTTAATGGGTAATGTTTATTCATTTGCTACTGATGGCACAATTGAGGGAATGCCTTTCAACCCGGTAAGTTTTTATATCAGTGATCATAAAATGCCCTTTCTGATAGACAAAGATGGAGATGGGGTCACTTATTGCCGTAAATGCAAAGTGATGTTCTGGGAGGTCGCCCATAAGGAGTGCGGTGATGCGGTATTTGTGCCGGATATTATACTTGTAAAGGTAAGGGATAAATAATGAGTTTAGATCCTTTGAAGGCAACCGCGGCCATTAAAGAAAAATACCTGGATTATCTGGAAACAACCTTTGCTTTAAATGACCGCGAGCTTCACCAAAAGCTTGTTGACGAATTAAAAGAGCCTGGGCGTTTTTCTAAAGGCCCAATTCTTGAAGCAACACCACCTTTTGAAACGGGCCGCTCATTGTTAGATTTGATAAAAGAAGGTTTGCTTTCTCAAGAATTCACCAGGCTGAAGGTAAACGAACTGCCTTTGGAGCGGGAGCTATACATTCACCAGGAGGAAGCAATTCGCAAGCTTGTTCAAGACAGAAGAAACATCATTGTAGCTACGGGTACCGGTTCAGGTAAAACCGAAACCTTTTTACTTCCGATCCTGAATTACCTCTTTCGACAGAAAGAAAAGGGACAGTTAAACCCCGGGGTCCGGGCATTACTGCTATACCCGATGAATGCCTTGGCCAATGATCAATTAAAGAGATTACGCAAGCTGCTTAAGAATTATCCGGACATTACTTTTGGCAGCTATACAGGGGAAACGGAACAGTACGAAAATCAGGCGATACAGAAATTCAAGAAGGTAAATCCCAGGGAAGAGATATTGCCCAATGAATTACTATCCCGGGCGAAGATGCACCAGGCTCCGCCGCACATTTTATTAAGCAACTATGCCATGTTGGAGTACCTGCTGTTACGGCCGGATGACAATGTCTTTTTCGACGGTAGATTTGCCCGGGAGTGGCGGTTTTTCGTCATAGACGAAGCCCACACTTATTCTGGAGCAAAAGGTATTGAAATGGCCATGCTGCTTAGACGGCTCAAGGATAGAGTTGTAAAAAGTAAGCTTGGGGCAGTGCAATGTGTTGGGACCAGTGCCACCCTCGGAGGGGATAAAAAGGATTTTGCCCGTGTGGCCCAGTTCGGATCGGGCCTGTTTGGCGAACCATTTGAGTGGGATGATCAAGATCCGGGTCGGCAAGATGTAATTAGCGGCAGCAAAAAGAAACTTGCTGTTGCCGATAGAAGCTGGGGCAGCCCCGGAGCAGAGCTATACATTAAATGGGAAGCGCTAATTCAGAACGGCGAAGTTGATATTTCTGATTTAATTCGTACCGGCCGTGAATTAGGCGTTCCCCCCGAAATTTTACAGCATGCCGAGAAAGGGAGCTCGGGCTACTGGGCCCGGTTTTTGCACCTCGTTTTGTCTGGCGATAAAAGGGTAATAACCCTGCAAAACATGTTAGAGCAAGCGCCTTGCTATCTTCAGGATGTTGTCGAGAAGTTGTTTAAAAAGGATGGTGAACGCTATTTAGTGGCCCTTGTTTACGTGGCCAATAAAGCCAGACTAGCCGAAAACGATCAACCTCTGCTGCCGGCGAGGTATCATCTCTTTATCCGGGCTCTGGAAGGCGGATACTGCACACTGTTGCCCAAAAAACAGCTTTTCTTGGAACGAAGAGAGCGGGTTGAAGTTGATGGTAAGACCTATGCAGTTTTTGAAACTGCGGTTTGTAGGCAGTGCAGTTCGCTGTACCTGGTTGGTGAATTGAACGAGCAGAATATACTTAAACAGCCGGGTAAACGTTTTTATGAAGATCCCAATAAGCTGGAATACTACTTGGTTTTAGAGAACCGCGAACCTTTACCCGATAATGAAGATGAACTTACTGCCGGTGTTGCAGAGTACCCGGGGGGAGAGAGATACAGGTTATGTGCCCGCTGTGGGGCAAATAATCCCGAAAGTTATGTAGACCTGCCCTGCCGCTGTGGGGAGCAGTACCTGGTTCCAGTATTATTGGTTAGATCCAAAGACGGCAATGTTCATAAGTGCCCTGCTTGCGGCAGCGTAATTTCCATCGGGTCCGTAGTCAGGCGGCTTGTGCTAGGTGCCGAAGCTGTAACCAGTGTTTTAGGCACCGCTATTTACCAGCAGATACCCGAAACGAACGAGGATTTGGAAGACATTGAGGTGGCTGATGATGATTGGGCAAGCCCCGGCGTAAACCAGGCACCCAAGAGCAACCGAAGACTGTTAATTTTTTCTGATAGCCGTCAGGATGCCGCCTTCTTTGCTACCTATTTCGAGAGCTCATATAATCAAATTTTGCGGCGCCGGCTGATCATTAATACCCTGGAGAAGTATCAAGAAAAAGTAATCGGCAACCGATGGCGCTTGCGCGATTTAGCTGAATATGTAAAGCGGTTGCTTGTGGATTTAAGTCTCTATCCTAAACTGAGCGGCCAGGCTTTAGAAGATGAGGCCTGGAAATGGGTCCTCTTCGAATTCATGGCCAATGACAGGAATATCGGTCTTGAAGGGCAGGGGTTACTTGGATTTGTACCGGTTCAACCTCCTGGATGGGAGCCGCCCCCGGCTCTTTGCAGACCTCCCTGGAAATTTACCGGCCGTGAGGCGGTATCATTGATGAATGTGCTATTGGATACGATCAGGCGCAACGGAGCAATACTGTATCCGGATACCGTAGTTCCCACCGATCCTTTCTTTTCACCCAGAAACAGAGAATATTATTTTTCTGAATTTGCACCGGTCCAAGGCCGGATATTGAGCTGGTTGCCGGTTAGAGAGAAAGGCGTTAATACCCGTTTGGACTACCTTCTGAGGATACCTTCAGGGACAGGCGCTGCTGCATTTCGAGAGGAAGCCTTAACGCTGTTGAAAGAAATTTGGAACATACTCATTGCCGGCCAGGATAGCAGGGCTGCTTGGAAGGATCATTTTTATTCTTTCACCGATGGTAAAAACGGGCTGGTGTTTGGTCTGCGCCCCGATTACTGGGAGCTGCGACCTGCAATAATCGATCCGCGAGTGAAATGGTATCGGTGCACAAAATGTAAGCGCTTAACGCTCCATAACATTCGGGATGTCTGCCCTACATTTTGCTGTGAGGGCAAATTGGTGGAATGTGATCCGGCCAAAGATCTATCCGGCAATCACTACAGCAAGTTGTATACGAATACTTTACCTCTAGCCATGACAGCCCATGAACATACCGCCCAGCTGACCACCGGTAAGGCAGCTGAAATCCAAGAGTTGTTTACCGAAGGAGAAGTTAATATCTTAAGCTGCTCCACAACTTTTGAATTAGGTGTAGATGTTGGCGAACTTGAGACTGTATTCATGCGTAATGTTCCGCCTACCGCTGCCAATTATATTCAGAGAGCCGGCCGGGCCGGCAGAAGGACAAGCTCAACAGCATTTGTGCTTACCTTTGCGCAGCGCCGCTCTCACGACTTTGCTCACTATAAGGATCCATTGAAGATTATAAAAGGGGAAATAAAGCCTCCCTATATCGAGATTGCTAATGATAAGATCATCAGGCGTCACATGTACGCCGTAGCCCTGGCCATGTTCTGGACCAAGCACCCTGGGTATTTTGGCCTGGTAAACAGGTTTTTCCCCTCATCCGGGGAAACTGCCACCCGGGTATTGCAAAGTTATTTAATGAAAAGGCCGCCCGAACTGGAGAACAGCCTAAAGCGGATCATTCCTAAAGAGATGTGGACCGGGCTGGGAGTAGAAGATTGGCAATGGGTGCCTGGTCTCCTGGATGAGCATGATGGAGTATTAACCAAAGCAGAAATTCAGCTTTTTAGTGATATTAAGGAGTTAAAACAGATAGAGGAAGATTACAGCAAGAGCGGCGATTACCCGCGGGCCCGGGCAGTCCAGAAAACGATCAAGACCATAGAGAAACGTTATCTCTTAAGTTTCCTCTCCCAGCGCAATGTGATACCGAAATATGGATTTCCTGTTGATGTAGTGGAGCTTCAAATTAACCATCACGGTGAAGAAGCCAAGGGGTTGGAATTGGACCGGGATTTAAAAATTGCCCTATCGGAATATGCGCCTGGCAGCCAGATTGTTGCCGGTGGCAAATTATGGACCAGCCGTTACATTAAAAAACTTCCTGATCGCGAGCCGTTAAGGTATAGCTATGCAATATGCAGTTATTGCGGTTTATACCGAAGCGAACTTGCTGATAAAGAGGTAGATTTAAATATCTGTCTGTGCGGCGAAAATGTCGGCCGCAATAAGGGCGAGTTTATCACCCCAGAGTTCGGTTTTATTGCCGGTAAGCCCGAAAAGCCCAAAATGTCCAGGCCTGAAAAAACCTACTCTACCAGAAAGTATTTTGCCCGCGAGGGGCACGTAGAAAAAGAACTTACTTTGCACCTAAGCACAACCGTGAAACTTCAAGCAGGCGGTGATGGTAAGCTGGCTGTGATAAACAGCGCTGGGGCAAGGGGCTTTAAGATATGCCAGTCATGCGGGTATGCGGAGATCTTTGACGGCAAACCCTTACCTAAACATCAAACGCCCTGGGGCAGATCATGTCAAGGCCGCTATAACCGGTATTCGTTGGGCTACGAATTCAATACAGACATTCTTCAAGTTAGGTTTCCAGATTACACTGACACAAGGGAAGGTTTCTGGGAATCGCTATTATATGGGCTGTTAGAAGGAGCATGTATGGCGTTGGACATTGACCGGCAAGACATTGACGGAACCTTATACCCATATGCCGGTGACCCCTTTAGTCCGGCTTTGATTCTATTTGATGATGTTCCTGGCGGTGCTGGCCATGTTAAAAAAATTGCGGAACAGGACAATTTTACAACAGCTCTCGGCAAGGCGCTGGAGATTGTCGCTAGATGCGAATGCGACGTCGAGCAAGAGGATACCAGCTGTTACCTCTGCCTGCGGAGCTATACCAATCAGTATTGTCATCACCAGCTAAACAGAGGATATGTCAAGCGGTTTTTAGAGCAACTGCTGGCCAAATAATGTACAAATTTACAGTGAATACATGGATAAAGAGACAGAAAAAGCGGCCGAGGATTAAAAAACAAGGGTATAACCTTGGCTGCTAGAAGACGATAATGGAGGTCCCTTTATGGAAAAATTACTTGACCTGATCTATGCCGGCCAGTTAACCGACTGGACGCAGCGCTGCCGAGATGCTTTTGACGAACTCTACGGCTCTGCAGGAGGCAGATATCCTGAACGGGCCAGGCAGTCAGTTACCCTGAGGGCTCCTGAATTTCGCTCAGGATCCGGCGGGGTCCCTTTTGCCGCCTTGATTGATCCTTCTAATCCTGACTCTGGAGCATACGGAGGCATGAGCTTTGTTATCTTTCCCTTGGAAGAACGGCCGGCCCTATTGGGTATGGTTATCGGCACCCAGGGCCTTAGCCCCGATGAAGAGATTCTCAGTCGTCCTGGCCACGGCCGCAAGATAGCCGCCATTTGTAACTGGCTTAACAAGCAATACGGCCGAGGGGAGATGGTGGCCTGGGCTAAGCAGGATCCGGCGCGCATCGATCTGGATATGCCGGGGAACATCAAGACCCTTTTTGCAGAATATCAACCTGTCTTTGCCCGGTACGGCAGAGTTATCTATGCCCTCTATGCCCCTGGCCCGGACCAGCAGGGGACAGAAGAATGTCTCAAGGCTTTTCTCGACCTAATGTTTTCGGAAAGGGGCCATCAACCTTTGAAAGGCGCCGAAGCAGACGCCAGGCGGATTAAAGCTGCGTATTACTCCCATATGCTCCCCGATTGCAGTGCAGAAGAGGCGGCGGCACTGCTGGAACAACGCAAATATGTAATTCTGCAGGGGCCTCCGGGAACCGGGAAAACCCGCATGGCTTTAGAGCTGCTAAAGGATAAGTACCAGAACAATGGTATGTCAATCCAGTTTCACCCTAACACAACTTACGAGAACT
>JAKORA010000328.1 GCA_029778075.1 Bacillota bacterium | reverse complement strand
TCGTCAATTCGCTGTTTCCGTTCTTCCGGCGTGAGCTGGGAAACTTCAGCCCGTATGTCAGCTGTGATTGGGCCTCCACCCTTCCCGGTGATTTCCTGAGACACCCTATCTCTGTACTTGTCCGGCAGAGCCCCTTTCAGCAGAAATATGAGTAGGGTATCTGAATATTTTTGAATTGTGCCCACCTTCCTGCCTTTATAGAACACAGGTTCGGCTACACCTTCAATAGCCCGCCGCCGCGCTTCCTGTTCAAGCCGGTCCGCTGCTTTTTCCTCAGCAACCCTGAACGCTTCCGCAAACTCCGGATCATCCTTTTTCCAGTACTGCACCATCCGCCTGGAAATCCCTGCTATTTCTGCAGCGTGCGTTACAGTGCCGCACTCTGCGTATGCTGCCAGGAAGGCGCGCTTTTTTATATGCGATATATGCTGAAACTCACTTTCGTTCTTCTCGATAATTTCCTGCTCTTTCTTGCCTGCCACTATCTATCACCTCCTGTATACAAAAAGCAGGTTTTTCACCTGCCTAACACTCCTTCTCCTGCTACAGCAAAAGTAAAAATATTGGCGTGAGCCTATATATGTTTATTTTGTTATATTTATTTTGTTATATATATAGTTCTTTTTAATTAGTTCTTTTTCTGGGTGACATGATGTCACTAGGGTAGTGTCACTATGTCACTAGGATGTAATAAGGTAGTGACATGATGTCACTAGGTTATTTGTGAAATTATTCACAATTAAACTCTATTCCTGCTATTTCTTCAGGTTCTGCGAGTTCGTATACATTCGACTGCAGCCGCCGTGTAAACTTTTTCAAAAATCCATTTTCCCTCAGTACCTCTATGGCCCTAATCGCGGTCCTTTTCGATATTCCACACTTCCGCGCTATATCCGCATACGAAGGAAACGCCCTGCTCCCCTGGTTCGCGCACCGGCACAAATAGATATAGACCAGTTTTTCTGAGGCCCGCATCTCCCGATTTATTCTCATTTTCCGCCCGCGCACATCCTCAACGGCAGAAATAATGAGGTCCAAATCAAAAATAGAATTCGGGACCTGGAAATATGGAACATTCATTCTGATTTTCTCTGTCATCCATCCCCCTCCTGCCTGAAGAAAAAAACATAATACATTTTTACCTACTACCATCTTACCATGTTTTTCGTTAATACTTCGTATACGAAGAATATTTTTGAAGAATATTTTTTTCAATGCGAAATACGAAGAAATTCACTTTACTTAAAATTTTTTGACTATTTTTGTCGAAGCCCGCAAACCCGCATGGTCATAGGGTTTCTGCGGAATAAATTTTTTTGATTTTTTTAAAAAAGTACTTGACAGCGTGCAAGCAACATGATATTATATAGGCAAGAAAAACAAAGGAGGTTTTAAAAATGAAATATGTTGTAAAGCAAAGGAAAAACGGTGATTGGATAGCTCTTGATGCCGCTTCTCCTAGCGAAGCGGCAAAGAGGGCAGCTCGTTGTTGGGAACTGCCAGGAAACGCTTTGCTTCTGGTAGCCGAAGGGAAAGATGGATTTTCCCACGGAGAATTCGAAATTTACACTGCTTCCGGGGAAAAGATTGATTTTACTGATTTTACTGTAGAAGTGCGGGAAGATTCAGATTCAGGGGAAAGGCCATGCACCTGTGGCAGTGGGGTGCACTGGGCTTTCTGCCAGGCAAATAGCCCCTACTGCGGTTGAGGGGAGTGGCCGTTTTAGGCTTCTCCTCTGCCTGCCCGGTCTCTGAAAAGGGACCGGAAAGGGAGCGGAGAAGCTCCGAAAAATACCCTACCGCGCCGGGGGAAAAGGCGCGGAGAAAGGAGGGAAAATGGAAAGAGAGGTTGTTTTTTGGGATATTGGGGTATCAACCCCAATCACCCCGGCGGACCCCCTGCCGGCATTGCCGGACATTCCGCGGGGAGCGGTCCTCGTCGTCGGGGGCCGTGCTCCGATATGGAGATACGGCATGGCCTTCCATGCTGTACACGGATCACCAGCTGCCGCCGTCGCGGTCTTCGACCCCCGGTTGGGAGCTGTGGTGGTTGCTTCCCACACTCCTAAATACCAGGAAGGGGAAGTTTTGAATGTGGAGTGGCCGTTTGGAGAAAAGAAATGAAAATACCGACTGAGTTCCTGCGCCTTTTGCAGGTTGCCGAAGCTTTCCTG
>JAKORA010000327.1 GCA_029778075.1 Bacillota bacterium | reverse complement strand
CCGCCGGGAATCAGTTAGCATCAACACCTGGGAGGAGTTCCTGGAAACAAACAAAATATTGCCGACAAGGCCCTGCGATGTAACCACAGCCATATCTTTCTCTACGCCGTCAGCGTATCCTTTATTGATGATAATCGTTTCAAACCAGTGACTGGGGTCCCTGGCAATAACTTCTGCCGGCAGCAAAGAGTACTCTGTACGCTCTTTAAAACCCAACATCTCCCTTAGCCGGTAGTTTTCCTTTTGCAGTTCCAGCAGCCGGTAGTCATGATGATCCCTGGCAGCAAGCTCTGCTTTAAGCCGCTTATTTTCCTCCAGTACCCTTTCGTAATCAACCATTCCCTGGAAAAAAATATAGGTTCTCCGCCCGATCTGAGAAAAAAACCCTTGCACTGGTGAAAGACCTGTCATGATCAGATCTTCGGCAAAGGTATAACGGGAACGAAATTTGCCTGTGAAAAATGTCAAAGTAAGTAATAAAATAATTAGGCCTAAAATCCCCATGACTTTCCTGGTCGTTGGGTTCAATTTAAACACTCCAGCTGTTTTTGTTAAAAGGATCTGTTAGGAGTAACAGCTACCCTTCTTAAAAGATCAATGGCCGAGAGCGCCTTGCCTGCCCCCAGAACAACACAATCAAGAGGATTTTCCGCCAGGTAGACAGGCATACCTGTTTCTTCGGCGATCAGCTTATCCAGACCCTTTAAAAGGGAACCTCCCCCGGACATAATAATGCCCTTTTCCATGATATCGGCAGCAAGTTCTGGAGGTGTTCGTTCCAGTGTTATCTTGATAGTTTCCATAATAGCCGAAACCGGTTCAGCAAGAGCCTCTTCTATCTCCCAGGAGCTAATGGTCAACACCTTTGGCAGTCCGGTAACAAGATCCCTGCCCCTTATTTCCATATGTTCTTCATCTGAAACACGGAAGGCCGAACCAATCCTAATTTTTACCTCTTCTGCCGTACGCTCGCCGATCATTAAATTATAGGTTTTTTTGATATAATTGATAATAGCCTCATCCATCTCATCGCCGCCGACACGAAGCGATTTGCTGGTTACAATGCCTCCCAGAGAGATGACGGCAACCTCGGAAGTACCGCCGCCTACATCCACAATCATACTTCCGGTGGGCTCCTCTACAGGAAGGCCCGCGCCTATAGCTGCAGCCATGGGCTCCTCAATAAGAAAAGCCTCCTTTGCTCCAGCCTGCTTTGTTGCATCCAGGACAGCCCTTTTCTCTACCTCCGTAACTCCAGAAGGAACGCAAACCACAACCAGGGGCAGAAAAAGAGAGCGGTGATGGTAGGCCTTGGCAATAAAATGACGCAGCATGATCTGTGTAACATCAAAGTCGGCAATAACCCCATCTTTCATTGGCCTGATGGCTACAATATTTCCCGGGGTGCGGCCGATCATCCTCTTCGCTTCTTCACCTACGGCCAGTATAGAACCGGTATCCTTGCGGATAGCAACAACAGAAGGTTCCCGCAAGACGACGCCTTTCCCTTTCACATATACCAGCGTGTTGGCGGTACCCAAATCTATACCGATATTCCTGGAAAAAAACCTGGTATTAAATGCCATTTATGGCTTTCTCCTTTCCGTTCACCATATTTTGCTCTGTTGAATTATATCAGCCATGTAAAGTTGTCACAACAAGTGTTATTTTCCTTTATTGGCATATTATGCCATTTTTAATCCATTAGCCCTTTCTCTTTAAAGCTTAAATACTTTCCTTCGCCGACAATAATATGGTCCAGCACATTTATTCCGAGAATCTTTCCCGCCTCTACCAGCCTTTTCGTAACCTCAAGATCTTCACGGCTGGGAGTAGGATCACCGCTGGGGTGGTTATGTATTAAAATCACGGCGGCAGCGCTTTTCTTTACGGGAAGGTTAAAAATTTCCCTTGGATGTACAATCGAGGCATTTAGGCTTCCAATAGACACATCCTCCACGGATATAATCTGATTTTTCGTATTTAAAAGGATGATCTTAAAATATTCTTTACGATAATAACGCATCTCTTCCATTAAGAAATCGGCAACCTCACGAGGAGACCCCAGGGAAAGAGTGGCGGGGCGCATGGTGGAAGCCATACGCCGGCCAAGTTCCAGAGCGGCTTTAATCTGAACAGCTTTGGCCAGACCGATTCCCTTAATCTCCTGCAACTCTTCCAGAGTAAAATCAGGTAAAAAACGCAGGCCTCCTGCCTGGGAAATAATCCTCTCCGCAAGATGCAGGGCTGTCTCTTCATGATAGCCTGTCCTTATAATAATGGCCAGAAGCTCTGCATTGGTTAGCTTTTCGGCTCCCAGTTCCTTCATCCTCTCACGGGGACGCTCCTCGGAAGGCAAATCTCTAATCGTCAGCTTTTTTTTCGCCTTAACCTCCTCCTCTCCTGGCCTAAATTCTTGAACCCCGCTATAGAGACTCCGTTTTGTTTGACTGTTTCCCTTTTTACCCGCCTTTAAAAGCATATTATATAGTATAATTTAACAGTAACTTACCAGATTGAAAAGCCCCATTTATTAAGGAGATCAACCGTTCTGGCCAGGGGGAGCCCTACTACATTAAAAAAGCATCCTTCAACTTTTTTAACAAAAACAGCACCTTTACCCTGAACGGCATATGAGCCGGCCTTGTCAAAGGGTTCCCCCGAGTTTATATAAGCATTAATTTCTTTTTCATCAATTTTACGCAACCAGACAAGCGTTTCCTCCCGGGCAGAAATCTCCCGTGCTCCCTGGACAAGTGCAACCCCTGTAACAACCTTATGGACTTTATCGCTTAACAACATCAACATCTCCCGGGCTTCCTGCTCATCCCGGGGTTTCCCCAGCACTTTTCCCGCACAGATCACAATTGTATCGGCCCCTAAAATCACATCATCAGGAAATCTTGCTCCAACGTTCCGGGCTTTGGCCAGGGCGACCCTCTCCACCTGACCTGCATCATGTATAACCGGCTCGCAATAATCGCTCTTTATTGCCCGAAAGTCAAGGCCTATTTGTTTCAATAAAGCAGCTCGTCGCGGTGAAGCGGAAGCCAGGATCAAGCGGTTCAAGTCAACAGCCTCCTCCAGTAAATATGAAAAAGGTGTGGACGAAGGTTGGTGCTCGCTTCACTATGGAAATGGAAGCAGCGCTTTGCTGTAGGCGAAACTCCGGGTTCCGCTCGTAAAGTTCTACGGCTTACTAAGGCCTCCGACGACCCACCCGGCCAATTCCCATTAGTAGGGGTGGCGAAGGCTGGCGCTCGCTTCAGGGTTCGCTTGAGGCAGGTTTTGCAGCTCAGCTCGGGCTTTCGATTGGCCACCCGGCTTAAGCTCACCTCCATGTTCGCGCTGCCGGCGGCGGACGTCCGTGTCCGCCGGGCCATCTACAGCCCTTGCTTCGCTGAACCTGCTGGCTCAAGCTGCACATTCCGCTCGCCACAACCTTGCGCCACCCCTGCGGGGCATGAAACGGAGTCTAAGTTAGGCTATTTTCATCGGTTTTTGAGTCAGCAAGCGACGTCCATGTCGGCAGGGTCGTCTCCGGCCTTCGCTTCGCCGTGAACTTTTTGACTTCGCTCCACAAGTCGCTCTCGCCCACAGCAAAGCGCTGCTTCCAAGTATCGACAGCGGGAACTTAACAAGTTTATTTACATCTATATTTGTGACACACAAGGGTCATAGCGGTTAATTAATATGAAATAGAGCATCGCTTGCTATAGGCGGAGCTTAAGGGTTGTGTTCAGAGTGTGCTACACGTCCCTGTTCCATGACCCCCGGTAGAGTTCTTAGCTGCAGGCCGGCACGGGCGGCAACTTCATTAAGGTAAATTGTAACCAGGCCTGTAAAAAAGCCCGTGGGGACTGCCAAAAAGAGCAAAAAGGGGAGGTAACCTCTGAACAAAACAGGGTTCTGTACCAGGAGGGAAGCCAGCGACAATTGAACAACATTAAAAGTTACTGCTCCGGCCAAGCTTACAGAAATCAGCGTAACTTTACGGCTCATGTATAAATTCATAAACGCTGCCATAACCAGGCAACTTAAGACGGCACCACTAAAGCTGAGATAGAAACCAAACCCCATAAAAGTGCCGCTTAACAGGCTTGCGATGATACTGCGCAGAGAAGCAACAACCAGGCCGCTGCGATACCCGTATAAAACAATGGCAAACAGTGTAATGATATTGGCCAGGCCCAGTTTTGCTCCCGGTACCGGCACAGGGACCGGGATCGCGGCTTCCACCGTATGCACTGCTACAGCCAAAGCAACAAGCAAAGCTAAATAAACCATTTTAAATGTTGGAGTAGGGTTTGACATTTGCATTTCCTTCCCAATTTGGCTCAAACATTTGTGTTATTCATCTTGAGGTATTTCGATACGGTCACCTAATCCGGAACTCACATGTATCTCTCCCTGTTTATCAATCACAATCCCCTCTACTCCTTCGAGGTTTTCCAACAACTGCATACCCTTATCTTTACCCAGGACAAATACCGCCGTGGACAGGGCATCAGAGAGCATGCTTTCGGAGGCCACGATGGTTACACTGGCTAGCTCTCCGGCCGGAATTCCTTTTTCGGGATCGAGGATATGATGATAAATCTCTCCGCCTTCTTCAAAAATCCGCTCATAATCACCGGAGGTAGCCACACATCCTTCTTCAATCTCGAGGATAGCAGCCCATTTTTGAGGATCACGGGGCGACTGGACGGCGACCCGCCATTTTTCCCCTGAAGGTTTCTTTCCCATGATACCGATATCTCCGCCGGCATTTACAAACAACGCCTTTACAGAAAATTGTTGCGCTATTTCCCGGCCGCGGTCCACGATAAAACCCTTGGCAATCCCGCCCAGATCCAGTTTCATTCCGGGTTCAGCCAAAAAGATTGTGGAGTTGTCCTTGTCAATCTTTACCGCTTTATAATTAACCAGGGGGAGCACTGCATCGATTTCCTCAGCTGATGGCACCTTGAGTTTTTCCGTACCCCAACCCCACAACTCCACAAGCGGCCCCACTGTGGGGTCAAAGGCACCGGACGACAACTCCGCGATTTCCAGGGCTCTGCTTGTTACCAGAATTGTCTCGGGCTCAACCGTTACAGGAACACGACCTGCAGCTTCATTGATACGATTAACATCGCTTCCGGAGACATGTTTGCTCAATATGTTCTCCAATCTCTGCATTTCATCAAATATTGCCTGAATAACAGTTTCGGCCTGCTTTTTACTTGTATTGTAAACGGCAACATCGACCCTGGTATCCATAAAAAAAGCCGTTTGCTTGTAGTCTTCAATGGGGCACCTCTTTAAAAAATAAATGCTTAAGGAAATTATTAATATTAACAATACGGCAATTTTGTAAAAAGGCGTTTTCACTTTGTTTCCTTACCTTTTTTCAAGAACCTCATTCTATTTGGAGGCAATTATTTCACTATTGTACTATAGTAGCACTTTTGGTTCTGTTAAGCAAGTTTATTTGCACAGTGCGCACAGTGCGGGATAAGCGGGGAAATGATAAGCGATCATAAAATGGCTTATCTCCCGTGATAAGCCATTTTGTGCATAACTTGATACACTCTGCAAAATGCCATATCGGGCTTAAAATGCTTTGATCAATTACTTTCCTCGCGGTAAAAGTGGCCGCTTTTACCCCCCTTTTTTTCCAGCAAACGGATTTGCCGGATCTCCATTTCTCTATCGACAGCTTTACACATATCGTATACTGTTAATGCAGCAATACTAACGCAGGTCAAAGCTTCCATTTCTACTCCGGTTTGGCCGTTAACCTTAACTGTAGCTTCTATCACAAGGCAGCTTTCCTCTTCCACAAACCTGAATTCCATGTCCACCCCGGTAATAAGAAGAGGATGACACATCGGGATAAGGTCTGGAGTACGTTTGGCCCCCATAATACCTGCTACCTGTGCTACCCCAAGAACATCTCCTTTGGCCATAGCCCCTTCTTTAATCTTTTGCAGGGTTTCTTCCTTCATAAATATTTTGGCCTGCGCCCTGGCAAGACGGTGGGTACTCTCCTTTTCTGTAACATCAACCATCCGCCCTCTGCCTTGTTTGTTAAAATGAGTAAAAGTTTTATCTGTCAAGATAGACCACCTTTCGTACTTTAGTATGCCAGAGTCTTAAAATAATATGGTGGATAATATTCTCGTTTAAAAAGTAAAATCCTTCAGTGACTTTCTTATGCGAGCTTTATTTGTTTCATGGGAAACAGGAAAACCGATAAAAAAAACCAGTAAAAAGTATTTTACCGGTACAAAAACGGAAGGGAAATAGCCCTGCTTAGAACTCGTTTCATGTCCCGCCAAAGGGGTGGCGCAAGGTTGTAGCGAGCGAAATGTGCAGCTTAAGCCGGCAGGTTCAGCAAAGTAAGGGCTTAAAGCTGGCCTGGCAGACACGTCTACCGTTGTAGCGGCTGTAGCTAATTAGTTTTCTCGTTTAGCCCCCGCTACCGTTCTATGGAAGCAGCGATTTGCTGTGGCGAGAGCGACTTGTGGAGCGAAGTCAAAAAGTTCACGGCGAAGCGAAGGCCGGAGATGACCCTGCCGACATGGACGTCGGCAGCCGGCCTCTGACCATGGACGGGAATTGGCCGGGTAGGTCGTCGAAGGCCTGAGCAAGCCGTAGAACTTTACGAGCGAAACTCGGAGCTCCGTCCACAGCAATCGCTGCTACATCCTCAAGCGAACCCTGAAGCGAGCCCCAACCTTGCCCCCCCTGCCTCAATAGGAATTGGCCGGGTAGGTCGTCGGAGGCCTGAGCAAGCCGTAGAACTTTACGAGCGAAACTCGGAGCTCCGCCACCAGCAATCGCTGCTACATTTCCATAGGACGTCCGCCGCCGGCAGCGAGAACTTGGAGGTAAGCTTAAACAGCTATGAACGGGAGCGGACTTCTTGTTTCATAAACAGCACATAGGAAATACCGAAAATTATAAAAGCGACTGCCACCAGGCATGTCAACTGTGGCCAGACCAGCAGTATGCTTTGCCCCAGCGGCAGCGGCCCGGCAATGGCACCATAGGCCTGTTCGATGGTAATGGGGCCAAGCGTACGAATGGTGGGAACGAGCAGAGTTGTTGTTGCTTCACTAAAAAGCTGGCTGGGTGAAATGCGCAGCAAGTTCTGCACGAATCCCTGGTAACCGATGATTTGACTGGGATCTGTAAATTGGGTAGGGAGGGTAGCCGCCACAACGATGTTAACAATCATAGAAAAGAACAGGGTAAAAAATAACCACACAGCAAGGCTGGATAAAGCTGATGTAGCCGCCTGTCTAAACCTGACAGAAAACATAATGGCCAGGTTCAGCCAAACACCAATATAGACAATGCTTACCAGCAGGAAAAAAACGATCCGCCAGAATTCTTCCGGAATGGGGGGTATGCCTGTTAATAAAATACCCAACCCTATCATTAACAGTCCCAGAGTAGCAATCATGATGGCAATCACTATCAAAGAGGCGACCAGCTTGGCATTAATAATATAATCCCGCGGAATAGGCTGGGCCAGCAAACGGCTTAAAGTCCCCCTGCTGCGCTCTGAATTTACGGCATCAAAACCTAAAGCAATACCGATAATCGGACCCAATAAGCTGACGAAGGTGATAAAAGGCGGCAGGGTGCCGTCAGTAGCGGTAAACAACTTCAGAAAGACAAAAGATGTCTTGGTATCTTCCGCTATCGCACTTTGCAGACTGGACATGGCAGTATACAAAGAAGCAATGGTTGTTAGAAACATCAGCGTCAGCAGAATCATGAACCGCCAGCTGTTAACATGGTCCATTACTTCCTTCTGCACAATCACCCAAAAGGGATGGCTTGATTGGTAAGTCTTTGGCTGTTCAGAAGATATACGCTGCCATAAAGCACTGAATTTATCTAAAGCTGCCTTCATGCGGCCTCCCCCCTTCAAAATAGCGGTGGTAAATCTCATCCAGGCCATAATCGTGTTGGCTTAGATGGCTCAGGCGGGCACCGTAGTTCACGATGGTATTTGCGATTTCGGCGCTGATATTCTGCCGGCAAAAGACTTGTAAACGCTGCCGGTCTCGTTCAACTCTGGTCACATTTTGGTTTGCTTTTATGGCGGCAATCAATCCGTCATCGACAGGTTCCACCTCTGCTTCCAGCAGGATGGGCTCGCTCTGAAAGAGGCTGTAGGCCAACTCTTTGATGGGGCCCACCGCGATCAATTTGCCATCCACAAAAAGGCCTACGCGATCACAAATCTGCTGTACTTGATACAGGTGGTGAGAAGATAGCAGGACAGTCATGCTCCTCTCCCGGCTCAGCTGCTTGATCAGCGCCAGCAGCTCCCGCACGCCTTCAGGATCGATACCGCTGGTAGGTTCATCCAGGATAATGACTTCCGGCTCCTTAATCAGTATATCAGCCAGGCCCAGACGCTGCTTCATGCCCCGGGAATAGGTGTATACTTTTTCATGGGCTTTTTGGGTTAAGCCTACCTGTTCCAAGAGCTGCCGCGCTTTCTCCTCGGCTATGGAGCTTTCAATACGGTTGAGCGCCGCCGTGTAAAGAATGTTATCGATACCGCTCAAGTGTTCATAGAATCCCACCTCATCGGGAAGGTAGCCCACTTTTTCTTTTACTAAAAGAGGCTGAAAGGTGGGGTCAATTCCGCAGACTTTTACCTTTCCTGAAGTAGGTTCCGACAGCCCCAGCATCATTAGGATAGTAGTTGTTTTTCCGGCTCCATTGGGACCCAGCAGTCCAAATATCTCGCCCCGCTTAATAGAGAGGGATAAATGATCTACCGCCGTAAAGTCCCCGTATTTTTTAGTTAGCCCATTTAATTCAATAATATTTTCTTTACTCATTATTTTTTATTGCCTCCCATACCGGCGGAAAAGGTAATAGATACCTGCTACAACCAGGGCAATAATCAGTACGCCTATCCAACCCCAGAGGGCAGAAGTCTCTACCGTTATCCGAAAATCAACACTGTCGGAGGCTTCGGGGGTCTGGGCTTTGAGATTGACAACATAATCTCCGGCAATGGCTTTACCGCTCGCTTTAATATAGGCTTTTACGGTTGTAGATTCACCGGGAAGCAGAGAACTGATATTTTCCGGTTCAAACCTGACTTCCCAATCCACCGGTGCTGCCTGATTTAGTTTTATATCAATCAACTCTGATGAGCCGGTGTTGTTTAGCTGCAGCTCCACCATTTTTTCTCTACCGGCGGTAATATCGGTACTTAACCGGCCGGTGGGTGTGGTCAACTCCATCTGGTAGGTCCCGGTAATTTGGACCTCCAGCTTTTCTTCTGCGGAAAAGGAACCTGCCTGGGCCATAACAGGAATGGTGTAGGTCCCGGCTTCAATTTCCCCCGGCGGGTCAATGGTGACACTGATATCCTTTGTTGAATTGGCATCTACTTTTACCGAGGTGACTTTTTGGTTGGATACTTCAAATTGGACGCTCCATCCCCGGGGTGCAGCGGCGGAAAGGGCATAGAGCTGTTCTTCGGCAGTGCGGTTTCTTAGAGTAACTTTGTATTCAAACTTAGAATCCGCAGTGCCCTGCCTGCTGGGCTGCTCTGTTTCCAGTTCGGTTTTGAAGGTGCCCTGCTCTGTAACTTCAATTGTGATCGGCAGTGTACTGACCCCGCCGGCAGCATCAGTGGCGCGGAGCATAAAGGAATAGCGGCCCTTTTCCACCTGCAAAGGCACCCCGATCTGCATGGTAAAACTTTCTTCGCTTTGGGGCTTGACAGAAAGCTGGCTGATACTCCAGCCTCCTGAAGTTAAAGTCACTTCCCAGTCTTCCGGCTGTTCAACTACCTGCAGAGATACCGTCTGGATGGAATTACTGTTATTAATAACATCAACGATGTAATTAATTGATTCGCCCGGTGTAACGGCAATCCCGGAATATTTTGTAAACATGGAAATACCGGCTGCCGATGCAGGTACAGCGGGCAACACAATTACCCCCATTAAACCCAACAACATTGTCAGTATAACGGCCCTTTGTAAATGGTGTTTCAAACTTTTTCCTCCTTTACTGGTATTTTCTATTACTGATTTTGATTCTATAAATAGTTACGTCTAAAGAAGACAATTGGATTTATCAGATTTGATTTTTTTGGAGATTGTTATATACAATAATTTAATATAAAATAGCTGTTAGAATCCCAGGTAAAGTGGGTGAGGAGAAATGTCCAACTCATGGCTACAGGGAACAGAGCGCTCACTGCAGTGGTTTGACGATTTTTACAAGCAAAATGTCTCCTATGTATATAATATCGCCCTGCATATAATCCGCGATCCTGTCGAAGCAGAGGATTTATGCCATGATGTCTTTTTAGAAGTGATGCAGCATCCGGAACAGTTTGACCCGGACCGGGGCAGCATCAAGGCCTGGCTGGCGGTTAAAACCAGGAGCAGAGCCATCGACCGCTTACGAAAGCAGAAGCGACAGGGATTAAACAGCACGCCCGAGCCTATCGGCACTAACAGTACAGATCCCACCGCCGAATCAGTCTTCAGGAAACTGGACATCGAAAGCTTGCATGAATCACTACGGCATTTGCCAAAACCTCAGCGTGAAGCGCTGGCGGCCACCTTTTTTCAATCGTTACGGCAAAATGAGTTGGCCAAATTAACAGGCCGCCCGCTGGGAACGATTAAGTCCCGGGTTCGCTATGGAGTGAAAAATATTAGAAAGCAATTTGCCAGTATGGGTTGGTTGGAGCCCTAAGGAGGTTACGGATATGAATCCAACACAATGCGGGCAATTTGAAATGGCCATTGTGGATGATATTCTGGGCAATTTGTCCTCAGATAAATCTCAAGCCTTGCAGGATCATCTGGCTGAATGCGTATCGTGCCGGAAATTATATGCAGAATGGCGCGAGATTTTAAAAGATGAGAAAAGCATTGAACCCCCGGTCTCTCTGTATAACCGACTGGCAAAAAAAATCCTGCGCCGGCATTTCAGGCGCAAGACTCTCGCCCCAGCAACCATCTGGGGAGCAGCCTCCGCTGTCCTGATAGGCATGTTTATCCTAACCATTGTAGCAGTCCAAGGCAAACAGCCTCTGGTTCCACGGGAGCAGCTTCCTATTGCCTCGGAAGATGTCCCGTCCTTTGTAGTGGATGATACAGAAACTGTCCAGTATCTGATTAATCCTCAAGAGGGGCAGCTTACCCAAATTAAAGGCATTATTTGGGTAAACAACCGCCTTGATGAGATATACTGTTTCGTGCAAAACCTGGAATATAATGCTAACCATGACTACCAGATATGGTTGATTAAAACCGTAAAAAGAGAAAATGGCGGTCTGCTGCGGCTGATGGACGAATATGGTGAGCTATATCTGCAACAACGTAAAATTCAAGAGGTACAACAGATAAGTATCAGCCGGGAACCTAAAGGCGGAAGCCTTTATCCTACCACCGAGGATACAATTTTAGTTGACTTTGTTGCTTTACAGTAGGGAATCGGCCGCTGTCTGATTCTTTTTATCTCCTTTTTTTCTGTAAAGCCGCCTTTCCTGCCGAAACCAGGTTTTCAGCTGTAAGGCCGTATTTTTTTAATAAAGCTTCCGGTGTCCCGGACTCCCCGAAAGTATCGTTAATGCCAACCCTTATGACCGGAACAGGATAATTTTCTGAGACCAGCTCAGCTACCGCACCCCCGAGACCTCCAATTACGCTGTGCTCTTCGACAGTAACCAGAGCTCCCGTTTTTTGTGCCATCTCCAGTAAAAGCTCCTTATCCAGCGGCTTTATTGTATGCATATTAACTACGGCAGCGCTAATCTTTTCGCCTTCAAGCAGCTTGGCCGCTTCAAGCGCCGGTTTCACTGTTATACCTGTTGCTATAAAAGCCAGTTCCTTTCCTTCTTTTAAAAGCTGTGCCTTTCCCAGCTCGAAAGGAAGTCCTTCAGGTATCACCACGGGAACTTTCGGCCTCCCCAGCCGGAGATAAACAGGGCCGCTATACCTGGCTATGGCCTCTACCGCCTGATAGGTCTGCCGGCCGTCGGCAGGCACAACAACCGTCATGTTTGGCAGCACACGCATCAGTGCGATGTCCTCCAGTGCCTGGTGGGAAGCACCGTCTTCGCCGACAGTAATACCGGTATGCGTGGCAACAATTTTTACGTTTAATCTGGTATAGGCGATGGAGTTTCTTACCTGGTCATAAGCCCTGCCTGTGGCAAAGACGCCAAATGTACTGACAAAAGGAATAAAACCGGAAGCGGCCAAACCGGCGGCCGTTCCCATCATGTCCGCTTCAGAAATTCCCATGTTAAAAAAACGAAGGGGAAATTTTTCGGCGAAGAGTACTGTTCTGGTTGAATTGGAAAGGTCGGCATCCAGTACGACAATTTTCTCCATACGCTGTCCAAGCTCTACCAGTGCCTTACCGTAGGCTTCCCTGGTAGCAATTTCTTCAGTCAAGTTGTTCACTCCCTCTCATTTTTCCAGCTCCTTAAGGGCTCGTGCATATTCATCTTTGTTGGGCGCCCGTCCGTGCCAATCGATCTGGTTTTCCATAAAGGATATTCCCTTTCCTTTGACAGTGTGTGCGACGATCATTGTCGGAGCTCCTTTTTGCGCGTGAGCCCTTTCGATAGCCTCAAGCAAAGAGGTGTAGTCATGCCCATCCACTTCCAGTACATTCCACCCAAATGCCCGCCATTTCTCGATCACCGGCTCGGGGGATTTTACATCCCGGATCCAGCCGTCTATCTGCAGGCCGTTATAGTCCAGAAAAGCTGTAAGATTATCCAAACGGTAATGAGCGGCGCTCATGGCAGCCTCCCAGACCTGCCCTTCCTGGATCTCCCCGTCACCAAGGATTACATAAATGCGGCGCCGGGAATTTTCGAGACGGGCGGCCAGGGCCATACCGTTGGCTACGGAAAGCCCCTGTCCCAGCGAACCGGTTGACATCTCCACTCCGGGAGTTTTGCGCATATCCGGGTGACCCTGCAGGGGGGAGCCGATTTTGCGCAGGCTTTCCAGAAAACTGGCCGGGAAAAAACCCCGGTCCGCCAGCACGGCATAGAGAGCGGGGCAGGCATGTCCTTTGCTCAAAATCAGCCTGTCTCTATCAGGATCCTGGTAATTTGCCGGGTCTATCTTCATAACCATGTAATACAAAACAATCAGTATATCCAGCACAGACAATGCACCGCCCGGATGACCGGAGGCTGCCTTGTAAATCATGGTAATGACATCCCGGCGCAACTTTCTGGCTTTCTGCCTTAACTCTTCGACAGCAGCAGTTGAAATTGCCGGCAAATTTTCATCCCCTTTACTATTGCTTTTAAATAGGTCCAAAGCCTTCTCCTAGAACCTCGCCTACATTGCTGACAATAACAAAAGCCTCGGAATCAATTTCCCTGACAATACTTTTAAGACGGGTCACCTGTGACTGTGAAACAACGCAAAAGATAATGCCTTTTTTCTCTCCGGAATAGGCGCCATAGCCTTCCAAAAAAGTAGCGCCGCGTCCCAGCTCGCCCATAATCTTCTGGGTGATTTCATCTCTTTTTTGATTGGAGATGATCAGCGCAGCCTTGGAGAGAGAAAAACCTTCCTGAACAAAATCCACGACCTTGCTGCTTACAAAAAGGGACAACAGGGCAAAAAGGGCCACCTCGGGGCTAAAAATAAAGCCTGCAGCTACAATGATGGCCAGATCCGCTCCAATAAGGCCGTAACCGCTGGTCAATCCCCAAAAATGATGGATCAGCTGTGCCACCAGCGCCGTGCCTCCTGTTGAGCCCCGGGAGCGGAAAACAAGACCCAGTCCCAGGCCGACCCCGGTTCCGCCAAAAACAGAAGCCAGAAGCAAATCGGTAGTTACCGGAGTAACAAAAGTAAAGAACTCCAGCATAACCGGCAGCAAAATTGTGCCGGCCACACTGTTGGCAACAAATTTCCAGCCCAGGTATTTCCAGGACAGGATAAACAGGGGGATATTCCCCAGGAGAACTGTTAGGCCCACAGGGAACCGGTAAAGATGAAACAGTATTATGCCAAGGCCGCTAACACCGCCGGCCGCAAGCCTGTTGGGAATAAGGAACATATTGTAAGCTGCAGCCATGATCGCCGTCCCAATGAAAATACCAAGCAGCTCCAAAAAAAATTTTTTCCACTGTGCCTTACGTCTGTAAGCATGCATTGTAGCGCAGGTAAGCCTCCAGAAAGTGATCGATTTCTCCGTCCATTACCGACTGGATATCGCCTGTTTCCACACCTGTGCGGTGATCTTTCACCAGTGAATACGGGTGAAAGACATAGGAGCGGATTTGACTCCCCCAGGCAATTTCTTTCTGCTCTCCCCTTAAAGCAAAAAGCGCCTCTTTTTGCTGGCGCTGCGCCATGTCTGCCAGCTTGGCCAAAAGTATGCGCATAGCCCTTTCTTTGTTGCTATGCTGCGACCGTTCATTTTGACACTGCACGACAAGCCCTGTCGGGAGGTGTGTAATCCTCACAGCTGAATCGGTGGTATTTACATGCTGCCCTCCCGCTCCCCGGGAGCGGAAAGTGTCGATTCTTAAATCATCCGGGTCCACATCCACGTCAACGCCCTCTTCCACCTCCGGCAACACATCCACCGAGGCAAAGGAGGTATGCCTGCGCCCCCCGGCATCAAAGGGTGATATGCGTACAAGGCGGTGGACGCCCCTTTCAGCCTGGAGGTATCCATATGCTTTCTCTCCTTTAACGAGAAAGGTGACGCTTTTAATGCCTGCTTCTTCACCAGGCAAGAGATCAAGAAGCTCTACGCTATAGCCTTTGTTCTCGGCCCAGCGGGTATACATGCGCAAGAGCATCTCAGCCCAGTCCTGGGCCTCCAGCCCTCCAGCCCCGGGATGGATGGACAGAATAGCATTTTTCTCGTCATATTGTCCTTTGAAAAGGAGGCTCAGTTCTTCTCTGTCCAATAGAGCGGCAGCCTTAAGGCTTAACTCCTCCGCCTCCTTTAACAGCTCCGGTGCCTCTTCCTCGTTTTCCATTTCCTTGTACATCTGCATCAGGACACTCCAGTCCTCCAAGATCTTTTCCAGCTGGTTATAAACCTCCAGCCGATCTTTTAACTGCCCAAGTTCCTGCATTACTCTGGCGGCAGTTTCAGGATTATTCCAAAACTCGGGATGGCCTGCTTCCTTCTCCAGCAAGCTTACCCTTTTTATTTTCTCCTCCAGGTCAAAGAGATTTCCCCCATTCTTCCAATCTCTTTTTTTGTTTCAACCATTGATCTTTCAACTCAAGAAGCAATTTAAAGCCCCCCTTATGGCCTTAGGCCCCACAGCACTTTTTATATTTCTTGCCGCTTCCACAGGGACATGGATCGTTCCGGCCAACTTTCCCAGCGGTTATAGGAGTGCGCTTACCGGCAGAGGCTGCACCCTTGGCTTCCTCCATGGCCCCCTTGCCTTCCGCTTTTAGCGAGATCACTGGTTTAGCCACGCGCTGCCTCTCCGGAGCCTGATTAACTTTAAGATGGAACAGCAGGCGGACCACATCTTCCCGGATGGAGTGAATCATCTCCTGGAACATCTCGTAAGCTTCATATTTATACTCGATCAGGGGGTCCTGCTGGCCAAAGGCTCGCAGGTATACACCCTGCCGGAGATCGTGCATGGCGTCAATATGGTCCATCCACTTGCTGTCGACGACTCGCAAAAGGACGACACGCTCCCGCTCCCGCATAACCTCAGGGGTGAGCTCTTTTTCCCGCTCGTCGTAAAAAACACGGGCTGCTTCAAAGAGCCGCTCCTTTATTTCCTCCCGGGAGAGAAGCTGCAACTCCTCCATGCGGAAATGTCCTGCCGGCACAAACAGCCTCTCCACATAACTCAACAACCCGTGCAGATCCCACTCTTCTTCGGGCAGCTTATCATCGGCATAGAGAGACAAGGCCTGCTCCAGGAGATCGTAAATCATCTGAATAATACTATCGCGGAGGTTCTCCCCTTCCAGCACCTGCCGGCGCTGCCTGTAAATAACTTCCCTTTGCTGGTTAAGAACATCGTCGTACTCCAGGATATGCTTGCGTATCTCAAAGTTACGGCCTTCTACTTTTTTCTGAGCATTTTCTATGGCTTTAGTGATAAGGGGATGCTCGATAGGAATATCCTCTTCCATCCCCAGCCTCTCCATAATCGACCTTACATTATCCGAGCCGAAAAGCCGCATAAGATCGTCTTCCAGGGAAACATAAAAAACGGAGGATCCCGGGTCCCCCTGCCGGCCGGCACGCCCTCTGAGCTGGTTGTCAATGCGCCTGGCTTCATGCCTTTCGGTGCCGATAATGTGCAGCCCTCCCAGCTGCACCACAGTGTCGTGATTACGTTTCCAGAGCTCGCGGATTTGCTGAATTTTAGCCTTCTTTTGCTCCTCTGTCAGGCTGTCGTCAGCCAGTACGGCTTTCACCTGCGGCTCCACATTGCCGCCCAGGACAATGTCGGTGCCCCGTCCGGCCATATTGGTGGCAATGGTAACCGCGCCTATCTGGCCGGCCTGGGCAATTATTTCCGCCTCTTTATCATGATACTTGGCGTTAAGAACATTGTGGGGCACACCCCTTTTGGAGAGCATCCGGCTCAGCTCTTCAGATTTTTCAATGGAAATAGTGCCGACCAAAACCGGCTGCCCTCTCCGGTGCTTCGCTACGATCTCCTCCACCACGGCATTAAACTTGGCCTTCTCGGAGCGGTAAATCAGGTCGGGAAGATCCTTCCTGATCATAGGTTCGTTAGTGGGTATGACCACGACATCCATGCCGTAAATTTTCCGGAACTCCTCTTCCTCTGTAGCGGCAGTACCGGTCATACCCGCCAATTTCTCATACATGCGAAAATAATTCTGAAAGGTTATGGAGGCCAGCGTCCGGCTTTCGCGGGCCACCTTCACTTTTTCCTTGGCTTCGATGGCCTGGTGCAAACCTTCGCTGTAGCGGCGGCCAAACATAAGCCGCCCGGTAAATTCGTCCACAATAATAACTTCCCCGTCCTTAACAACATAATCCCTGTCTCTTTTCATCAGGACATGGGCTTTTAAAGCCTGCCTGACATAATTTTCAATTTCCGTGCGCTGCTCCGATTCTTCCAGATTTTTTAAACCCAGGGCCGTTTGGACAAACCTGGATACCTTTTCAAAACCTTTTTCCGTAATGTCCACGTTATGCGCTTTCTCATCCACTTCGTAATCAACGTCTCTTTCCAGGCGTGAAACAAAAGCGTCAAATTTTTCGTAGAGCTCCGTGGGCTTATCTGCCGCACCGGAAATAATCAGCGGTGTCCGGGCTTCATCTATGAGAATGCTGTCCACTTCGTCCACAATGGCATAGTAGTGGGAGCGCTGGACCAGATGCTCCTTGTAGATAACCATATTGTCCCGGAGGTAATCAAAGCCAAACTCGTTGTTTGTCCCGTAAGTTATATCGGCGTTGTAAGCCTCCCTGCGCTCCTGGGAGTTCAATCCATGAAGGATGGTTCCTACCTTTAATCCCAGCAGTTCGTAGACAGGCCCCATCCATTCCCGGTCGCGCCGTGCCAGATAGTCGTTGACGGTAACAATATGAACTCCTTTGCCGGTCAGGGCATTCAGGTAGGCGGGCATGGTCGCCACCAGTGTTTTCCCTTCACCCGTTTTCATCTCGGCAATGCGGCCCTGGTGCAGGACAATGCCTCCTAAGACCTGGACATCAAAGGGCCTCATGCCCAGAACGCGGCGAGCCGCTTCACGTACCAGGGCAAAAGCTTCCGGAAGGAGATCGTCCAGGGTTTCCCCCCGGGCAAGCCTTTCTTTAAAAAGAGCTGTGTATTCCGGAAACTGGCTTTCTTTGAGCTCCTGCATGCGCTCTTCGTAAGAATTGACCTCCTCCACAAAGCGCCAGAGCTTCCTTACTTCCCTTGCGTTGGGATCGCCGAATATTTTCGTTAACAAACCCATCAATAATTCCCCCGTTTACAGCGAATGGCCTGCCGCCAGCGTAAAAACAACGTCATTCAAAAATTCCGGTAGATAGGCCACTAACTTCTGGTAAATAGTCGCCCAAAAACATTCTACTAGAAAGCAGGGCAAATTACAAGTTGCCGGATTTCTCCTAAATTCTCGCTACCGTTTCGGGGTTGGGCCGTCAACTTCAGACAGGTAACGCGGGATGAAGGTGAGATCCGGCAGCACCGCTGCAGCACCATCTTTCTCGAATAAAGGCCTGGCGGCGATACCGCTGTGGCCGGATAAAACACCAATAAAACAGCCGCCCATCTCCCTTGCCGCCGCCAGATCCGCCGGCGAATCCCCTACTATCCAGCACCGGCCCGGCTCAGGCTTCCTGGGCGCGGGGGAAATAAGCTCTTCCACTCCGAGCTCCCTTCCCCAGTAGGCCTTTAAAAAAGGAAAAGGGTGCGGTTTACCCAAGCAGATTGTTTTTCCCTTTGCTTTCAAAGAATGTTCCGCTTTTTCCACATCATCAAAGGTCACGATTGAGTCAGGGTCAAACAGCTCCCAGATCCCCATGCTTTCGAGGGGGGGTTGAAGCTCATTTAAAGGCCTTCCTGTTGCTATGCCCAGTATCCAGCCTTCCTGTAACAGCTTTTTAAGGGTAGCTGTAATTTTCTCCACCGGCAGGAGCGGCTTTTCATCGTAAATGAGCCCTCTTTTACCCGGGACAGAGGGTTTCCTGCAGTAAAATTCCCTGTATTTCTCCTCGCCGAGATACCACTCCTGAAAAATATCCCGGACCTTTTCCCATAAGGGAGAAAAGTAAGCAAAAATTTGTTCCCCACATTTCCTGTACCCGCCGGGGAGGCGGGAGGCCAACTCCCTTGCCAGCTCCGCTCCCCGAGCTTCGCCGGCCCAGCTGGAGAGAATCGCGTCAAAAGACGGCCTCCACCCTCCAGGCAGGGCACGGCGGGAAAGTGCACCCAGGTACTCCAGGTCCATAGCATCTCCGGCTTCATTTGACCAGGCTGTGCCTTTCAACCCTTTTTCAGCCAGCGCCTTTAACAACAGCACCAGTTGATAGCCAAAGGTTAAGAA
Organism: Bacillota bacterium; assembly: GCA_029778075.1. Classification (GTDB taxonomy): domain Bacteria; phylum Bacillota; class Dethiobacteria; order DTU022; family UBA8154; genus UBA9862. Next base: position 8,446 of record JAKORA010000327.1, on the reverse strand, counting down.
AGCCAGGTCCCAGTTGGAGTTGACACCATGCCCTTTAACAAAGGCAATGACCTTATCTTCCTGAAATACAGTCTTCCTGATGGAGGCGATCTCAGCAGGGGTTAAAGCTGTTTTAAACCGGGGAAGTTCGCCTGCCGGCTCAAGGCCCAGATAGAGCGGGCTGAAGAGCAGCTCCCATACGGCCAGGGAAGCGGCGTTCCAGTAACACTCTTCTCCTGTTATAACACCATCCATATCAAAAATAATCTTGCTCCTCCGCATGTTGTGCTTATTCCCCGGAAAAGATATTAAGCTGCACCGGCCCGGCGACACCCGAAGTGATTCCTTTTCTCCATTCTCTCAGGGCAAGAGCGCGAAACAGAGACTCGCCAAAGGAGCGAAATACCGCTTCCCAAATATGGTGGCCGTTAACCCCCTTTAATACATCCAGGTGCAGGGTGCAGCGGGCTCCCTGGACAAATCCCTCAAAAAAGGCCTGGAGATCCTCTGAATCCGTATTTTCTGTTCGTGATGGGATAGCTACTCCAGGGTGAGAAAAATCCAGGTAGGCCCTGTTTTCAAAGCTGATTACCGCCCGGGCTAAAGCCTCATCAATGGTCGCCAGGGCAAAACCGTAGCCCACCAGGCCGTCGCTGAGTCTCAGCTTAACATATTCATTGACAGCATTCCCCAATGTTATACCTATATCTTCACAGATGACATGGGAGAGATAAAAATCCTTCAGCTCGACATTTACCTCCAGGTTAAACTCGCCCCGCCAGATTACATGCTCAAGCATATGATTCAAAAAAGGCATTGTCGTTTTCAATCCCTTTTTCGGGCTGGCATAGCGGGGACCAAAATTAAGCTTTACGACAATTTCCGATTCTGCAGTTTTCCTTTCAGCGGTAACCTGCACATTTTCCCGTCAAAAGCCCTGTATCAGGCCTTTTCCGGATGCCTCCTTTCGGGTAGTATAAGCTCAGGTCCTATTCGCCTGCTGGCGGATTTCCGTGCCCGGCTGGGCTCACTCCTCTTTCTCTGACCGCCATGGCATGAGCCCAGAAGCCTTCAGCCTCCGCAAAGCGCACTGCCGCTTCCCTGACCCTGTCAAAACCTTCCGGAGTTACATAGCCAAAAGAGGAACGCTTTAAAAAATCATGGACTGAAACACCGGAAAAAGTCTTGGCAAAGGAACCCGTGGGCAGGATAGCGTTGGGACCCAATAAAAAATTGCAGAGAGTAATAGGTGTGAAAGCTCCTAGCAGAATTTCCCCGGCATTTTTGATCTGTGGAAGGACAGAAAAGGGATCGGCAGTTAGAATTTCCAGGTGTTCCGGGGCGAAATCATTGACAAAGCGAATCGACTCCTCCAGAGTTGCAGTTAGCACAACACCTCCATAATTATTAAAAACTGTTTCCACAAAACGTCGCTTTTCTTCCGGCAATTTCGCCACCATCTCCGGCATAAGCCGGGTAACCGCCTCCGCCAGCTCCCGGGAGTGGGTGACCAGCAGCGAGGAAGAATCGGGGCCATGTTCGGCTTCAATAAGCAAGTCGAGAGTTGCAATACGCGGATCGGCATGTTCGTCGGCAAGAATGATGGCTTCACTGGGACCCGCCGGCAGGCCGACATCCAGCACCCCGTACAGCAACCTTTTAGCGGCGTTGACATAAGCGTTTCCCGGTCCGACAACTTTTCGGCAGCGGGGAATGCTTTCTGTCCCATAGGCCACCGCGGCAATGGCCTGCATACCCCCGACGCGATATATTTCTCTAATGCCGGCAAGATGTGCCGCCGCCAGAGTTAACGCATCCACCTCACCGCCTGCTCCGGGAGGGGTGCATACGACAATCCGGGGAACGCCGGCAATAACCGCCGGTATGCCCAGCATTAGCATCACCGAAGGGAAACTCCCTTTGCCTCTGGGCACATACAGGCAAACATCCGAAATGGGCGTTACCTTTTCTCCGGCCAGCAAGCCGCCATCGATTTCCTTGAGCCACATCTCAGGCGGGAGCTGCTCCCGGTGGAACTTTTTTATATTTTCGGCAGCATACTGCAAGGTATCCCTGGTGGGGTTGTCCAGTTTATCAAAAGCCTCTGCTATCTCCTTTTCTGTCACCCGCAGACTTTTCCCCTCCAGAGAAATACCGTCAAACTTCATAGTATAATCCAGGAGCGCCTTATCACCTTCTTCACGGACCCGGTTAATCACCTCCATGGCCAGGGGTAAATGAGCCGAAATATCCGTCTCTGAACGGCGAAGCAACTTTCTGTACTCCGTTTCTGTAAGGGCGGCCAGTTCATAACGTTTCATCTTAAACCTCCTCACGGGGATTGCATTTATTGGCTTTGACATACCCCCACGAATGAATTCGTAGAATTCTGGTTCATCGAAGGAGGCCCACCGGGGCGGGTCTTACTCCTTCTTCCACAAGGGTTGATGCCCCAACCTGAGAATATTTTTCTGCAAAAAATACCGCCTTTCATCCCAGCTTTAAAAAGGTGGGCTTTCCCGGCGAAATATCAGCGGCTATTTTGCCAGTGGTTGTGCGTAGGCCCTATTTCATCCACCAGTGTCCACAGCCCGCCGAGCAACAGGGAATGAGCACCGCAGACAATCGGTATCTGAGATTCTACTGCAGCTCTGGTAAATTCTTTTATAACCGGGTTCTTTATCTCCTGCCAGTAACCAAGGTCGGAGAGAAAACGTTCTTCGGTAGAAGGCCTTTGTTTTAAATGCCCCATGAGCACCCTTGTATCCCAAAAAGCACAGCGGGCCACCTTTTCCAGGTATGCAATAAATTTGCCGGCGCCAACCTCTTCCAGGAAAAACCCCATCAGTGAAATCACTTCGCCCCGCTCCTCGCGCCCCAGGGCTTTCATTCCCCGCTCTTCGGAAAAAATACGCAAGCGGACTTTAAGATTTTGATTAATATGGGCGATTATCGGGGCTCCTACCCTTCCCAGAAGCGCCACCTCTTCATAATCTCCCCGCAAAACGCTCTTGGCTCCTTCCAGGCGGGAGAGATCCAGGTTCAAACTATCAATTATCCGGCGTGTACGCGGCCCTGCCAGGGGGCTTCCGGCCAGAATAAGCAAATCGGCCGGCGTGTCCAGATCGAACAGGAATCCGGGAGAATGGCGTAAAAGTTTCATTTCAACGCCCGTTCCATCTCTCAGGGCAAAACCCAGGATATTATCGAGGGCAGGTGGTTCTATTTTATTGATCAAGCTGCCGGGAGTGAAAGCAATTATATCGGCTGACTGGGCGTTATTGGCATAGATTACAGTTCCAGAATTCAACAAAAGCGTACAAATTTCCTCCAACTCCTGGATGGTTACCAGAGGGATACTGGCACCGCCCATATAAAAAACGTTCTGCAAATGCTCCCTGTTAATGAGATCGGCAAAGACTTTACCAAAGTGAAATTGTTTTTCAGAAAGACGGTTTTTTAACACTTTCACTCCCAAGAGCCCGGCTTCTTCAGCCAGATCACGATAATTGGTCAGCAGGTAAATAGTCCCTATATGCGGCACCTGCCTCATTTTGTCTATGTTGTCAAGGAGTACGGCATGGCGGACAGCAACCATCATCCGCTCGATCTCGCTGGAAGGGTCTCCTCCCTCAAAAATAACGGCGTTTACTACATTCCCCATTAACAGTCACTTCCCTTTCATATAAGGAAAACCGGCTTTTAGCCGGTTTACAGGTCTGAAAAGTTTTATGCAACCCGGACAGCCCGGAGCAATAACTATGCCGGCCGCATTATTCTACAGGTTCAATTAGCCCGTAGTTGCCGTCCTTGCGCTTGTAAAGGACATTAATCTCCTCAGTTTCAGCATTGGTGAAGACAAAAAAATCGTGGCCCAGTAGGTTTAACTGTAAAACAGCTTCTTCCAGGGGCATGGGTTTCATCACAAACCGTTTGGTTTTTACAATGCGGGGCTCCTCTTCTTCCCGTGCCAACGCCGCGTTGATATACTTTTCATTTAACTCTTTGAGCCCTTTTTGTCGCAGCTTGCGGTTAATTTTTGTTTTATATTTGTGTATCTGGCGTTCAAGTTTATCGACAACCAGATCGATGGAAGCATACATATCCTGAGTTGCTTCCTCACCTCTCAGTATTAAACCTCCAATGGAAATTGTAACATCGACAATATGATCTTCTTTAACTACGCTTAGAGTGGCTTGAACTTCTCCTTCAAAGTTAAGAAATTTTCCCAGCTTACTCAACCTTTTCTCGGCGTATTCCTGTAACGAGGGAGTGATCTCCATGTTCTTGCCACGGATATAAATTTGCATCTAAAAATGCTCCTTTCTTTCCACTTCTTATCCCAAGCCGGTTTAACTTTATAATATTCCCTATTGGATGGAAAAATCCTTCACGTTAACAAAAAAGTACAAATCAAAGGCGGTGTTAATGTTTGCTACTTAAGCCGGCCTTTAAAAAAGTGTGTAAAAAAATTGCCTACATAAAAAATAAAAAGGGCTGAAACAAAGTACGTCTTGAACATTGTTTTCAGCCCCTTGCTCTCGAGGTTATGTTCTACTCAGTTTTTCCAGGTATCCCACACCTCACAAATTAAAGCTTTACAACGTTAGCCGCCTGAGGGCCTCTTGTTCCTTCGACAATGTCGAACTCTACTTCTTGCCCTTCAGACAGGCTTTTAAAACCTTCCTCTTGAATGGCAGAGTAGTGGACGAAGACATCATCCCCATCCTCTCTTTCGATAAACCCGTAACCTTTTTCCTTGTTAAACCACTTTACTCTACCCAACATAAAATTACATACCTCCTAAAAATTTAAATCTGTGAGGTTGGGACTCACAGAAGGTACTGTATCACAAGAAAATTAGCTTGTCAATTAAAACACTTCTTATCTGTGAAAAGAGTTTCTGTGAAAAGAGTTGACTGGAAATTTGCTTGATTCTTTGCTCCGGTTGTATTATTGTTAAAATACTCAAACAAAAAGGAGTGCGTGACTATGAACATTGGAATTATTGTTCATTCAAAAACGGGGACCACACTTAAATTCAGTGAAATAATCGCTGGTAAATGCCGTGAAAAGGGTCATACCGTCGATCTTGTCCAGCTTAAAACTGATATAGCCGTCGATTCAGGTTCAGTAAGGCAGAAGATGAATTTTTCCCTGATAAATAACCCTGACTGTTCAGGGTACGATGCCATACTTGCAGGCGGCCCTGTCTGGGCTTTATCCGCTTCCCCCATCATAATTGCCTTTTTAGAAGAGCAACAGAGCTTTTCAGGTAAAAAATTGCTGCCTTTTGTTACTATGAGTTTCCCGTTTACTTTTATGGGCGGCAAGCAGGCCATCAAGCTGATGAGCAGTACTGCCGCAGGAAAAGGTGCGGTTGTCTTACCCGGGAAAATTGTTCCGAGGCTCTTCCATAACTCCCAAGCCCTCATGGTAAAAGCAGCGGAAGAGATAGCAAATTTATTATAATGCCTGTTTTTAAAAGGCATTTCGTCTTTCCAGGTATTTTCCGGATGCAATATTTCTATAGGAAATGGAGCAGCGATTGCTGTTAGAGGAACTCCGCGTTCCGCTAGTAAAGTTCTACGGGTTGCTTTAGTCCCCGACGACCTACCCGGCCAATTCGTATTAGTAGGGTGGCGCAAGGTTGGGGCTCCTCCAGGGTTCGCTTGAGGCAGGTTTTACAGCTCAGCTCAGGCTCTCGATTGGCCTCCCCGGCAGAGCTCACCTCCATGTTCGCGCTGCCGGCGGCGGACTTCCATGTCCGCCGGGCCATCTCGAGCCCTCGCTTCGCTGAACCTGCATGCTCAAGCTGCACATTCCGCTCGCCCCAACCTTGCGCCACCTCTCTGGGGGCATGAGCGGAACATGAAACGGGTTATTATAGATAGGGCTATTCTCATTCATTTTTTTGTCAGCAAGGCCGGCTGACGGCGTCCATGCCGGCAGGGTCGCCTCCAGCCCTCGCTTCGTCGTGAACTTTAAACTTCGCTCCACAAGTCGCTCTCGCCACAGCAAAGCTCTGCTTCCATAAAAATTATTGCTTATTTGCTTCGTTGTTTATTACCTCATTCATGCTGCCCGAGCGAAAACCCTTTAAGTCAAGGGTAACATAACGGTAACCAATCGTGTTTAATTTTTTTTCAATTTCACTGGCCAAGGCCATAACCAGGTGGAAATCATCGGGGATAACCTCGATGCGGGCCAGTTGGCCGTGATGGCGCACTCTTAAAATTTTTATCCCCAGCGACCCCAGGTATTCTTCAGCCTGTCTCACCATGGACAGCTTTTCACTGGTAATACGTTCCCCGTAAGGAAAACGGGAGGAAAGGCAGGACTGAGATGGTTTATCCCAATCAGTCAATCCCATCTGTCTGGATAGTTCCCTAATGTCGTCTTTTGTCAGGCCGGCTTCCAATAAAGGGCTCTTTATTCCCAACTCCCGTCCGGCCCGCATCCCCGGACGATAATCGAACTGATCGTCATAATTGGCACCGTCCAGGACATAGGGGAGCCCGTGTTCCTTTGCCATGCTCAGGAGCCTTCCAAAAAGCATCTTCTTGCAAAAATAGCAGCGTTCGGGAGAATTGGCAGCAAACTGTTCATTCGAGAGCTCCTCCGTGACAATAATCCGGTGCTTTAAACCCAATTTCCGTGCCATTTCCAGCGCAGCTTCCTTCTCGCCGGGTAAATGTATTTCTGAGGAGGCAGTTACCGCCAGCAAATTCTCCCCCAGTTCTTCCTGGGCCACTTTTGCCAGGAAAGTACTGTCAACTCCACCGGAGAAAGCAATTAATGCTCCTCCGTAACCCTTTAAAAGCTGCCTGACTATCGACATTTTTTTGCTCTTGTCAGCCACTTGGCACCCTCCAGTTAATGAAACGTCAAAAGAGCTTCTTGCTTAGTCTGCCTCGAGGTTTCCGCCTGCTTTTAGACCGCTGCGGATAATTGTGTCCGCCAGGGCAGCCGCACCAAAGCCGTTATCAATATTAACCACCCCTATACCGGGAGCACAGCTATTAAGCATAGCTAACAGCGCTGAGAGACCTTTAAAATTGGCGCCGTAACCTATGCTGGTTGGCACGGCAATAACAGGGACATCAACCAGTCCTCCCACCACGCTGGGCAAAGCCCCATCCATCCCGGCAGCGACAATTATCACCGCTGCCGATTGCATCTCTGTCCAGTGCTCCAGAAGCCTATGGATCCCTGCCACCCCGACATCATAGATCTTTTTAACGGAATGTCCCATGATTTCTGCAGTAACGGCGGCCTCCTCCGCTACCGGTATATCGGCGGTACCGGCTGTAATTACCAGTATCCGGCGCGAGGATTTTTTAACTTCTTCAAGGGTCAAACTAACGATTTTGGCCGTTTCATGGTACTCGGCCTCCGGATAATTGGCTTTCACAGCTTCAAAAACATTCCGGGAAGCCCTGGTCCCGAGAATATTCCGGTGGTATGGGGCCAGACTTTGAAAAATTTTAACCACCTGTTCCGCTGTCTTTCCCTGGCAAAATATAACTTCCGGGAAACCTTGCCGCAGAGTCCGGTGATGATCTACCCTGGCAAAGTCAAGGTTTTCGTAGGGAAGTTTTTTTAGCTCCTTTAAAACATCGTTAAGGTTTCTTTTATTTTCCTTGTAATCTTGTAATAACTTCGCCAAGTATTTAAAATCCATATTATACCCTTTTCCCCTCCCAGGTAGAGTTCAGCGAACGGAACGCGAAACTCCGCCTACAACAAACGCTGCTCCATTTCATACTAACTACCATGCCGGGCTTTTCCGGCACAAAAATGAATGAAAATGAACTTGTTTAGACCCTGCTACCGTTCTATGGAAGCAGCGCTTTGCTGTGGCGAGAGCGACTCGTGGAGCGAAGTCAAAAAGTTCACGGCGAAACGAAGGCCGAAGACGACCCTGCCGACATGGACGTCGGCAGCCGGCCTCTGACCATGGATGGGAATTGGCCGGGAAGGTCGTCAGGGACTCAAGCAAGCCGTAGAACTTTACGAGCGGGACCCGGAGCCCCGCCTACAGCAATCGCTGCTCCATTTCCATATTATTTAATCGTTACAGTTGCCCCAGCCTCTTCAAGTTTCTTTTTAATTTCTTCAGCTTCCTCTTTACTGACTTTTTCTTTTACCGGGTTGGGAGCTTCATCAACAAGGGCTTTGGACTCTTTTAAGCCCAGGGCTGTAATCTCGCGGACAACCTTTACCACCTGAATTTTCTTTTCACCGGCTGACTCTATAATAACATCAAATTCTGTCTGCTCCTCCTGCGGAGATTCCTCCACGGCAGCCGGCGCCGCTCCGGGGGCAGCTACGGCTACAGGTGCAGCAGCGCTCACACCGAACTCTTCTTCAAATGCCTTGATCAGTTCTGACAATTCCAACACCGTCATTCCTTTAACAATTTCCAGGACTTCCTGTACCTTTGACATTATTTTTCCTCCTTTTT
>JAKORA010000326.1 GCA_029778075.1 Bacillota bacterium | reverse complement strand
TACCGTTCTATGGAAGCAGCGATTTGCTGTGGCGAGAGCGACTTGTGGAGCGAAGTCAAAAAGTTCACGGCGAAGCGAAGGCCGGAGATGACCCTGCCGACATGGACTTCGGCAGCCGGCCTCTGACCATGGATGACAATTGGCCAAGTAGCTCGGCGTTTATATCACGTACGGTTCCCATAGGGGTGGCGCACGGTTGGGGCGAGCGGAATGTGCAGCTTGAGCCAGCAGGTTCAGCGAAGCGAGGACTCGAGATGGCCCGGCGGACATGGACGTCCGCCGCCGGCAGCGCGAACATGGAAGTGAGCTCTGCCGGGAAGGCCAATCGAGAGCCCGCGCTGAGCTGCAAAACCTGCCTCAAGCGAACCCTGGAGCGAGCACCAACCTTCGCCACCCCTACTGAAGCGAATTGGCCGGGTAGGTCATCGGAGGCCTGAGCAAACCGTAGAACTTTACGAGCCAAAACACCTTAAGCTTCGCCTGCAGCAAACCGCTGCTACATTTTCATACTAACTGAAACAGGCATGATAACATCTTTAATGCCAAACCTCGTGCATGCGTCAAGACATAGTCCGCAGTCATCACACTTTATGTTATCGATACAGGCAAGGTTATCCTGTACCACAATAGCGTCATTGGGGCAGGCTTTCATGCAGGCTTTACAGCCGATACAACCTACGGCACAGACCTTCTGAACAGCCTTGCCGCGATCCTTGGAATTGCAGAGGATAACTTTGCCGGTACGATCGGCATCAACGATGCTAATCACATCGCGGGGACAAGCTTTTGCGCATACCCCGCAACCTGTACAACGTTCTGTGTCCACTTGCGGCAGGCCGTTCGCTCCCATGTGCATGGCATCAAAAGGACAAACCTCCACACAGGTTCCCAGCCCCAGACAGCCGTATTTACAGGCCTTGAAGCCGCCGCCGTACATCATGGCCGCCTTACAGTCCGGAACGCCATGATATTCAAATTTATTGCGGGCAACATCCTTGGTACCCAAACAGTGTATTTCCGCGATCTTTCTTTTACCGGAAGCTGAAGATTCTACCCCAAGCACCTCGCAGATGTTATCGCAAACTTCCTTCCCGCCGGGAACGCAACTGTCGACGGCTACTTCACCTTTAACCACCTTTTCAGCAAAATTTATACATCCGGGAAATCCACAGGCACCGCAGTTGGCGCCGGGGAGAAGGTCGCAGATCGTCTCTACCCGTGCATCTTCTTCCACGGCAAAGCGCTGGGCCGAGTAAGCCAGCAATCCGCCAAATAAGAGCCCTAATCCCCCGATTATTACAAGGGCTGCAACGAAATCCATAATGTAAATTCACCTCCTATAGAGTCATCATACCCTTAAAGCCCATAAAAGCCAGAGAAAGAATACCGGCGGTAACCAAACTGACGGCAGCACCCCGGAGGTAGCTGGATACTGTGGCCAACTCCAACCTCTCCCTGATTCCGGCCATGATTAGCAGGGCCATGGTAAAGCCGACCGCCACGGAAATAGCATATACAATCGTCTGGATAATATTGTGACCCGCCTGGACGTTGAGCAGGGCCACACCCAAAATAGCGCAGTTAGTGGTAATTAGCGGCAGGTAAATCCCCAGGGCACGGAAGAGTGTGGGGTTGGTTTTCTTTAAAACTGTCTCCACCAACTGAACCAGTCCTGCTATAACCAGGATAAAGGCTATAGTCCTGAGATAAACAAGGTCAAAAGGTTGCAACAGAAGGACATCGACAATCCAGGTAACGATGGAGGACATTGTCATGACAAAAATAACGGCCATGCCCATTCCCAAAGAGGTTTCAATACGCCTGGAAACCCCAAGGTAAGGGCAGATACCCAGGAACTGGTTTAACACGATATTATTAGCCAAGATCGCCACGAAAATAATGGCCAGCAGGTTCATTTTCTAGCCTCCTTTTGCTGTATTTCTACTCAATACGCAGGCGCCTGAACATATAGTTTACAAAACCAAGCACCACACCCAGGGTAATAAAAGCTCCCGGAGCAGTAGCCAGAACTTCCATAGGTTGAAAAGCTGTACCCATGACATTGGCGCCAAAAATACTGCCGCTGCCGAAGAGCTCCCTGATGATACCAAGGATCGTAAGGGCAAGGGTAAAGCCTACACCCATGCCCAGTGCATCGATAATGGAGCGGACAACATTGTTTTTACGGGCAAAGGCCTCAGCTCTTCCCAGAATAATGCAGTTAACTACGATCAAGGGAATGAATATCCCCAGCGCCTTGTGCAGATCAGGGACAAAAGCGTTAAGCACCATATCGACTATGGTTGTAAAGGTGGCGATAATAAGAATATAAGCGGGGATTCTTACTTTGTCGGGAATCACATTCCGCAAAGTGGCTATTAAAATATTAGAACATAATAAAACAACGAGGGCAGAAATACCCATACCAAACCCGTTAATTGCCGACACTGTAACCGCAAGAGTCGGACACATTCCCAATAAAAGCCTAAAGGTGGGATTCTCCCTCAGTAACCCTTTGGAAAACTCCTGAGCTAACGTACTCAATATCTTCACCTCCGTATGCAAAAATCAGGTCTATTATAGGAAATTCTCGCCTATGATGGTCATGACACGGCGAATGGACTCAATCATTCCGCCGGAGGAAACAGTAGCACCGGTGACGGTGTCCACATCGACACCAGCAGTGATAGGATCAGCAACATTTAGCCCGATTATCCTGTCCTGAAACTCCGGCTTGGTAATCACATCACCGATCCCCGGTGTCTCACCGTGTGAACTGATACGAATACCAACAATATCTCCGGTATCGCTTACGGCCAGATCATAAGATATTTCTCCACCATAGCCTGTAGCCTTAGCCTTGGCCACCACGCCGATAAACTTTCCGGATGCATCCTTGCAAAGATAAAATTGCTCTCCGCCTATCTCCTTTGTTTCTGAATCGACACCGTCGGGGAAAAAGGCTTGCACGGCCTCCATAAATAAGGCCCTTTCTCTTGCCTGTATAACAGGTGCCGTCACACCGTTTACAACGGAAAGAAGACCGCCGCAAATCGCCCCGATTATTAACAGCGTTAGAGCCATCCGCATTGCATCACGCATTTATCTTCTTCACCTCCCCGAATTTCTTCGGTAAAGTCAAGTTGTCAATGAGTGGAGTAAGCCCGTTCATCAACAGGATTCCGAAAGTTACACCTTCGGGCAAGCCTCCGAACAGGCGTATAGCCATTGTTACCACACCGCAGCCCACTCCGAAAATCAGCTTCCCGGTCGGCGTTACCGGTGAGGTTACCATGTCTGTTGCCATAAAAAGCGCCCCCAGCAGGACACCCCCTGCCAGGACATGATAAAGACCCATGGAAAAACCTCCGCTAATCAAGCCCAGAATAAAAACAATGCCTATAAAACCGCCCGGAATGCGCCAGTCTATATGCCCCCTGTAAAAGAGCCAGATGGCGCCGATAATTAAAGCCAGCGCAGAGGTCTCTCCTAGAGACCCGGGAACCGTTCCTAAAAAGAGGTCCACCAGGGAAGCTTTATAGTTGACCAACGGTGAAGCCTGCGTAACCATATCTGCCGTAAAGCCGAAAGGTACCGGCTTTAGCCAGACATTACCGGCTACATGCGTGCTCCAGGAAACTAAAAGCACCGCCCGTCCTACCAGGGCGGGGTTGAAAATATTATGGCCTAAACCTCCGTAAATTTGTTTGCCAATGGCAATCGCTACTATGGAGCCGATAGCCACAATCCACCACGGCGGTGCCGGGGGAAGAGTCATGGCTAAAAGCAACCCTGTTACCGCCGCACTTCCATCCCCAAAAAATTTTCCATTACGTAGAATGATAGCCTCGGTAGCCATCGCAAAAAACATAGCTATTATCATGGTAATCAGAGCACGGTAGCCGAAGAGAAAAACAGCCATCAAAGCTACAGGAAAGAGAGCGATCAGCACATCCACCATAATGCTCTGAATATCATCCGGGGACTTAAGGTGCGGGGATGATGATACTACCAGTTTTCTTTCCATCTTTTAAATCCCTCCTCCAATTCTTACTGCTTTCTCCTGCGAGCGGCAATTTCTCCCTTGGCAATACGAATCCACTGTACTAAAGGCCTTCTGGCCGGGCAAGTATAAGTGCAGCACCCGCATTCAAAGCAATCCATAGCACCATATTTCTCTGCCAGTTCCATGTTTTGCTTCTCGGAAGCTGAACCGATAAAAGCGGGAAGCAGGTGCATCGGGCAGACTTCCACACATTTGCCGCACTTGATACAGGGTCCAATAGTGTATTCCTTTACATATTCCGCCGTTAAAACTAACACTCCCGAGGTGCCTTTAATAGCGGGGACCTCGTCCGTGGGCTGTGCCAGGCCCATCATCGGACCGCCCAGAATCAATTTACGGGCATCGTCTGTCATACCGCCACACTGTTCAATAATATCTCTAACCAGGGTACCGTTCCTGACAATAAGGTTGGCAGGCTGTTTGATACCAGGGCCTGTCACGGTAACAACCCTTTCGTAAAGCGGCTTACCCAGCTTGATCGCCTCGGCCAGGGCAACAGCTGTACCCGTATTCTGGTTGACTACATTTACAGCCATGGGCAGGGCACCGGGAGGCACTTCCCTTCCAGTGGTGGCCTTGATGAGCATTTTCTCCGCTCCCTGGGGATATTTCGTATGCAGGGTGTGAACCTCGATATCGTAACCGTCACTGCCCGCAGCTGCAGCTTTTTTCATATTTTCGAGGGCATCCGGTTTATTATCTTCAATACCGATTATCCCCTTTGTCGCATTAAGAGCCTTCATAAAAGCCTTTAAACCATACACTATATCGTCTGCTCTCTCCAGCATAAGGGCATGGTCGGCCGTGAGAAAAGGTTCACATTCTGCCCCATTAATAATAACAGTATCAATGGCAATATCCGGGGGCGGAGAAAGCTTTACATGTGTCGGGAAAGTGGCGCCGCCAAGACCTACCAGCCCGGCCTCTTTAGAAATGGCAATTATTTCTTCTGGTGTCAACTCCTCCAGGGGTTTACCGGGCTTCATTCCCTCATATGGTGTATCCTGTCCGTCATTTTCTATAAAAACGGCTATAACAGGATTACCCAGCGGATGGTTGAAAGGTTCTATCTTGACGACCTTACCGGAAACACTGGCATGAATCGGAGCAGAAACAAAACCTTTCGGCTCACCAATTTTCTGTCCTACTTTAACTTCATCTCCCACCTGGACAGTAGCTTCACAAGGTGCTCCAATATTCTGATGTAAAGGAATAATCACCTGTGATGGCGAGCGAGCGGGAGCAATGGGCATCCCGGCTGTAAATTCCTTAAAATAGCTGGGATGTATACCGCCAACAAAAGTCCGTTCACTCATGCACTCATTCACCTCTTTTATTAAATTATTAAAATCTTTAAGCGCCCATGACTGACCAATATCTATTTCGTGATTGCCTTGTAAATTCCTTCTGTGAAGCATCTATTTCTAGAAACTTTTTGTCGAAGAACACATACAGAAGGACAATAAACCGTTCTAATCCGGCTGTTGTTTCCAGCTCCCGGCTTCCTGACGAGCAGTGATCCATCCCAGGGGATCTTTTTCTAAAAACAGCCAGGGGTTCACAAATACCGGCCCGATACTAATCGTCCAGTGCAAATGAGGTCCTGTAGAAAACCCCGTTGAGCCCACTTCCCCTACAATATCCCCTTTTTGAACCGTATCGCCCTCCTGAACCAGCAGACGATCCATATGGCAATAAGCGCTGAAAAGATTGAAACCATGATCGATAATAACCGTATTCCCCGTCACATTCAGACTCATGGCGAGGTTAACTTTTCCGGAGTTAGCCGCCTTCACAGGAGTGCCGCGGGGAGCTGCGATATCCAGCCCTGAGTGTCTTTCAGACTCCACGCCGTTAATATAGCGAATAACACCGAAAGCAGTTGTTAGCCTCCCTTCCAGGGGCATTAAAAACTCTCCTTCCCAGAGGCGCTCGCCGGCAGTTATGGATCTGGCTCTTGTAGTATGCTTCCGATCCTCATCCCAGAGAACGTCAGTACGTTTTTCCTGCTGTTCAGAGGTAACCGTCAAGTGCTGGGTTTCAAATGTTTTGGAAGCAACGGATATTTGCATCCGCTCATCCAGGATACTGCTCCCGCCACGTAGCACCTGTACCTGGAAATAATACTCCCCGGGAACAGTGCGATAATTAACACCTATCAGCGCAGCCCTGCCTTCCTGATAAGGATAAAAAACAGGTTCTTCCCCTTCCAGGTCTGTACTTATTACAATTTCGTCGCTTTCTTTCACATCACGCAAATAAATTGAAAAATAGTCTCCCTGTGAAATTTCTACGGACGAGAAACTCAAAACCGGCTGCACAGGTGCTTCTTCTGTTTCTTCTAATTTTTCTGTTTCCTCTAATTCATCTATTTTCCCAGTTTCTTCCACAAAAGAAACAGCAGACTCTGTAGCTTCATCTTCTGTAAATAAACCAGGTTCCCGGGGAGAGCTTTTCTCTCCATAGAAATATTTGGTGACGCTACCCGTCAAGCAGATAAGCAGAAGAAAGACAAAAAAATAAAGAACATTTAAGAAAAGCCGCCTGTTTTTATCTCCCTGTGATCTCCGTCCGTTTAACCTGCTGCGTTTACTTGGCATTAGAGCACCGCCCTACTGTTCATTTAATAAAATTATATCTCTACTTGCAGCCAAAATAAAGGCTTTACATATAATTGTGGAGAAAGTATATAGTTCAAAGAATGCTACAGCGCTATTTATTTGGATTCGCGGTGCGCTGCTTAATGCAGCTCATGCTGTAGCGGGATAAATAAGAGAGAGGAGAGCAGCAATAAATGAAATGCGATCTTTGCCCTGATAAACACTGCTGGGAAGGAAAAGACTGCTGGAAAGCTAAAGCTGATATACAGAAGATGTACAGCTCTTCCGAGGATCAGCGAATGATGCAGGTTTCTGCCGCTATTGAGGGGACTTACTATATGGAAAAGACCAGGGTAGAAGAGTTGATAATTTTTTGCAAGGAAATGGATTACAAGCGCCTGGGAGTGGCTTTCTGCCTTGGGCTGCAGCAAGAGGCGCAGGTCCTCTGCTCTCTGCTCCGAAAGCATTTTACCGTCCATAGTGTCTGCTGCAAAGTATGTGGGGTAGCCAAAGAAGACTTCGGCTTGAAAAAGGTGGACAAAAATAAATACGAGGCGATGTGCAACCCCATTATGCAGGCCGAGGTCCTGGCGAAAAATAACACGGAGCTGAACATCATCGTCGGACTTTGCCTCGGTCATGATATATTGTTCGTAAAATATTCAAAGGCCCCGGTCACGACGCTGATTGTAAAAGACCGGGTTCTCGCCCACAATCCCGCCGGGGCTTTATATTCCCACTTTTATTCCCGGAAGCTGGCCGCGAAGAAAGAAATTGAAGAGGTTAGCTATGATTAAGTAAAGGATTCCCGTCAAAAAGGACAACTCTACAACCCGTGGCAAGGGAGCTTAGCTGAAAACTCCAAACCATCCAGGTAGGGCTGGAAATAAAAAGGGCCGTATCCTCCCTTTTAATACTGTTATTTTATACCTAAAAAATAATACGCCGTTAGCCGGCGTACTGTCGGGGACGCTCCTCTGAAGGAGAGTGTGCCCCATTCTTTTTTGTGATGGCATTGGCTTGAAGACGACCCTGCCGGCACGGATGCCGGCAGCCGGCCTCTGAGCATGATGGCAGTCGGCCGGATAGGTCGTCGTAAGCCCAAGCAAACCGGAGAATTTTCTGGCAGACTGGGAGCGAGCCCAACCTTGCCGCCCCGGTTTTTATATTAAGATTCATCACGGGGAACAAAAGTGGCGCAATCGGTCGTTTCCGTATCCAGGGCGTCTGGAGGCTGTATCTCAATGGACTCGGCCTTGCAGCGATCTCCGCTGTCCCAGTAAG
>JAKORA010000325.1 GCA_029778075.1 Bacillota bacterium | reverse complement strand
TCCCGGCGGATCCTACCTGCATCAGCCACCAGGATTGGCGGGTCCCCGGGCCTTCTGCCTTCTTGCTTCACCAGGAAATCTACACCCGTTACTTTCTTAGCCGTCTCCACCACTTCCAGCACGGAGTAACCCCGGCCGTAGCCGCAGTTGTAAACTGCGCTTTTCCCGCCGTTGAGCAGGTGACTTAGAGCTAATACATGGGCTTCAGCCAAATCGGTCACGTGGATATAGTCCCGGATGCAGGTGCCGTCAGGGGTGGGATAATCGGCACCGAAAATGCTCAAATAAGGCCTTTTCCCTGCAGCCGTCCGGACACAGAGGGTAACAAGGTGCGTGGCGTCCTTGCGGCACTCCCCGATTTGTCCTTCAGGGTCGGCACCCGCCACGTTAAAATAACGCAGGGAGACGTACTCCAGGTTCCCTGCGTTATGTTCGTCCTGCAGGACTTTTTCCACCATCACCTTGCTCTGCCCGTAAGGATTAATAGGATTAAGGGGGGCCTCCTCAGAAGCGGGCACTTTTTCCGGGATACCGTACACCGCCGCGGTAGAAGAAAAAATGAGCCTGTGCACCCCGGATTTTTGCATGGCCCAGAGCAAACTTAAACTTCCCTGGACATTGTTGATGTAATACTTCAAAGGCTGGGCCACCGACTCCGGCACTACTGCAAAGGCGGCAAAGTGCATCACCGCATCAGGCCGGAATCTAAGCAGTACCGCCAAAAGCTTTTCTCTATCCAGCAGATCCCCCTGGACCAACTCTCCAAAGAGCACCGCCTCGGGATTGCCGGTAACCATATTATCGTAGGTAAGCACATCAAAGCCCTTTTCCCCCAGGGCTTTTACGGCATGGCTGCCAATATAGCCGGCGCCTCCCGTAACCAAAATTTTTGCCTTCATTTTTTTCTTCCTTTAACTTGATGACTTTTTCTTAAACGTGGAATAACTATATCTTTATTGTTCTCGCTTCCCCTGTCATTGAGCTAAAGGTTGCTTCCCCCTCTTCAATATAGAATAGTTCAAAAATTGTGTCGTCAACAGAGTACATCTTGGAAAGGCGCGGCGATTCCTCCAATGCTTTTGCCTTGATCTCAGGAGTGGTGGCAAATACAGCTTTCCCTGAAAGACGGATCCATCTATTATCGGGCGATGTAGCGGAGAGCTCGAAATAGGGGTTCTCTTTTAGCTGCTTATACACATTCTTCCGGTTATTGGTACAGAACCAGAGCTTGCCATCATATTTCATCACAAAACCAAAAGGGCGAACCCTGGGCCTGTCGCCATCAACAGTGGCAATGTAAAAAGGGCCGTACTCTTTTAAAAACTGTAGCACTTCATCCATAAATAAACCCTCCGTTTTTTAAGATTTTATAAAGTCTACAGGCTCTTGGATAACCTTAAATCCATTATACACTATATCTTCCTCATATTACAAGTTTCGCGGGACGTTCGGGATATTCTAAATCGAGAGGATTTTAGTTATTTCTTAAATCATTTTTCCCTTAAACCCTTATTACCCTTATGCCCTCAACTTCTTCAAAGGCACGATCCGCGGTAATGATATGGTCAATACCGTTGTTTTGCATCACCGCCAGATGAATTATATCCCTTGGGGAAAGCTTAGCATATGATGCCTTATTTATTAACTTTCTTGCCAGTAGCATATCTTCAAAACGCACGGGTAACACTGCGCCGTGCATAATTTTCGAGAACGTATCAAATACCTGTAAACCCAACTCACCTCGCTTAATACTAAAATAACGGTATAGAATTTCCTGAAAGACTTCTGTGTCTGTATAAGCCTCGAGTTCGCCGTTGGCAACAGACCTCATAATTTCCAGGCATCTCGCCTTAAGCGGATGTTCTTTGCCTGCCGCATACATTGGAATATTGGTATCTATAAATGCTTTAAATACTTTCATTCTTTCAGGTACCCCGACTCAATTTCCTTTTTCATTTGATTCCAATCAGCAACGGGTGCATTGATATTGGCCATCTGTTGAACTGCTTTTAACTTCTCCTCCCTTGATACTGCGTAACGTTGAGAAATGGCCTCACGTACAAGGTCGGCAACGGAGGTACCTTTTGCTGCGGCTTCATCTTTTAAATTTTGTAATTGTTGGGGATCTAAGCGGATTTCTAGCCTGGCCTCTAATTTTTTACCCCGCATTCCTTTCACCCCTTACGGTTCATTGTTACGTATATTATACCGTAATTTACTTCCGTAAACAATAGCAAAGCCCTTTGCGCTGGAGGACTTCGGCGCAAAGGGCAACCCCAGCAGGCTGGTCGTGAAATCGATCGCTCGCTTTATTAAAGCCAACGTCATCAGTCCTTATGCTTAAGGTTCCCGTCCATTATACGTACTTTATGGCGATATATCTGAGTTGTCATAGAATATTTGGCTAAAACAAATTGTTCCAATGTATGGACTCCTAGTCTCTGATGCAGGTGCCGTCAAACACCCACACCTATATACACAAAGCCCAGCCTTCTTAGCTCCTCCGCCGGGAGCATGTTGCGGCCGTCCACGATGATCTTCTGTTTCATGCGCCGTCCCACCTCTTCCCAGGGGAGATAGGCGAACTCCTCCCAATCGGTTACAAGCGCCAAGGCGTCGCATCCCTCCGCCAGCTCCAGGGCGCTGTCCGCATACTCCACCTCCAGGTTAGGGAAGTTCCTACGGCAGTTTTCCATCGCCACTGGATCGTACGCCTTAACCAGGGCCCCCAGCTCCAGAAGCATCTCCATAATCTCCAGAGCCGGCG
>JAKORA010000324.1 GCA_029778075.1 Bacillota bacterium | reverse complement strand
CTAATCGAAGAGATAAAAAAAGTCGAAAAAGAGGAGGCGTGTGCCGGATGAAAAGACCAGAACTGCTTGCTCAATACGAAACCCAACAGCTTAAAAATAAGCTTCTGGAGTTCCCGGAATTAATCAAGAAACAAAAAGCCATCCTGCGCGACTTAAGAGAAAATCTCAAAAATGCATCACAGACCATGGCCATACTCGAGGCAGACCTGGCCACAGAAATTGCTGCAGAAATTGATCCCAATACGGGCAAGTACAAATTCTCCAATGATAAGGCGCGTCAGGCAGAACTTGTGCGGCGGAAGATGCAGGACCCGAAATGCCAGGAAGCGGCCATGGACGCTGAGGCGGAATTACAGAAAATCTTAAAGGGAGGGACAAGGAGTGATTAATGATTTGATATATGCACCTGATGAGCCGGTTGGGACATGCACACTACACGGCGGTGAGCACGAATGCCCCAAATGGCCGGATATGTTTCCAGGTGCTTGTTGTTGGTTGAGCTGTTCAGAACTTTGCGGAGCGGCATGTTATTTTGCATTAGGTGTTCATGGGAAAAATTGCGAGCATTACGGGGGCGATCGTAGTGAGTATATTAGCAACCAAACTGCAAGTAAAGTCGAGGCCATACCTGGAACTGGGCAAAAACTGCATACAACTTTACAGCCGCTTTGAGGATCGGGAACTGTGTAAAACAGTATTCGGTGCCAAATGGAACCCAACAGATAGGTGCTGGGAATATCCTTTGAGACCGGAAACATTGAATCAACTTGTATCGGCGTTCCCTGGCCTGACGGTAGATCCGCAGGTGAAACTGGCTATTGCTGATATTGCAGAGCGGGAAGCCTTGGCAGCTCAGGTAAAGGCAGAGGGCTGGCAAAACGCCAGGCCGGTGGAGCCAATGCCGATCAAAACGAAGCCGTACAGGCACCAAATTGCCGGGTACAATATGGCGCTGAACCTGCCGGCGGCGGGGCTTCTTTACGAGCAGGGTTGCGGGAAAAGTCTTACCGCCATTGCCAT
>JAKORA010000323.1 GCA_029778075.1 Bacillota bacterium | reverse complement strand
TTTGTGCTTACAGTGCCGCTTTCTTTCCTTGCTTTTTCTTCTAGCTTTATTCTTTCTTCTAGTTCCACAGGGGCTATATTCATAGACAATATATCACTAGACTTGCCATGCTCAAGCATTTTAGCCAGCCTGCTCATTTTTTCTCCTCCCTTCTACCTGCCATATTTTTACCTCATCCGGCATCTGTCCCCTCCTTGGCACAACGGCACTTAACCCGCCTCCCTAATCTCAATTTCCACCCGTTCCTCAGCTTTGTTCTTGACCTTGAATTTCCGCACCCTGAGCTCCACCACCTGGTCATCGTCCTCGTATGCAATGCCATTGAGCCCGTCCAAAATGCTCTTTGCCACATTATCCACGTCCATCTTCCGGCGGCAAAAGACACGCAATGATACCGAAACCGGGCCTTCAACCGGCCTGCAACCTAAAGACTTTGCCACCCAGCCAACGATTTTTTCATACTCTCGTGTCGCAGGAGGCGTATAGACAAATGCCTTTCTACCGCGCACTCCAAGCCTGGGCCGGCCTTTTGGGACCGGCCGGCCCGGGATGGTGAGTTTGATCACTGCCTTTGCCTCCTACTCTGGTATTGTCCTGCCGATTCTTCCTACTAGTCTTAACACTTTGTTCCTATCCCCGGCCAGCTGCTTTACCTCTGCCGGCAAAATAGCTTCTTCCCTCTCCCTCTTTGCATACTGCTCGTAGGCCATCCTAAACTGGCCTCGTATTATGTCCGGCTGCTCGCAAAGGCATATTTCGCGCCAGCCTATGTTTTGCACTACGCGTTTTGTAATAGGCGATAATGAGTTTAGTCCTTCCTCCTGTCTGTAAAGCCCATATATCTTGATAGCTTGTACCACTTCTCCCCAGGCTTCGATTGGGCTTGGTAACTGTGGGTTGATTATTTCCGCCGCGGCTTCGCGGATTTCGGCCACAGTTGGCCAGAATCTAGCCGTAGCAAGCACTTTTATAAGCGCAGCCTTAGCTATGTCAAAAGGTATGTCTGAGAGCATTTCCGACCACAAATTGGCCGTAGGTCTCATGTCTTTTTCCTGCATACTTGGAAAATTAGCCGTCGCAAGAGCTAATAGTGCGCCGATTTCCTGTTTAGTCAAGTGAATTCACCCTCCTCGACATATTGTCGCAGCGTTTCAAAAGCACGCGGAAGTCTTGTAACCTTTGCCGTTGTGTGCTGCACCGGCTCATACTCATCTTCCCATCCCTTTGCATTAAGCCATGAGGATGGGTATGGAATGTATTGACCACCATCCTTTTGCCACTCAACCGAAGTCTTGGCCCGCTCCAATCCGGCCATAATGGCCTCAAAAAGCTGCTTTACCTCTGCCGGCAAAATAGCTTCTTCCCTCTCCCTCTTTGCATACTGCTCGTAGGCCATCCTAAACTGGCCT
>JAKORA010000322.1 GCA_029778075.1 Bacillota bacterium | reverse complement strand
GTAACGGGATCTGGCCTTGTCCACTCTGTAGAAACGTTCAAAAAGATAGGGAATCGCCTCCCCGGGTATCCCGCAGCCGGTATCCTGCACGGTGACCATGACCTGCTCCGGCCCGCTTTCTACGCCGAGCTTTAACCAGCCGCCGTCCGGAGTGTATTTGATAGCATTATCTAAAAGGTTAAAGACAACCCTTTTCAGCTCCTCGGGAGAAATGTACAGATAGGGGAGCTCCTCCGGAATCTCTGTAAAGAGCTTCAAGCCTTTCCGCTCTACGCGGGGACGGGTTAACTCCAAAACATCCTCCAGGAGGGCCTTTAGTGATAAAACTTCCCTTTTGTCAGATATCTCCTGCCTCCTTGTGAGCTCGAGAAGATCTTCCACAAGGTAGATCAGGCGCTGCGTTTCATGGTTTATATCCTCCAGGAAGTCTTGCCGCTCCTCGGCGCTCAGCTCGTAGTTCTGCAGGGACTGCAGGCACACATGGATTGAAGCCAGCGGGGTTCTCAGTTCATGAGATACATCGCCTACGAAGCGGGTTAAACGCTGATTCATCTCCTTTACCCTGGCGGCCAGGACGTTAAACTGCCGGGCCAGCCTCCCGATTTCATCAGCGGAGTTGATGGGTATCTTCTGATCCAGCTTGCCTTCGGCCATTTGCTGCGCAGCGGCCGTAAGCTCTTTTATGGGTGCCGTGAGATGGTGGGCAAAGAGAACAACCAGGCCGCCTGCAAAAACCATGGAAACCAGCGTGGAGGTAATAAGAAAGCGCCGCACCGCCGTAAGGGTCTGGTAGACCGGTTTGAGGGAAGATGACAGAAAGACTGCTCCCAGAGAGGTATCGCCTTTCTCCACCGGTATACAAACCTGCAGGACCCACTGGTCCGACAGGCGGCTGTACTGAATACTGCGCCCGGTGCCTCCCTCCAGGGCCTCCTGGACTTCCCTTCGCTCCATCATCGTGCCTAAAAGCCCTCCAACGCGCAACGAATCTCCCACGACGGTCTTCTGCGGGCTGACAATGACAATCCTGGCGTTAATCTGCCGGCTGAAATTTTCGGCTACGTTGCTTAAAAGGACGGTATCGGCGCCGTCGCCGAGATAAGAGGCGATAAACTCGGCTGTCAATCTGCCGGTCCGCTCCAGATTTTCTTCTGCCGAAGAGAGGTAGTATTTTTCCAGCATATTTAGAAGGATAAGCCCTGTAGCTAGCATAACTGCGGCAATGAGCAGCAGGTATGTTATTGCCATACGCAGGCGAATGCTGTTAAACATTATTGGACCTTTATTCCTCTCTAAATTTATATCCCGCACCCCACACGGTAAGGATTATGTTCGGCTCTGCTGGAAATTCTTCTATTTTTTCGCGCAAATGCCTTATGTGCACATCAACGGTCCGGACATCGCCGCTGTAATCATCGCCCCAGATCTCTTCGAGCAGTTCCTCCCGCGAATACACTTTCCCCGGGTTGGAAGCCAGCAGGCTCAGCAAGTTGTATTCCCTGGAGGTGAGGGCTACTTCCCGCCCTTTAACAGTCACTTTGCGCTTGATAACGTCGATCTGCAGGTCGCCGACTTTTATGAAGCTCCTGACGGCAGCTGCCTGCTGCACCGTGCGGCGCAAAATAGCTTTGATACGCGCCAGGAGCTCCCGGGTATTAAAGGGCTTGGTCATATAATCATCAGCCCCCAGCTCCAAACCGAGAATTTTGTCAATATCTTCATCACGGGCCGTAAGCATAATAATCGGAACATCAGAACTCCGGCGGATGCTGCGGCATACCTCGTAACCGTCTATTTTCGGAAGCATCAGGTCCAGGATAACGAGATCGGGCTCTTCCCCGGACATTGCGTTTAAGGCTTCTTCCCCGTCAAAAGCGACCTCCACCCTGAAGCCCTCTTTTTCCAGGTTAAACTTCAAGGCCTTGGCCAATGTTTTTTCATCTTCCACAAGGAGGATTTTCTCGTTCATCCTCATATCTCCTCCTGATTTGGCAGGTTATTCTTGCTCTTCAGTGTATCAGCGAGATGCTTCTCCCTTACCTGTTTAATATCTTCCCATACAGGCTTTTTTCCTTTTCTCCTGCACGTTATGCATCCCTTGCTGTATAATTAAGATTTATTTTATGCTTCCTTTGCTTCTATAATTCTTCATCACCCTTTTGTATTCCTTTGTAAAAAAATGAAAAAGAAAGGGTAAACCCTTTCTCTCCAGGATCTTAGGTCGCGCTGTGCCGGCAGGAGGGAGACACAATACCGCTT
>JAKORA010000321.1 GCA_029778075.1 Bacillota bacterium | reverse complement strand
GTATTCAGGAAAGGGTTTGAACCTGTTGGCGGGAATAAATATTGGTAGCCTGCTGGAAAAAGTAAGTAAACCTGCAGGTTATCTGGGCACGGAAATAAATGCTGTTCATAAAAAAATTGGAGATGTAAAAGTCCATCTGGCTCTAGCCTTTCCCGATTTATATGAGGTTGGCATGTCCCACCTGGGTTTGAAAATACTTTATGCGCTGGTGAACGAATTACCGGAGTTTTATGCAGAGCGGGTTTTTGCTCCTGCCGGTGATATGGAGGAGCTCTTGAAAAAAGAGAAGATTCCCCTTTTTAGCCTGGAGAGCCGGACCCCTCTGGGCAGTTTTGACCTGCTAGGGTTTACCCTGCAGTATGAGCTCAGCTATACGACAATTTTAAATATGCTCGATCTTGCCGGGATACCCTTGCGCAGCGAAAAAAGGAAAATGGGGGATCCTTTTGTAATCGGGGGCGGACCGGGAGCTTTAAATCCGGAACCGCTGGCTCCTTTTTTTGACTTTTTTGTCATCGGTGACGGGGAAGAGATTTTACCGGAACTGCTCCATGAGTTTGCGCACTGGAAAGAAGGACTGGGCCGGGGAGGGGAAAGAAAAGAGTTCCTCCGCAAAATTTCCCGTCTCCCTGGTATTTATGTGCCTTCTTTTTATGAACCCCTTTACACCCGCGGGACTTTTTGCCGGATGGCGGTCCTGGAGAAAGGGGCTCCGGAACGAATTGAGCGGAGAACGGTTTCTGATCTGGAGCATGCCTTCTATCCCCATTCATTTGTGGTTCCCTACACGGATGTTGTCCATGATCGGGCGGTTCTGGAACTATTCCGCGGATGTTCCCAGGGATGCCGTTTTTGCCAGGCCGGGTACATTTACAGACCTGTTCGCGAGCGCACAGTGTCAAGATTAAAGGAACTGGCCAGGAGTATTATTGACAGCACAGGCTTTGAAGAGCTCTCTCTTTCGTCTCTTAGCAGCAGTGATTATACGGGTATAGTAGAGCTCCTGGAGGAATTGGAGCAGGAGTTTGGGGACAAATATGTAAAGATGACTTTACCTTCGTTGCGGGCCAACGCTTTTGCCCTCCGGCTTGCTGACAGGGTCAGCCAAAGCGGGGGGGTAACTTTTGCCCCGGAGGCGGGATCTCAGCGCTTAAGAAATGTTATTAACAAAAGAATTACTGAGGAGGAGATCCTGGAAGCTGCAGCTCAGGCGGTTGCTTCTGGAAGGCGCCACATCAAATTATATTTTATGATCGGTCTCCCTACGGAAACGGATCAGGACCTGGAGGAACTGATTTTTCTGGTTAAAAAAATAGTCGATTTTTGCCAGACGGCCGGCAGCAGAAAACACGCCTTTAAGGTAACCGTAAGCGCCTCAACTTTTGTTCCCAAGGCGCATACTCCTTTTCAGTGGGAACCCCAGATACCGCTTGCGGAGATTAAACGGCGCCAGGATTTTTTGCGCCAACAGTTTCGAAAAATAAAGAGGGTAGATTTTACATGGCATGAAGCGGAAATGAGTTTTCTGGAAGCTGTATTTGCCCGGGGGGACAGGCGTCTGGCTGCGGTTCTGGAAAGGGCTTATGCCTTGGGCTGCAGGCTCGATGCCTGGAGCGACAGCTTCAACTTTGCTCTTTGGGAAAAGGCTTTTGCTGCCGAAGGGATTGAACCGGAAAAATATGCTCACTACAGACCCGGATTAAAGGAAAGACTTCCCTGGGAGCACATCGACACGGGCTTATCCGGAGAATTTTTGCGACATGAATATCAAAAAGCCCTCCGGGGGGAAATAACGCACGATTGCCGTGAACGGGGCTGTGTAGGCTGCGGCTTGCAAGACTGCCCAATCAGGCAGGTGACATAAGGTGTACCATTATAGATTATGTTTTTACAAAAAAGGTGATCTCAGGTTTATTTCCCATCTGGATTTACTGCGCATGTTTATCCGCGCCCTGAGGCGCGCAAGTATACCGGTAGCATACAGCAAGGGGTTTAATCCGCAGCCCAGGCTGTCATTTGCCGCACCCCTGGCCGTAGGTATGGAGGGAGAAAACGAGTACCTGGATCTTTATCTGAGCGAACCCTGGAAAGAGGAAACATTAAAGGACTCTCTCAACAAGCAGCTTCCTCCAGAGCTAAAAATTAAGAAAATAAAAACAGTTAAGGCTGACCTGCCCCCTGTTTCTGCTGTGCTCGGTGCCGCACTTTATGTCGCCGAACTGCCCTTTTTTACTTCCGACCTGCTGCAGGAAGTGCAAAGTCTTCTCTCACGGGAGGAAATTTTAAAAGTGCGTAAATCCCGAAAAGCAGTTAAAAAAGTAAATATCAGGCCCTTTATTTATGATTTGAAAGTTAGGGACGTTAAAGGGAAGAGCGTATTGCTGATGCTTCTAGCTGCCGGCAGCAAGGGCGGGGTAAGGCCGCAGGAAATCTTGGAGTTAATACCTGTGAAGGGCAATATCCGCATCTACCGGAAGGCTCTTTTTCTGGGGGAGAAAGATAGCTTAAAAACTCCTGAAGGTATCGAGCCCGAATATTACCTCAGTGAAGAGTTCTGTGAAGAAAGGGCGGGTATACAGTAAGCTTAAAACAATTTTTTAAGAGGTATATTTATGGAACAAAAAATAATCATTAACTACGACCCCAAGCAAACAAGGGTCGCCTTGCTGGAAGATGGGAAAGTTGTGGAAATATATTTTGAAAGGCCGCTGCATCAGGGCCTGGTCGGGAATATCTATAAAGGTGTCGTGGAAAATGTTCTTCCGGGTATGCAGGCTGCCTTTGTAAATATCGGCGAGGAAAGAAATGCCTTTTATTATGTCGATGAGGTGCCCCAGCCGGGGGGAGAGGAAGCAAAGGAGGGCAAATTGCCAATACAGCGTCTCTT
>JAKORA010000320.1 GCA_029778075.1 Bacillota bacterium | reverse complement strand
GTTTTCCCTATTGCCAAGTCCACCGAAGTGCTGTTTTTAAACGAGACTCTATTTAACCGGTTTTCTGGTGCGACCGGAATAACCATCGACAGCCTCTCCACCTTTGAAGGCATCGCCGAGGCTTCGCTCCAGTACTACCAGTGGACGGATGCTCAGACGCCTGATATCCCGAACGACGGAAAAAATTTTTATATGGCTGATTCCCTTTTCAACCTCGCGCAGGTCGGTATGCGGCAACTGGGAGGTAACCTAATCAAAAATGAAAGCCTACAACTTTCCTCACCGCTATACCGCCATATTTGGGAATGCATCTATGAGCCCGCCGTAAAGGGCGGCTACGCCATATATGACGGCTACTCCTCGGATCTTTCCAAGACAGGAGAAATTATCTGCTCCACCGGCTCTACCGCAGGCATCCTATTCTATGGCTCAGAAATAATTTACCCGGACAATACCACCGAGCAGGTAAAATATACAGTACTGCCGTTTCCGTTGTTTAAAGGCGGCGAGAAGGTGGCGATTCAGCGTGGGAGCGGCATGATTGTAGCAAGCTCCACACCAGAAAAGGAAAAAGCGGCCGCAGTTTTCCTTAAGTGGTTTACTGCCCCGGAGCAAAACTTAAAATTTGTCTCCTCCACCGGGTACCTTCCGGTGACGCACCAGGCCTTTAACAACATTGCGGAGCAAGAGAGCTCACTGTACAAAAATGAAAATATTAAAAAGCTATTAGAAGCAGCAATTACAGTACACCAGGAATACGATTTTTTCATCCCTCCTGTTTTTGACGCTTACAACTCTCTAAGTAAAAAATACGAACAAGAGCTGAAAGCGCTGGCCAAAAGCTCAAGGGAAGAATATCTTGCTCTTCTGGAGATATTGCCACCAAATGAGGCTTACGAACGGGCTACCGAGGGAGACTTTGAGGCATTTGTTTCTGCCATGCAATAAAGGTGTAAAATGGAGGCGTGTTAGCTGGCCAAACTGGATCCGTTAAATACCATTCGTGAATACAAAAATATATTCGCCCGTGTATCGGACGGGAGGGCATCCCTGCGCCTGCGTTTATTTGCGTTTTTTTTCCTCTTTCTAGTTGCGGTAATGTCAGGCGTTTTGATCATCATGTTGATCACCGGGGTCTTCCAAGCCGGAATAAGGGGAACACGCAGTCTGCTGGAGAACGAACTTGAGCATATCTCCCAGGATGTTTATCAGGACTTCGCTAATATTTCAGTCTATGGTGTTGATCTTGCCCAGAGGCTTTCCAAAAGCCTGGAGAAACAGTTCGCTGAACACGGGTTCACTGCAGACCGGCTGCAGCAGTATCCGGAACTGCTAGAAGGATTTTTGGAAAAAGAGTTGTCACAGTTAATCAATGCTCTGGAAAAAATCAGAAGCAGTGGGGCCTTCTTAATTTTGGACGCCACTGTCAATACGGGACTGAAAGACGCAGAGTATTCACGTGCCGGTTTGTACATTAAAAATATGGAACCCAACATTGTAAGCTCTACCTTCTCCCACCTGCGCTTTATGCGCGGGCCAATAGCAATTGCAAGAAAGAGCGGCCTCTATGTACTGCCTCAATGGAAAATGGAATTCCAGGTAAAAAACATGGAGTGCTACTGGAAAACAATAAAAACGGCTAAAAACCGTGAACTTCCTCTCTCCAGGCTGTATTACTGGAGCAGCAGTATGACCCTGGCAGACAATAATGAAACAATCATGCTCTGCTGTATTCCTTTGATTGATTCAAACGGCCATGTTTTTGGCATTTGCGGCTTTGAGGTCAGTTCCATGCTGTTCAAGCTCTCCTATTCACCGGCCAACAGCACCTTTAAGCATATTTTCTGCATGTTTTCACCGGTAGAGGACGACCAACTGAATACCCGGGGTTCACTTTTTGCGGGAAACTATGCGGCTTACCCTTCAAACATGTCCGCTACCCCGCTTTCTGTTTCACCAGGTAAACATTCATTATATTCCTATATGCAGACAGATTCCACTTCCTATACAGGGCTGCACAAATCCATATCCCTTTACCCTAAAGATTCAGCTTATGCCGCTGAAAAATGGACGCTCGCCCTGATGATGCCGGAGCAGGAGCTTTCCGCGAGACTCTCCCGTAATAATACTATGCTTTTTTTAATGCTTTTTCTGTTGATGGTTGTCAGCGTTTCACTTTCAGCAGTGCTCAGCCGGAAATATATCAAGCCTGTGGTTGAGGGCCTGAACCTGATCAAAACGTCGCAGCTTTCCAGTGTAACCAAAACGGGAATTCCAGAAATTGACGACCTGATTGAATTTCTTACCGCTCAAGACAGCACTTCCACGTATCAGGTTTACGAAGCAGATGTGGCCACCCCGGGGCTTGCCCGGTTTAACCAGTTCATGGAAAACATCAATACCCTTTCCCGGGCGGAACGTGCAGTATTTGATCTATATATCCAGGGACACACTGCCAAGGAAATCGCAGAGATACTGTGTTTGTCTATTAATACCATTAAGACTCATAACAAACGGATTTATATGAAACTCAATGTCAGATCGAGAAAGGAATTGATGCTCTATATCCAAATGATGGAAGAGGTGAACATACAGAATGTCAAAAAATAAAGATGCCAATGAGCCGCCATCCACCCTGGGAGATAGAATTAAGTTAATCATTCGGGAAAAAGAACTCAAGCAGGTTGATTTTGCCAGGGCGCTCGGTATCAGCGCCAATTACGTTTATTTGCTGACCAGCGGCAAGAAAAAAACAATTTCAGAACCGTTGGCCAAACTGATTGAAAGCACCTACGGTTATCCCGCTAGCTGGGTACTAAAGGGAGAGAGCCTGTATGTTACAGGTACTTCACCTTCCGATCTGAAGACAGACATTATCCGTAAGATAAAGCGCATGAGCTATAACGACCTGAAGGCTGTTTCCTCTTTCATCCACTCACTGACAGGATTATAGACACGCATAAGAAAGCCGTTATTCAGACCTTAGCTTGACCAGATTTGCAGCTTTTTTTAATTATGTTGTTGCGCAATTTTATTTATGCCTCATGCCCCCCGATTTTATTAGCCCGGTCAAAAAGCAGTCCACCTGGCGCAAGCGACGACAACCTGAAAAGGCTCGTTAGGCCGTGACGGCTCCTAATATAGTCCATTGCCTTACTCAAGGCAATTTTTTTCTCTTTTTGGTCGACCAGGGATAGTTGAATTTCCCTGAAATCCATAAGGCCCGAAAGAGCAACGCCCAGTGCCCTTACCGGCCTGCAATCCCAATAAGCGTTAAAGATCTTCAAAACGTTCGCATAAACATCCATCGTTATGGCTGTGGGTTCGGACATCCTAATTTGCTTGGAGAACCCTGTAGTTAATTCAAAGTCCGCTCCCCGGCAGTACACATTCACCACGCATCCTACTTTACCAAGCCCCCTGGCACGCCGGCAAACCTCTTCTGTAATCTCCAATAATGCGATCTGAATCTCTTCCCTGGATCTGTAATCCCTGGGCAAAGTGACGGAATGCCCTACACTTTTACGGCTGTCTTTTGCGTCTCCCCAAGGTTCTATCGTAGAATAATCAATGCCATGAGCATTAAGCCACAGTACTTCACCGTTAATGCCCCACCTGCGTTTTAAATCTTCTCTAGGCAGGGCGGCCAGATGGCCAATAGTCCTGATTCCTATATTAAAAAAATTTCGCTCCATGCGGAAACCTACGCCAAACAGGTCCCTGATGGGAAGCGGCCAGGTATAATAGGCATAATTCTCATGAGACAACCTGAAAAAGCCGTCTTTATTCTTTTTGGCAAACCGGTCACAGGCCATCTTGGCCTGCAAGGGGTTTTCTCCGATGCCAACCCGGCAATTAATACCGGTTTCTTCCTTGACTTTCTTAATTATAAGACCGGCCATCTTTTCAGGAGGCCCAAAAAGCTTTTGGCACCCGGTCATATCAAGAAACTGCTCGTCAATAGAATAAGGAGCGATCCGGTCGGTAAACGTCCCTAAGATTTCCGTTATCTTTAAAGATACATTAATATAATCCTGCATATGGGGTCTGACGAAAACTATCCCGGGGCATAACCTGGCGCATTCTCCTGCGACCATGCCTGTTTTAATCCCATAAGCCTTGGCTTCTTTGGTTGCCGCCAGGACCACTCCATGCCTTCGTTCGGGATCTCCGCAGACAGCAACGGGTTTTCCGCGCAGAGACGGGTCCTTGACAACTTCGACACTGGCAAAAAATGATTCCATGTCGGCAAGCATAATTATTCTGCTCACGGTAATTTAAGCCCCTATTCGAACTGGTGTTCGAAATGATTATAGCTCAATTTGTCCCCTGTAACAAGAATTTTTAAAATGTATTTTTTGGAAAGCGTGTTAGCTTGCTGCGCAACAGTGCTGTTTAATAGCTGCTGGCGTCAAAACATATGCGCAGCATGTAATAGTAAAGAACGCAGGTTGCTGTTTTTCCTTAATCAACATATAATAAGAACAGGCATTCGTTATTATCAGGGGGTACCATGATGAAGAAATTCACAGATCAATTTCTTTGCAGCCGTATGATGCTCCCGGAGCATGTAGAGGCATTATCCCGGTATAATAAAAAAAATTTAAAAGAAGAGGATACTCACATTCCGTCTGTTGATGAGCAGGAACTGGAAAACTGGGAGCGACTCATAAAACAGTCCCTTGAGCATGGAATGAAAATAACAGTAACATATTTAGCTAAAGACAAGAAAAAAAAATCAGTTACAGGAACTGTAACAAAAGTCGATGTTGCTGGCGGAATGATTTTTATTGCGGGTAAAGATGGGAAAGTCGGGGTGGTTTTTAAAAAAATCTTTTGTATTGCAGAATAAGAAGCAGGATTTAGAAGTTCTTGTAATGTAAAACCCTGGAGGAAGATGTATCCGAAATTAAATATGTTGTTAATAAAGGAGTTTTTCAAGATATCGAAAAGTTAGAAAAGCGAATAGAGGCATTAGAGCAAAAAGCTGTATATACAATACAGCTTTTTGCTCTGCCGTAATTTTTCAAAAGCAATTCCAATTATTTCAAAGGAAAGACAATCTTTGTTAAAAGCTCGTTTTCAGGAACTTCATCCGGGGCGTTATAATAAAATTCATACGCTATGCCTAATGGGGTAAAACCGTTCTCATTAATCCATTGCATCATGGCCTTGTAAACAGGCTCCACCCCACTATACGGTCCCTTGTAAAGGCAAGAAACTCGCTTTCCTGCCGGAATTTCACCCGCTTTGATATCACCTTTTCCTGCAATCTGCCTGGCCACCGGAAACCCCATCTCCACATCAAGATTTTCCATGTCCATGTTGTAGTAGGCTGCAAAGGCAGCTTCCACTGGCTTTTCTCCAATCTCGTTCAGGTAATTGATGATGGCTCCATAGGCCTTACCAAGCACATGCGGAAGATTGGCAACAGAGGTTGTGGTCCGTATAGAGAGCACAGGTTGAGCCTGCTGCTCCGTTAATTCAAATTTATAATCCAAAATTTATTCCTCCCGCTTTTTCCACTTTATTGGACTTTTTGCTCGAGTCGAAATTTGCGCTTACCCGGGAAATAAAGTTTCCTGTCAACAGCAGGAGCCGCAGTTTGAGTCCAGGCCTTCACTCTTTATGGTAAACCCACCCTGTGGTCCCCCTTGATAATCAATAACCTTACCGTCTACAAAAGGAGCGATTGTTTTTTCATAAATAAAAGATACCCCGTCGTTCTCCTCCAGCAAATCCCGATCCTCTTTAAGTGACTCGTCCAGAGCCATTGCCAAATTGGGCCCCTTTCAGCCCATACCACTGATATAAATGCGGATATAGAGCCCTTCGGGCTCCCTGCTTAGTACCTCTTTCAACTGCTCAAGCGCCGCTGCCGTCACTTTCACGATAAGTATCAATCCTTTCTTTTAGCATCGGGAGCGAAACCGTGTTTTCTAATGCATCTTCCGTTTAGCAAATACATTATCTTCATTATAACATAAGTAAGAGAAAACGAATAGCAATAAAAACAATCGTTAGGAAATCTTACTTTAAAAGATACATTATAGCGTTTCGTTATAAGTTTCCAAGCGACTCTAACGCAGCTTGAAACGCTGGATTTTACCAGTGGCGCTCTTTGGCAGCCGGGAAACAAACTCTATCCAGCGCGGATATTTAAATTTGGCAAGCCTGTCCAGTACCCACTTCTTGAGCTCCTCGACCAGTTCATCAGAGCCATCGAAACCGTTACGAAGCACAACGTAAGCTTTGGGCTTGATGAGTCCCTTGTCGTCAGCTTGTCCAACCACGGCACATTCCATTACGGCGGGGTGCTGGCTGAGGCAATTCTCGACCTCGAGCGGAGAAACCCAGATGCCCCCGACCTTAAGCATATCATCGGCCCTGCCGGCACACCAGTAATAACCGTCTTCATCAATATAATATTTATCGCCTGTATTTATCCATTCGCCCTGCATTGTAACGCGGGTTTTTTCACGCTTGCGCCAGTACTGCTGTGCAGCGCTGTCGCCCTTTACCAGCAGCGTTCCGATCTCTCCCCGGGGCACCTCCTTCCCTTCTTCGTCAACCAGTTTCAGCTCGTACCCCGGAACCGGTTTCCCTGTGGAACCCACCCTGATATCGTTAGGGTAGTTCGTAAGAAATATATGGAGCATCTCCGTTGACCCGATACCGTCTATAATATCAACACCGAATCGTTTTTTCCAGCGGTAGTACAACTCTGTCGGCAAAGCCTCGCCTGACGATACACAAATGCGTACAGAGGAAAGAGGATGATCCCCGTTGGGGTCCGGTTTTGTACCTTTCTCCCTATCCTGTTTCTCCATATAAGCCAGCATCTGCCCATAGAGCGTGGGGACACCAAAAAACACGGTCGGGCGGAACTTCTCCAGATGCCGGAAAACATTCTCCGGTGTCGGGGGATTCGGGTTCAAAACCGCCGCCGCCCCTACCGACATCGGGAAATACATGCCGTTCCCCAGGCCGTAGGCAAAAAACAGCCTCGCCCCAGAAAAACAAATATCGTCTTTGGTAAGTCCCAGCACCCCTTTGGCATAAGCTTCGGAGGTCACGACCATGTCGTACTGGGAGTGAATGGCGCCTTTGGGTGAGCCCGTAGAACCTGAGCTGTAAAGCCAGAAACCCACGTCATCCTTCGTCGTATATGCCGTCTTAATGGTAGCGGGGGCATGCTTGTATTTTTGTTTAAAAGGAATATGGGCCCCGCTAATTTCGGATATTACTATCAGATCACGGAGATATAAAAGATCCCCCTCAATTTGCTGAACTAATGGGAGAAGCTGTTCGGACACAATAAGTGCTTTGGCCCGGCTGTCATTGAGGTAATACTCGTAGTCCTTGGGAGTAAGCATAGTGTTAACGGGAATCGGGACCGCACCGATCTTGATTGCGCCCCAGAAAGCTGCATAAAACTGCGGAACATCGAGCATAAG
>JAKORA010000319.1 GCA_029778075.1 Bacillota bacterium | reverse complement strand
AGGCGCAAGGTACGATATTGGGACACCGGCAAGTTACCGGCGGGTGAATGAGCTTTTCCTTCAGTCAGTAACTGATATTTCGAAATAGTTCCTTTTTTACCATAAAGTAATGAAAGGTGGGGTTAAGCTTGGCCGACGGACACAGCGAAAGTTATGAAGAAATCGATCTTTGGGAATTATTTATGGTCTTAATTAAGCGCTTTAAACTGATTGCCGCTCTTTTTCTGTTGGCTGTAATAACTGCCATTATTTTAAATTTCTTTATTTTGCCCCCGGTTTATGAAAGTTCTTTGACGCTTGATCTGCCTCCAGGGGGAAGAGTGGGGACGAATGCCGATGGCTATCTTGAGCTAGCCCAAAGTCCGGCCACCTTTAGGAGAATTAAAGATACTTTGGGGTTTGTAGAAAATGTGGAGATCCTTCGTCAACATTTTAAGGTTGAGCTCCAGAGAAAAGTGGAAAACGGAAGAACAATTTCGGAGTTTATAAAAGTGGCGGCATTGGCTGGGGCGCCGGAGTTAACCGTGGAATATTGTAATGCCTGGTTGGAAGCTTTTGACCGAGAGGTCCTGCTTTTCATGGAGGAAAAGTTAACGCGGGAAAAAAGTTTGGCGGCACAGGTTTTAATGCAAAGAACGGAAGAATTAGCCCAAGCCGAAGAAGAGCTGGGGGCCTTTGATCGGAATAATCCGATTTCCCTTAAAGAAAACGAATTACGGGTTCTGGAAAATGAGTTGGTTCAGGGAGAACAAACCCTCCGTGAGCTGCAGATGACCATTCCGACCGATGAGGCGCGGTTGAAATTTTTAGAGGAAACATTGGCTAAAGAAAAGGAGACTTTAACGGGTAATGTGGGCGGAACGGTTTATCCGGATTCCTCGGCGGCCGGGGTGACTTCCGCCAATGTTACGATCTTGAACCCGGTTTACCTGAATATCAGTCAGGATTTGGCGACGACCCGGGCGCGTTTAGTCGCCAACCAGGAAAAAGCCAAGTTATTAGTAAAGAAGAATGAGGATATCCAAAAGAAGATTGAAGAGACCAGGGAGAAGATCGTCTCCTGGAAACTGGAACGGGAACGGCTCCTGCGCAATGAAACAGAAGCGAAGCGGGTATACAACGAAGCCCGCGGGGATTATGAAGCGTATCTGCAAACTGAAGCTAATCTATCGTCCTTGGCTAAATCCCGGGTGGTGGTGGAACCTGCCTTACCCCAGAGGCCGGTGGGACCCAGGAAGCTCTTTAATACGGCCCTTGCCGGAATCTTAGGGCTTTTTGCCGGTGTAATCACGGCATTTTTCGTGGAATGGTTTGTCAAGGAGAAGGAGCGGCGGCGGTTGGAGCAGCATGTAAGCGGGAGCGCCTTTTAAGCTAAATTCATATGTAGAACAATCTTAACATAAATCTTTTGTCGACGTAAATCGAAGGGAGTAGAAGCGCGCCGGTTTGATGCCCGGCGCTTTCGATATTCCATGGGGTGAAGGGATGAGGGAAGAAAGGAGTGTCTTGATGAACCAGGAAAAATCCGATTATGACGAAATAGATCTAATTGACCTCTTTAGGATTGTTTTAAACTCGTGGAAACTGATTGCGGTCATTTTTCTGCTCAGTATCGTCATAGTCGGGAGTGTCACTTATTTCTGGCTTCCTAAGAAATACCGGAGTGAGGCTCTGTTTTACCTGGAAGCAGACGGGGGATACGGGTCAACCTTTGGCAAAGCGGAGATGGTGAAGGATGTGATTCAAACCAATTATTTT
>JAKORA010000028.1 GCA_029778075.1 Bacillota bacterium | reverse complement strand
TCTCTCCGGTCTTATCGGTGGAGGCATCGTTGACAATAATGAACTCCAGATCAGTGTAGGTCTGTAAAAGTACGCTTTCCACAGCCTCCCGGAGATATTCCTGGCCGTTATGCACGGCCATTACCACAGAAACGGTCATAATTTGCCAACCTCCAGTACCGGTTACAGGCGCAGCAACAGGTCAAAGGCGCCCAGGTAATGCCGGTATGCGCCGATTTTTTGCAGCGCTTCCAGCTCGCCGCGGAGCTTTTCTTGATCCGCTTCCTTCTCCAGCCCCGCATGCTGCAAAAGCCGGGCCACCGGTTTGCCTTCAGCCAGCAGCAGGGGGATCTGCTGCGTCAGCTTGATAAAGACCTGCCGGGAATGGGCAAATTCCCCCGGAAATTGCTCGCTCAAAATATAATAGTCCTCAATGATATTGTTGATCTCGACAAAATTTTTCTTCAGAAACCCCAGGCTTAAAGCGCACACCTCAATTTCAGGATGCAGCATTGTAAATAAAGCATAATTTTGCATCTGGTCCCCTCTGCGGTTGCTCAGGGAAAAGGGATGCTCCTGATGGTAACTGACGATCCCCGGGTCCTCGATAAATTTTACCCCGTTTTTATATAACCTGTAGCCCAGCTCCCAGTCTTCAGAACCCCAGCCTCTAAATTCTTCACTAAAAGGCCCTACGGCCTCCAGCAGACTTTTACTGACAGACACATTTCTGGTGATAAAAAACGTCCAGGCCAGGTGAAACCCGGTCAAATTATATCCGTATTTTTTCAAGATGAAGGGATGAAAGTACGACGCTGGAAATGATAGCTGTTTGAATTGCCCGCCGGCAATATCTTTCTTTGTTAACAGCGCTTTCGGTTGCTTTATTGACCTTGTATACCGGTCAAAGCTATTAAATACCCGGAGAGTCTGCGCAGGCACACTCAGGCGCTGCGCCAAACGCTCCATTAATAGCGGCTCCTTTCGCAGGAAAAAATGCAGGCGCTTTAGCTGCCTTTTAGAAAAGTCCGGGTAAAGGACGGAAAAAGTGCCGAAATGACTTGAGTCGCCGGAAACGGTTATCTCCTCCTCCGCATCATAATGCCGGAGATGATTGGCGACAAAATCCGGAGCGACCATGACCTCTCCATCGAGAAAAATCACGATTTTTCCTTCCGCTTTCTCCACTCCAAAATTTTTGGCGCCGGCCCGCCCCAGGTTGGTGTCGCTGCGGCAATATTTAAACAGAAAAGGTGCTGTATAGTCCTGCAGGGAAATGGTCTGATCTGTGGAGCTATCGTCCACCAGAATTACTTCCATGCGAGTCAGAGCATATGTTTGTTCTTCCAGAGAATATAAGGCAAACAGGTTTTGGGGATATTTATTGTGGGAAATTAAAATGATGCTTACATCTGTACTCAAGGCAAAACCTCCTTTTTTACCGCCACTCCCGTTTTTGGGCGCCGCCGGCCGTGCGAGCCGGCGAGGCGGCTACGACCGGCCGCCGGGCACCAGGTGGATGATCTGCTCGTGTTAATTACGAGGACGTGGTGATCACGGGAACGGCTCTCTTGTCTCTATCCGCCGGCTACGGGGATGCTTAGGGGATGCTTACCGCTCCACCCCAGCCGCCCCGCGCTGCACTCCGACACTGGACTCCGGTGACGCGCATGCCCCGGTGTGATCGCTAATTGCCATATTACTTTATTGCCACCAGTCACCTTGTTAAAATTTTCTAGCTTAGCGAGCGCAGAAGCTCTGACAGCTCCTCGAGGGGAATTAAAATGCTATCAAACCCGGCCCAATACTTATGGCTTTTTATACTTTGCCCAACGATCATATGATAGTCCAAATGTAACAACCGGCTGATTAACCAATAATGCGGTTCCATGAAGGTTGGCGAGAACAGTTCAATTACCGTTGTGCCCGGTTTACAAAATACAAGGTTGGCGAGTCCGGCGCCATGTGGTGAAAGGACAACCTGTGCGTTATAAAATAAGGCCACCTGTTTCTCCAGCGGCATCTCTTCCAATACTATACTCTTAAAGCCATACTGCGCTAAAAGGGGGAGAATTTCTTCTTCGTTAACGATCTTTCTGGAAAACCGGCGCCTGATGTATAGGCGTTCATGCCCCCCCTCCGGTAGCCTGGGCCAATGCGATAAAAGCGTGCTTCTAACATAATTGCAAGACCAAAGATTGGGTAAATTCACATAGGAGGGAACAATTAGCTCTTTAGCCTCAAGATGAAGACGCCCATGCGCTTGAACTATTTTGTCAGGAGCTATCCCGCAGGCGGCCAGTGTTTCCAGTTGAAAGGGATATGAACGGTGGTTAATGAGGTATTGATCTATTTTTATCCGGCTTTCTTGAATCAAGTGGATACGGGCCAATACTTCCAGCATCCAGTGATAATAGTTTTTAGCGGCCGGATGGTTGAGCATTGCTACTGTTTTCTTGATTTTGGTCAGCGGCGGCAATTTTTTCTTGCGAAAAATGGAATGCGCCCGGGGCAACCAAGGGTACCATTCCACGGAAACATCCCAGAGAAGTTTATTATCCGGTGAAATGACGGCCTTTTCCCCCACGACACGCCCGCCGGGCATCCTGACGACAAAGGCTTTATTGCTGAACTGCGGTTTGCCGGTGATTAGCCGCAACTCTTCCTCCCGCTTCACCTTTGGTATGGGCAGCGGCGGATAAATTTCAAATAATATTTTAGCCTTATCCAAACCGGAGTGCTCCACCCAATCCAGCGTTGATTCATAAAAGTCTTTAGGTGGAGATAATTTATCTATTTGGCTCATGTTACCTACCCTAAAAATTTGCTTTTATGGGAGATTTTGGAGGATATTCAGCTTGATGGATTTAGTGCTAAAGATACGGCCTGAAATATTGATGTTGCCGCCGCTGCGTTGAAGCCTTTTTTTATTTCTAGGCTAAACAGCCTCCCAGGTACCGGGGAAAAAGAATAAATTTAATATAGACATCAACGTCAGCGCCAACGCCAACGCCAGCGTCAACGTCAACGTCAACATCAGCGCCAGCATCAGCGCCAGCGCTTTTTATTGTTTTCCCAGATCTCCTCCATAATCATCTGCACATTTTTTGTAATTTTCCATTGGGGAAAATGGCGGATAAATTTCTTCATATCGCTGATATACCAGATATGGTCCCCGGTTCGATGGTTTTCCTGGTAATGAGTCTCCAACTTTCTCCCGGTAATTTCCTGGGCCAGCTCTATGGCCTCCAGGACGGAAATATTGGAACTGCGCCCTCCGCCGAGATTGTATACTTCGCCGCCGGCCTTGGGATTTTCATAAAAGGCGTGAATGGCGGCAATGACATCGCTGGAGCTGATTACATCGCGTACCTGCTTTCCCTTATAACCGAAAATTGTGTATGGGATGCCGGCCGCCACACATTTCAGCAAATAGTTGACAAAACCGTGCAGCGGCACCCCCGACTGCCGCGCCCCGCTCAATACCCCGCCGCGCAGGCAGCACGTTTTCAGGTGGAAGTACCTTCCGTATTCCTGCACCATTAGATCCGCTGCCAGCTTGGAGGCTCCGAATAAAGAGTGCAGACACTGGTCCACAGGCATATCTTCGGGTATGCCTTCCCGGTAGGGATGGGAGGGGTCGATCTCCCACCGCGTGGCCAGCTCCACCAGGGGAAGTCCATTAGGACGGTCACCGTACACTTTGTTTGTAGAGAGATAGACGAAGACGGCCCCGGGGGAATATTTCCGCATGGCTTCCAGCAGGTTAAGCGTGCCGGCGGCATTGACGCCGAAATCAGTCAAAGGCTCACGGGCGGCCCAATCGTGCGACGGCTGGGCTGCCGTATGGATAATCAGGGAAAGATTATCGCTGTAGTGCGCAAATATCCGGTTGATGCCTTCCCTATCCCTGATATCCGTTTCAAAATGCCGGTACTTTGCGCCGTATAGAGCTTCCAGCCGACGGCGGTTCCAGAGGGTCGATCCTTCCGCGCCAAAAAAATACCGGCGCATATTGTTGTCGATGCCGGCAACATCAAAACCCCGCCTTACATAAAATTCGACAGCTTCAGAACCGATGAGCCCGGCCGAACCTGTTACCATCACAACTGACATCGGTGTTCTCCCTGCAAATGTTTAACTACTATAAACTATGCGGCTCAACCGCTTTTTGCCTCTCCCCCATAATCCCAGCTGAACTTCTTTTTGGGTTTTTCCCCTTAATTGGAGATTGTTTTGGGCAATATTTATCGATAATTTTATTCCTTTTCATGTTGGCGCATTTGATGTAACAAATGTATCACCGCTGGAATATCATAAAGCATTCTGAGCGGAACGCAAAGCTCCGCCACCAGCAACGCTGGCTCTATTTTTATATCGCGCGAGGTGAATTGCCTATGAAGAATACCAAAATCGGCATAGTCGGAGGGCTCGGGCATATCGGATTAATCCAGGGTGCCTGCCTGGCTGAACTTGGCTATCTGACTGTAGCCTATGATTATAATGTCAAAAAAGTGGAGGAAATCTTACAGGGCAAACTGCCTTTTTTTGAACCCGGGCTGGAAGAGACAGTTAACAAAACTGTGAAAAACGGAAGGCTGCGCTTTACAGCCAACGTCAAAGACCTGGAAGAAACCGATCTTATCTTTATCTGTGTAGGCACACCTTCTCTGCCAAGCGGAGAAGCGGATACCTCCCAGGTATATGCGGCGGTGGAAGAGATTGCCCGCAACAGGGAAAACCACTGCCTGGCTGTGGTAAAGAGCACCGTACCGGTAGGCACAAACCGCAAGCTGACAGAATTCCTGAAAGACAACGGCCTCTCGGAAAGAGTTACCATGGTATCCAACCCGGAGTTTCTCCGGGAAGGTTCCGGGGTAAACGACTTCTGGAACCCGTCGCGCATCATTGTCGGCGCCCAATCAAAAGAGCACGCAGAAAAGGTTGCCGGCCTGTACAGCCCCCCCGGGGTTCCCGTCATCATCACCAGTTGGGAAAACGCCGAGCTGATTAAACATGCGGCCAATGCTTTTCTGGCCAGCAAGATTTCCTTTATCAACGAAATAGCCGCCCTGTGCGAAAAAGTTGGCGGCGATATTCGCGTCGTCAGCAGGGGGATCGGCCTCGATCCCCGCATCAACCCTTATTTTCTGGAGGCCGGCGTCGGCTTTAGCGGGCCGTGCCTGGAAAAGGACCTGAAATCTTTAATCAGCCAGTTTCAAAAAGTGGGGGAAAAGGCAAAATTACTGGAGTCAGCCCTGGAGATCAATGAAAGGCAGCGCAACGCAGTAGTGCACAAACTCCAGGAACAACTGGGAACGCTGAAGGGAAGGCGCATCGGCATCCTGGGGATGGCCTTTAAGGCGGAAACCGACGATGTAAGGGATTCCCATAGCCTGCCGATTATCAGGAAGCTCCTCGCCCTGGGGGCGGCACTGACCGTACACGATCCCTGGATACAAAGCTTTCAGCAGGCCGGGCTTGACGAAGGCGAGTTCCCGGAAGTCCGTTGGGTCACCTCCCCCTATAAAGCGGCCGAGGGGCAAGATGCCCTTTTAATCCTGACCGCCTGGCCCGAATACCGGAATTTGGACCTCCAGCGCCTCAGGGAGGCACTGGTCTATCCGCTGATCGTTGACGGCCGCAATATGTTTGATCCACAGGAGATGCAGGCTCTGAACATCAAGTACCTGGGGGTGGGGATATGAAATACCTGGTAACCGGCGCCGCTGGATTTATCGGCTCGCATCTATGCACCCGCTTGGCCGCAAGAGGAGACGAAGTATGGGGACTGGACGACTTAAGCAAGGGGAAACTGGAAAATATTGAGCACCTCCTTCCTAATACCAACTTTCACTTTGTCCCCGGCGCCATCACAGGGGAAGAAGTGCGGGAATTAGTGGCGAAAAGCGATATTATCTATCATCTGGCCGCTGTTGTGGGGGTAAAACATTATGTCGAAGACCCCGCGAAAGTAATTGAAGTTAATGTCTGCCAGACCCTGCGCCTGCTGGAGCTGGCATGGCAGCTGGGGAAAAAAGTGATTTTCACCTCCACCTCGGAAATATACGGGAAAAACAGCGAGGTGCCTTTCCATGAAGATGCCAACCGGGTTTACGGCCCCTCCAGCGCCGACCGCTGGTGTTACGCCGTCTCCAAAAGCGCAGCCGAGCACCTCTGCTTTCATTATGCCAGGCGGGGACTGCCCCTTGTCATACTGCGCTACTTTAACGTTTACGGCCCCGGTGCGGACACCTCCGCCTATGGCGGAGTCGCCACCCGTTTCATAAACCAGGCGCTAAACAATGAACCTTTAACTGTGCATGGAGACGGCAGCCAAACCCGCTGTTTCACCTATGTGGACGATATCGTCGGGGGAACGCTGGAAGCGGGGAGCCGCCAGGAAGCGGAAGGGAAAATTTTTAACCTGGGGCACCGGCGGGAAACCTCTATCCTGGAGCTGGCACAGCTTATCCTCGCGGTTTCGGGAATAAAGGGAGAGATAGTTTTTCAACCCTATGAAGAATTCTATGGGCCATATTATGAAGATATACCCAGGAGAGTTCCCGACCTTTCCGCGGCCGAAGAGATACTGGGCTACCGCCCCAAAGTATCTCTGGAAGAGGGCCTGGAAAAAACTATAAAATGGTACCGTGATAAGGCGATCCGGAAATAGGTGCCGTGGAAGTGAATAGAGTAGGGAAACCACTTGCATGGCTTCCCCCTCATCAAACCGCACGTGCCCTATTAAGGCATACGGCTTACCAACGTGATTAGATTTGTTTAATCAGTTGCTATCCTCTGAGCATAAAGCATTTTACGAACACGGTCAGGAGTGAAGTACTCTTGGCCTTTCTCTTTCGCACGCTCTATATTCTTGGCATATTTCTGCTCCTGCTTCTTCTTTATGTAATCAACATATTGTTCAATTGTGTAGCCAAACTGGCAGCTGTAGTACAGCCAAAATGCCGGAATCAGTCCGATGCGCGCAAAGTACTCGTTGTTCCACCGGGTTTTCATGGCATGACCTTTTCTCTGGGTCGGGTGGTCGTGTATCATAGCAACACGCAATCTTTGCCTGATGTAACCGTCGGCAGCCAGCAGTTGCTTACCGAAAATGTTGAAGTAGCAGTGACTTTTCTGCCCATACTTCTCATTCTCCTGAACTGCTTTGTAGAGGGTGAGGAAGTAGTTGACTTTACCACTGATGACCGGGTTTACTCTCCCCAGCCATGCCTTTGGATTCAGCGTCAGTGTTTTCTTCGTTTTATCCTTGATTTTCTGCCGGAAATCCTTCCAAGTACTTTCTTTGGGCTGGGCGAGAAAGTAAGGTTTACCGTCTTTCTTCCGCTTGCGCCAATGACCGAAGGTAAACCCCAGAAAGTCAAAGTCATCTTTATTGAAATCCACGATACGTGTTTTCTCCATGGAGACTTCAAGACCCAGTTCATGCAGAGTTTCCTCTGCTATCTGAGCCGCTTTCCTCACATCCTCTTCTGTTTTGGCAAAGAGCAAGAAGTCGTCCGCATACCGGACAAATCGGATACCGTGCTCTTCCAACTTCCAGTCCAGTTCATTCAGGTAGATATTCGCCAGCAGCGGGGAGATAACTCCACCTTGAGGAGTGCCGGTATCAACATTAAAGAATTTCCCTTCTTCCATGTAACCGGCTTTCAACCATTGCCAGACCATATCCAGTACTGTCCCGTCTGCAACGTATTTGTTTAATATCCTCATTAGTTTCTTGTGTGGGATGTTGTCAAAGAAACCGCGTATGTCGCAGTCGTAGATATGATTGTATCCTGTTTCAACATTCCATAGAATGAGCTGGACTGCCCGTGTCGCTCCCAAGTTAGGACGATACCCGCAAGACCACCTATGGAAAATATCCTTTTCGAATTTCGGTTGGAGTATATCCACCAGAGTTTGCTGAACAATCCTGTCTTCCAGTGTGGGAATACCAAGCGGCCTCATCTTCCCGTTTTTCTTGGGGATGTAAACACGCCGTACCGGTGAGGGCTTGTACTCTTTTGTTTTTAGTTTCCTGAGTAACTTCCAAATGTTGGCGTCAAGATTCTTTCCATAACTGTCAATGGTTTCTCCATCAATGCCACCGGCACCCTTGTTCTCCCTCACTTTCTGCCATGCCGCCATAAGTGCCCGGTCACGAAGCATTTGTCCGTAAATACTATGCCACTTGTGCTTTAGTTCCTGATTACCCAATCCTATTCCACACCCTTCATCTGTGTCATCCAGTTCGTTTTTACCGCAGTAACGTCACTGTTACCATCCACAGTATTTATCTGTGTAGAGCCACGAGGTCGCCTCCCTTCCGTTCCAAGAATGTTTGGTCATTCTCGTACTTACGTACTGTGAAAGCGTCTGACTTCTCCACCCGTGGCAGCAATTTCGGCATAACCTTATATGTTGCCACCCCAGTGGGCAGGAGTGGAGATCTCACGGGGTCATCACATCCACCTTCCGAACATACCCAGCATCATCACCTTGACAGGCCCCTACTATTCGGGCGGTTCATTGAGTAGCAGATACAGGCTTCCCGTTATATCCGCACAGTCGCCGACCTGCCCGGCCGCACATGCTTCACGCTTTCGCATTTGGGTCTGCTCGTCCGCCTACGGTCCTCTCGGTTCCCGCGTCTCCTTCAGACAGCCCCTCACGAGTCTGCCCTAGACTAGGCTTCCCGGGTTACACCGCCGCTCCCCCGGGGGAGGACTTTCACCTCCGAGATGTTTGCCTTCTGAGCTCCCGGCCCGTTTTTACTTCCGTAACGTGGCCGCTGTTCTTAACAGCAACATTGTTGTATTAGTACACAACGGATGCGACTGCCCGTCGCACAGATTAAAAGCCGCCTTCCCGGCGGCTTTACATTTTTTAATATTGTTTGGTTGTTTTTATTTTTACTTTGAACCTCCGGGCCTTTCTTCAGGCAAAAGTAGAAACCCCT
The DNA here is from genome assembly GCA_029778075.1 of Bacillota bacterium. Taxonomy (GTDB): domain Bacteria; phylum Bacillota; class Dethiobacteria; order DTU022; family UBA8154; genus UBA9862. The sequence goes on along the minus strand of JAKORA010000028.1, from coordinate 92 downwards.
CCTGTTGATAACAATCCCAAAGCCTTGCATCCCAACAGCCCACAGTTATAACTTCACCTGCAATTTGCCTTGAAAGAACAACGGCGCTGGCC
>JAKORA010000318.1 GCA_029778075.1 Bacillota bacterium | reverse complement strand
GTGGTTAGGGTTTACTCGTATGTTTAATTTTAACAGGTATATCTAACTAAGTCAATTTTTAAGTAAGAAAGTTACTGTAGAAATCATAAAGTGACTTTGCTTGATATAACCTTGAGGGAGGTTACCCTATATTAATGAGAGATGAAAATCACACTCGACTTCTAAAAAATATAATCGAGTCTATTCTCAAGTTGGACTATGAAAACTTGCAAAAGTTGAGCGCATTTGTAGCTGGTATGGAAGCCGGAAAGCTTCCGTGCCACGGAAGATGTGGCTCCTGTAAGGAGGTGAAATGATTGCCGCCGATATTTACGCCGAAATATGCGATGACTGAAGAGAATGGCAAATACCGGTTTACTTTTTTCTGTGAGCTGAGCGGCGAAAGCTATACCACACCGGCAATTGCCGCCGACAGTATCGAAAAAGCCCTGGAGTTGGCGCGGAATGATGCGAGACCGCACTTTAACCGCTGCATGCGTTGCCAGAGATGGATATGTGATGCAGCTTATAATGAAGATGAAATGATGTGCCTGTCATGTGCGCCAAAAATAAACCGGACTCCTGTCAGCAACACCCCGGTTAATACGGGGAGATGTTTCTCCTCAGCATTCGGCAAGAAAGACAGGTTGAAATATCGGCAAAGAAAAAATAAAAAATTTTAGGGCTATTCATTGTTCTGGATGGTCTGGTGTAGTTACTGTGGCCTTTTTAAGGGCATTGAAGCGGGCGCAAAAATAGTTCTTGATGGTTAAACGCTTGAGTGTATACCGGTATGAAGATGCCGGGAAAATCAAGAGGAAGTTTTTTGTAACGCTTAAGATCCGAAGCTTGTCCAGGTATATGAAATGAAAAAAGTAATGGAGGTTGCTAAAATGAATAATTTCCAAAGTCAAGAATTAATCCAGGAAACTTTCGAACAGTCGGATATTGAGAAAAACAAGACAATGGCGGGTTTGGCCTATATCATTTTCTTCTTACCGTTAGTGGCCTGTCCTTCTTCAAGGTACGCCAGGTTTCATGCCAACCAGGCCTTGTTGCTTCTTATAGTGGCTATTGCCGGCAACATCATACTGGGGATTATACCAATTATCGGCTGGATATTAATGCCTATTTTTTGCTTGGCCATCTTTGTCTTATTCATTATTGGCTTAATTAACGGCTTTAGCGGCAAGGCCAAACGGTTGCCGGTCTTTGGAAAATATAACATTTTAAACTAGCATTCAAGCTGTTAAAAAACATTATGTAAAGGAAAGAGGGGAATTGAATAAAAATGAAAAAAATACTGATTATGTTGCTGGTAATAGCACTTGTTTTTACATTAACAGGCTGTGGAGTAAAAAAGAATATCGAAAAGAAAGTTGGCGAAAAAATTACTGAAACAATTATTGAAAAAGCGGTCGGCGATGAGAATACTAAAGTGGATATTGATGGAGAGACCATTACAATCAAAGGTACAGATGGCGGTGAGGTTACCCTGGGTGGCACTAAATGGCCGGAAGTAGATTATCTCCCGGAGTTTAAGGCCGGGGATATCATCAGTGCGGCGAAAGATGGCGACGGCAATGTAGTGATAATCCTGGAAAAAGTAGAAAAAAAGGATTATGACAACTATTTGGAAACTGTACAGAAGGATTTTACAGAGGATGTCGCGCAAATGGAAACGGAAGAATTCACCCTGTTTGAAGGCAGAAACGGCAAAGGCAATGTTGTAGCGCTACAATATTTTCATCAGGATAAAACCTTTACAATTATCGGTAAGAAGGAAAACCAGTAGAACCTGAAGACTTAACAAAGATAAAACGAAAGGAAAGGAGGGGTAAAATGGTAAAGATAAAAAGTAGTGTTAGAACGAATAATACCGGCTCTGTTTATATAGAACCTCCTCCGGTTGACCCCACGATCTACGATGATCCCGTGGCTCTTCAAATCGACTGGAACCCTCTTAACTATGACAGTGCCAGCTTTTGCACCTACAGGCTGACAAGAGTAAGCAGCGACTGCTTAGCCTTCAAGCCGACCCTGCAGACTTTGGCCCTGTTTGGCGTTTTTCTTTTTGCCGGAATAGCGCTCCTGCTTTATACATTTTCGGGTCATCTGGAAACTTTCCCTTTGCTCTTGGGCCTTGTCTTTTTACTGCTGGGATTTTATTTGCTGTACTATAAAGCGGCCCCGATTGTGTTTGACAAGGGGAGCGGGCTGTTTTTCATAGGATGGAAGAGAGCAGGCCGGGTCCCTGACAGGGAGAACCCTAAAAACGTTATTGACTTAGACAGCGTGTATGCACTCCAGCTTATTTCAAAAATTATTTATAGGAAAGTGCCTTATCTCTGTTATGATTTGAATCTTGTCCTGAAAAACGGAAAACGTATGGCTGTAATTTCCCATGCTAACAAAAACAAAATTCGAGATGACACTCTTATTCTTGCCGATTTTTTAGATAAACCCCTCTGGGAGGCGATTGATTAAAACATTAAATAACCCATTTATATCAATCAATGGAAGCAGATTGAGTCCGCTTAAACCCGGGATACTGTTTTCCGCAATACATCTTTTTTAAAGAGGAGGTTCATTGTGATGCGCAGGGCCCATGAGATTGATTATCAGATTTACGGTGATGACATGCAATTTGTGGAGATAAGTCTTGATCCGGGTGAGACCGTTGTTGCCGAAGCAGGGGCTATGATGTACATGGATAGTGCCATTCATTCGGATACGGTATTTGGAGACGGCTCCGACAGGGATAAAGGTAAAGGGCTCATGGATAAGGTTATGGGCGCCGGAAAACGTGTGCTGACCGGGGAGAGCCTTTTTATGACTACCTTTACCAATCAGGGCTCAGGTAAGAGAGTGGTAGCCTTTGCCGCCCCCTACCCGGGCAAAGTAATTCCCCTGGATCTTGCCGATTGCGGGGGCCAGATTATCTGCCAGCGGGATGCATTCCTGTGTGCAGCCAGGGGTATTAATATCGAGATAGCCTTTCAGAGAAAGATCGGAGTGGGGCTTTTCGGCGGAGAAGGCTTCATTATGCAGCGCCTCGTGGGTGACGGTCTGGCCTTTCTCCATGCCGGCGGCACGATTATAAAGAAAGAGCTCCAGGAGGGAGAAGTACTGAAACTGGATACCGGTTGCCTGGTAGCCATGACGGCAGGAATAGACTATGATATAGCATTTGTCGGCAACTTGAAAAGCGCCATCTTTGGCGGTGAAGGGCTGTTTTTAGCCACACTGAAGGGGCCGGGGGAAATCTGGCTCCAATCCATTCCTTTCAGCCGCCTGGCCAACCGTATCTATGCTGCTGCCGGCAAGGGAGGCGGGAAAAGCAAGGGCGAAGGCGGCCTCCTGGGTGGTGTAGGGCTAAAAAACCTGCTGGGGAACGATTAACCCGGAACCAATATTAAAATAGGAGAGCGAAGGTTGTTCAGAGGGTTCGCTTAGAATATGCTTTTTAAAAGAAGGCAGGCTTAAAGTTCTGGCCTTCTTTTTTTAGAAAGGAAAAACAACTAATTAGTAGAAAAGAGTAAAGATAATATTTACGGAAAGGTTTAATGTTTAGGGCTGCATTATCCTGAAAAAATAAGAGAATACAAGAAGAAGGAGTGTGCGTGAGCTCATGTCTTACTATTACCTTCTGGATGAACCCTTCATCCTTCGGAATGCTTTTTTCCCCCGCCAGGGGCTGAGACGGTGTCCCAAACAGGCATTTGATTTTTATGTTACTGTAGATGCCGATGTTTCACTGCACTGCCGTTTTTACAGCGCAAATCCAGAGTTTCCTTCAATTTTGTTTTTTCACGGCAACGGAGAAATCGTCAGTGATTATGATGGTTTTGCTCCTTTCTATACAGCGGCGGGAGCAAACCTTGTGGTAGCCGAGTACCGCGGCTACGGGGACAGCAGCGGCACCCCAACTTTCACTTCACTGTTGGAGGACGCCCACCGTATTTATGAGGCTGTTAAAAAAAAGCTCGCCGACCATAAGTTCAATCCAGATCTCTACATTATGGGGCGTTCTCTCGGAAGCGTACCTGCTCTGGAGTTGGCAGCTGCTTATTCCGGGGAAAGTAAGGGATTGATTATTGAGAGCGGTTTTGTTTGTGCTTCGCGTATTGCCCGCCGGCTTGGATTTCCCCAGGATATCCTGGAGCCACTGGAGGAGGAATGCCGTCAAAAGGTGCGGAGTATTCGCATGCCTGTTCTCATCATTCACGGCGAGGAAGACAGTCTGGTGCCCTTAACGGAAGCCGAGGCCATTTATTCTTTACTGGAAACAGAAGAAAAAAAATTAGTAATCATTCCCTATGCTGACCATAACAGCCTGATTTTTGAAGGCGAGGAAGAGTATTTTGCCGCCATCGCCACTTTTCTTAAGTACTAAACTAAAACTAAGTATTTTATTATATGCTAATATTTATAAAATCATTTAAAAGAGACTCCGTGTAATATTCCCTCTTTTTTTTACAGTGTTTTTAGTCCGATTTCCTTGACTTTAATAGTATGATCGGATAAAATTTTTATGAGCCTAGATGCGTATATACTACTATAGCCTATAATAGAGGTTTAAATCAGTTGGAACCATTGTCAAATATAGAAGTTATTCTGCTCAGTATTGTCAACGAAAAACCGTCCTATGCCTATGAAATTGATAAAACGATTAACTTGCGGGACATGAGGCGATGGGTTAGGATTGGAGTGGCTTCTATCTACCAGGTATTAAAGAGGTTGGAGGAGAAGGGTTTAGTTTATTCAAAAAAAGAAAAGGAGGGTAGGATGCCGGTCAGGAAAAGGTACTATGTTACCAAGCGTGGCAGGGAAGCCCTGGTTGAAGCTTCAAAACGGCTTCTCTCCAGCCTTGAGTGGTATTACATAGACCTGAACGTTGGTTTGGAGGCCTCCGATCTTCTTACTCCTGGTGAAATAGCAAGCTGTCTAAGTAAACGGCTGGACATAGTCCGGGCAAACAGGAAAAGGCTCAAAGAGATGTATGGCAACGCAAGCGATGCCGGATTTAAGAAAAAAGCCGTGATTAAAAACCTGCTTTATTTTCGTGAAGCCGAGGAGAGATTCTTAAAGGAGTTATTTCAAGAGATATCTAAAAATAATTAATCTATCAAGCAGTGGAGAGAGAAAAAAGGAGGTGGCCGTAGTGTTTTTAAATCACTTTGAATATTTTGCTCCTAAAACACCTGCGGAAACACTGGAACTGGCCAGCCGACTGGGTAATAAGGCTAAAATCCTGGCCGGCGGGACAGACTTACTTATTATGATGAAAGAGAAATTGATTAAACCGGAGTGTTTGATCGATATTAACGAAGTGCAGGAGTTTAAAGGTATTTCTTATGAACCTGGTAAAGGTGCCGTCATCGGGGCGGCCGTGAAAATTTCCGAGATTGAGCATTCTGAATTAATCCGGGAAAAATATTTCGCTCTTTATCAGGCCGCGGGTGAACTGGGCTCAGTTCAGGTAAGATGCATGGCTACAATAGGGGGAAATAGCTGTCATGCCTCTCCGGCGGCAGAGACTCCTACACCTCTGATTGCTCTGGGGGCCAAAGTGGTCATTGAAAGTATTTCCGGTACCAGGGAAATGCCCCTCGAAGAATTCATTTTAGGAAATCGAATAACCGCTCTTAAGGAAGGCGAAATATTAACTAAATTTATTCTGCCGGAACCGGCTAAGAAATCTGCCAGCCGCTACGCGTACATCGGTCTCAGGGATGCTATGGAAATAGATGCGGTTAATATGGCAGTTAATATGGTGCTGGATGACGATGGCAGAACGATAAAAGACCTTAAGCTGGTAATGGGCTCTGTTTCCCCAAGACCTATAGTATCGGCTGAAGTCCCCGGTATGCTGGTAGGGAAAGAATTTAGCAGTGAACTGGTGGAGAAAGCTGCGGTGGCGGCATCCGGCGAAGCCAAGCCTATTTCGGACATCCGGGCCTCGGCGGAATACCGTCGTGAAATGGTGGTAGTGTTGACCCGCAGGCTCCTCAAAGAGGCCTTTGATGCTGTGAGGGGGGTGTAAGCATGAAGAAACAACTCATTGAGTTGAATATTAACGACCGGATTTTTGAAGTGCCTGTTCATCCCAGGGATCTGCTTGCTGATGTACTCAGGAACAAACTGGGCCTTACCGGCACCAAGAAGGGCTGTGGCCAGGGAGACTGCGGCGCCTGTACTGTATTAATAGACGGTAATCCCGTCCTTTCTTGCTTAACTTTGGCCATTGCCTGCCAGGGTAAAAAAATTACCACTATTGAAGGACTGGTCGCTGAAGATGGTCAACTCCACCCGATTCAGCAGGCTTTTGTTGATCACGGAGCCGTCCAGTGCGGTTTTTGTACCCCGGGGATGATCCTGGCATCAAAAGCGCTACTGGATAAAAATCCAAAACCCAGCGAGAAGGAAATAAAGCGCGGTATTGCCGGCAATATTTGCCGCTGTACCGGCTACAAGAAAATAATCGAGGCAATTTTTGCTGCCAGTGAAACAATTTCTCAAGAGGGGGTGAAGTAATGAATAAAAATTTTACCCAGGTAGGAAGAAGCGTGCCGCGTAAAGATGCCCCTGCGAAGGTTAAAGGTGAGGCGATTTATACAGGCGATATGGTGCTGCCGCGGATGGCTTACGGTAAGATCAAACGCAGCCCGTACGCCCATGCTCTTATTAAAAAAATTGATTACAGCAAGGCTCTTAAGTTGCCGGGAGTTCTGGCGGTAATTACCGGAGATGAAGCTCCGAACAAATGGGGTATCGTTCCCCAGGCGGCCAATGAGACGGCCCTGGCTGTGGACAAAGTCCGCTTCTGGGGAGAAGGAGTGGCCGCTGTTGCCGCTATTGACGAAGAAACAGCGGAGGAAGCCCTTGACTTGATCGAGGTGGAATATGAGCCCCTGCCGGTGCTGCTGGACCCCTTTGAATCCATGGAACGCGCCAGTGAAGTGCGTATCCACGAAGATGCCCCGGATAATATTCTGCACGTAGGTGAGCAGTTGTTCGGTGATCCGGACAAGGGATTTGCAGAGTCTACTTACGTACTGGAAAGAGAATTCCATACTTCTTACGTCAACCACGCTTTTCTGGAGCCCCATACATCCCTGGCCAGCTACGATACCCAAAGCGGTGAGCTCCGCTTGTGGTCGAGCACCCAGGTGCCCCATTACCTGCACCGCCAGCTCTCGATTGTTTTGGAGATGCCGATGAGCAAGATCCGGGTAAGCGTACCGGCTGTCGGCGGTGGTTTCGGCGGCAAGGGAGAAGCCAGTCCCACTGATTTTTGCGCTGCCCTGCTCTCCAGGAAGATTGGCCGGCCTGTTAAAATCACCAATGAACGCAGCGAGGTATTCGCTACCAATAAAGGCCGGCATCCGTGCCACATGAAGATGAAAATTGGCCTGGACAAGGATGGTTACATTAAAGCCGTTGAATTTGACAATGTCTTGGACGGCGGCGCTTATTCCGGCTGGGGTATAGTGGTGATGTTCTATACAGCGTCCATGATTCACCTCCCCTACAAGGTTCCCAATGCCCGTGCCCGGGTGCGGCGCGTTTATACAAACAAACCTACCTGTGGGGCAATGCGCGGCCTTGGCGGGGTTCAGCCCAGGTTTGCTATGGAATGCATGCTGGACGAGATGGCTGAAATGATCGGCATAAGTCCGTATGAACTCAAGATGAAAAACGCCGTGGAATCAGGCTATCGCAGCGTGAGCAATCTCTATGTCCCGCATACGGAGTACAAGAAATGCCTGCAGACAGCGGTAGAAAAATCGGGCTATCTGGAAAAACACGGCAAGCTACCTTTTGGGAAAGGTATCGGGCTTGCCGGTGGTTACTACATTTCCGGAACAGCTTACACTCTTTACCAGGCCTACAAGCCGCATACCACAGCGTTGATCAGGGTAGATACCGAGGGAGGGGTGACCGTTCACTGCGCGGCCGCCGATATCGGACAGGGCTGCAATACTGTTATGGCCCAGATGGCTGCTGAAGCGCTGGGGATCCATTATGAAGATGTGCATGTTGTCTCAGGCGATACGGAACTGGGGACTTTCGATCTTGGCAGCTTTGCCAGTCGGGTGACCTATGCAGCCGGGACGGCAATCAAAGAGGCAGCCGAGCAAATAAATCAAAAGCTGAAGGAAGTGGCAGGCGGCATGCTGGGCTGCCGGGCCGATCAACTGGAAATAAAAGACCGCCGGATTTACTCTATATTTGAGCCCAGGAAAAACGTTGAATGGGAAAAAGCCGTGGAAGTATATACCAATACCGTAGGTACACTGACCGGCGTTGGTCACTTCTCTCCGCCAAGGCTAAAAGGAATCGACCTCACCCGCGGTGTTAGAGTGCAGGGCGCCAATATCGGGCATTCTCCGACATTTGGCTTTAGCTGCCAAATCTGGGAAGTGGATATCGACCTGGAAACCGGCAAGATTCGGCCGATTAAGGTAACCGAAGCCGGGGACTGCGGTCAGCCCGTCAACCCGATGAGTGTGGAAGGGCAGGTAGAAGGATCTATCATGTTTGCCATGGGTCAAGCCCTTTACGAGGAAATTAAGCTTGATTCCGATGGTAGGATTATCAATCCTTCCTTGCATGACTATAAGGTGCCGACGCCACTGGAACTTCCAGAAATAGATGCCAATATAGTTGATAGTTACGATCCGACAGCTCCTTTTGGGGTTAAAGAATCGGGCGAAGGCCCCGTTCAGCCGACTATTCCGGCGATTGTCAACGCGATATACGATGCCATTGGCGTGAGGTTCTATGATTTGCCCATTACCCCGGAAAAGGTGCTCAAAGCTATCAAGGAGAAACAAGGAAAGATTGATGCGAATAAATAAATAATAATATGTCAAAGCTAATTTAAACTGTTGAACCTGCCTGAAAAGGCAGGTTCTTTTTAAAAGTAGTCTTCAAATATTACCTGGTAACAATGTGGGGGCAATTCCCTGATAAAAGAAGATGGCCCGCTGAGATAACTTCCCCATCCTCTGTACTCTTCCCGGGAAGAGGTAAGGTAAAGGTAGTCTTTGGCCCTCGTTGTCGCTACATAAAACAGGCGCCTTTCTTCTTCAATGTTTTTAATTCCCTGTGAAGTGGGGAAACGCCCTTCATTGAGGCCGATTAGGAGAACGGTTTTCCACTCTTTGCCTTTGGCGCTGTGAATGGTGGAAAGGGTAAGATATTCTTTTTCCGGGTTTTCTTCTTTTAAATTTTCCATGATCAGAGCTTCTTCCAGGATTAGGGACTCTAGAAACTCCCGGAGAGAGGCACAACGTGATCCGTAAGCCGCGAGTCTTTCGATACCCATGATCCGTTCGGCAAAATCATCGGGATATTTTTCTTTAAGATATTTCCCGTAATGGCTTTCAAGAATAATGTGTATCAGCCAGGGGACATTCTCCCGGTCTGCATTTTCAAGTTGCCGTAATGTCCCTACCAGGGATTTCCAGCCTTTATGCCCACGAGGAGGAGAAATCTGCTCTCCGGTTACGGCCTGGAGAGGCTGGGGATAAGAGCGCATTTTCTGCCATAATTGCTGGAAAGTGGCTGTTCCCAGGCCTTCATACATGAGGATAACCCGCTGCCAGGAAATTTCATCCAGGGGATTTTCCAGTATTTTCAGCCAGGCTAGGATATCTTTAATATGTGCCCGCTGCAAAAATTTTAGACCTCCAAAGGTCATATAAGGAATATTTTTTTTCAGTAGCTCCAGTTCCACATCCTGTGCCAGATAGGAGCTGCGGTATAGAATGGCAATATCGCTTAAGCTTTGTCCTTCATCATAAAGTTCCAGGACTTTATGAACAATGAATTGCGCCTCTTTGAAGTTATCAGAAGCTATATAGACATAGGGCTTTTCTCCTGGAGCACGCGCTGTGAACAGCTCTTTTGGGATTTGCTGCCTGTTGTTGGAGATGGAGTAGTTGGCCAGCTCCAGAATTTCAGGGACACTGCGGTAATTTTGCACAAGCTTAACAACTGTACAATCAGGTCTCTTCTGGGAGAAAGTTAAAATGTTGCCTATTTCAGCGCACCGGAAACTGTAAATTGATTGGGCGTCATCTCCTACCAGGCAGATGGAACTGTTTTCTCCCAGCAGTAAGACAAGCTGGTCTTGAATGGCATTGGTGTCCTGGTATTCGTCTACCAGAATATGTTGAAACTGTTCCTGATAGCGCTGCCTGATCTGCTTGTTTTCCTGGAGCAGCTTTAGCCAGACGCTCAAAAGATCGTCAAAGTCAAAAGCGTTTGCCAGGCGCTTTTTTTCTTCATATATTTCCTCTACCTGTTTAAAAAGGGGAAGGTAATGAGACAACTCTGGCATCCGGGTATAAACATAGTCTTCCAGGTCAAGTGCTGAGTTCCTGGCAGAGCTTAGGATTGTCCCCAGCAGCCCTTTTTTAATGAACAGATTTTGGTCTTTGGCGGGTAGTTTTAATTTTAAAGCGGCCAGAGATGATTTTATCATTGCCTCCCGGTCGTCTTCATCCAGAATGGAGAAGTTGGGCCCTCTGTTGACCAGTGAAGCATGGCGTCTTAAGATTCGTGCCCCTATACTGTGGAACGTCCCGGCCCATAACCCCGGAGGGAGGGAACCGATAATTTCTCTAACGCGGGTTTTCATTTCCTCGGCAGCTTTATTTGTAAATGTGACCAGTAAGATGTTTTCCGGTCGAACGTTTTCCTGAAGCAGGTTCGCAACGCGAAAAGTCAGGGCGCGGGTTTTACCGGATCCGGGACCGGCAATACCCAGCAAAGCAGAACCACGGTGCGTCACGAAATAATATTGCTCTGCATTAAGTTCACGGCGGAGACGTTCATGCCAGTGGTTACGATTAATATTATTTCCATCTTTATTATTTTCAGGGAAGTATTTTGTCATTTTGTAGCTCAGCCTTTTTCAGTATTTTTTGCATCATGCGGGCGTTGGCCACAGCCTGAGCCTGAAAATGGTTATTAAAGGAGATAAAAAGTTTTGCAGCACCCTGGTTGATTGCCTTTATCTTTGGAACCCATTCTGTAAGTTCCTCATGACTGTAAAGGTAATTATACCTCTCATAAGGTTTTTTATGATTCCACCAGGTGGTGTAATTGCGGCCGTGAAAGCGCAGGTAAGCAAGCTGTGCCGTTCTTATAGCCAGGGGAGACATCAAGCCTTTTAACTGCGGCTCATCGACACAGGTATAGGCGATACTGTTTTCCTTCAGGAGCATGAAAACAGCCTCTTGCTGCCAATCCCGGCGACGAAATTCCACGATAAGGGGGAATGGGGAAAAAGCTTCTTTTAAAGCGAGCAAATATTTACGATTTGCCTCATTGTTTTGGAAGGAGTAAGGAAATTGAGCTAAAATGCCTCCCAGTTTTTCGTTTTCGTCCAGTGGTTGGAGCGCCTGTTTAAATTTTCGGCAATTTGTCAGATAATCCTGGCTGTACTGATGAGTTATCGACTCATGGGCTTTAATGACGAACTGAAAGCCCGGGGGAGTTTTTCTCTCCATAGACTTTATCATTTTCCAGTCAGGCAGACGGTAGTAAGTGGCGTTAACCTCCACAAAAAAAAATTCCGCGGCATATAGCTCCAGCATTTTATCGGAGGCAGTCCCCGGTGGATAATAAGGCCCAATCCAGTCGCGGTAGCTGTAGCCGGCTGTGCCAATAAAAATCAAATGACGGGCCTCCTCTCAATACTCAATAGAGTCAATATTTATTTCTCCAGTTCAGATAAAAAGTCCTCTATTTTAAAAGTAGGGGTGGCGGTAAAAAGCTGTTTTTCATTACAGTACTCTTTTTTGAATTCTTAGCAGGATATTGTCCAAATTTATGGAAATATAACTGAATAGAGTCAAGTAATTTTTTCCAGAGAGAAGAAGTCTATATGGAAGAAAAAGTAGAGGGCACTATATTATTAAAAATAATACCCCACTCGTCACTGTACAGGGGCGAATATCTCACCAGGGTTTTGAGCAAGGGGGAGAAGTCATGGGTAATCGAGATGCCTGAAGAAAGGGGAAAATTTATCCCTTTACCGGTAGGCACTGTCGTTGAAGTTTTCTTTGTAAATATCCACGGGGCACCCTTTCAGTCGGAAATTGTAGCCCGAGGTTTTAAAGAGGGGCGGACCCTTACGATCGCCTCCCCGGGTTCCATTTCTCGTGGAGGTAGAGATAACCGTTCTAGGGAGATGGCCAGAGTAATTGCGGTTAGCAGCGGAAAAGGTGGTGCCGGAAAAAGCACGGTGGTTATAAATCTTGCGCTCGCTTTGCAATCCCTGGGGAAAAAGACCTGCATTGTTGATGTGGACCTCGGCACAGCCAATGTGGATTTTCTTTTACAGATAAATGCTAAGTATAACCTTTTTCATCTTGTAAACGGACAGAAAGAAATTGAAGAAATCATTATCCATGGTCCCCAGGGATTAATGCTGATTCCCGGCGGAGCGGGTATGGATGAGATCGCCAATCTGAAAGAGTGGCAGTTCAGCAGGTTAATTTCCGCTTTTAACAAACTTGACAGTTATGTGGATTACCTGTTTCTAGATACAGGTTCCGGGGTTTCTCGTAACGTAACCAATTTTTTGCTGGCGGCGGATGAGATCGTCTTAGTAGCTACACCGGACCCCCATGCCATTATGGATGTATATTCGCTAATCAAAGTTTTGGCCAATTATGAAGTCCAAAGCCGGATTAAACTGATTGTCAACAAGTCGCAGGAGGAGCGGGAGGCCTACAATATATGGGACGCGATCAGCACCGCTTCCAGACAGTTTTTGAATTTACCGGTGGAATATTTGGGGACAATACCACGAAGTGAGGCTATTGCCCTCTCCGTCAAGAAACAGGAGCCTTTTTTACTCAAGTACCCCAAACACCATGCTGCACAAAAAATATTAGAGATCAGCAAGTTGTTAATTGGGACAACTTCTGAGAAAAAGGAGGAGAAGCTCTCTTTTATCCATAAATTGAAAAAAGTAATATATTCCATGTCGTTGCAGGATACGATCAGAAATGGAAACGGCTGCTAAACACAAACCCGCTTCCTGTAAGGACAGAAGCGGGCAGCTAATAACAAATAACAAAGTGGGGTATTTTTTTAAAAGCGCTGTGCCGGTGTCGGTTGTACTTGTGCTTCATCAAGGATCATGGGAACTTTATACCAGCCGTGTTGATTCATAACCTGGAAGATCCGATATTGATCGTTCAAGCACTGGTCGTGGAAATCTTTAAAAGTCTGGCGTAAAGTTTGATCGCTTGATTCCATTACAGCCATCATATATCCCTGTGCCATATGCTTAACTCCTGTAAGTACATCGCCGGCTATGTCTTTATCGGTAAGTTGCTGTTGCACTTTAAAAACCTCCTTTTTATATTCTTAGGAAAGCAGGTGGCTCCCGCCGGCTTCCTGCAAAAGAGATGACAGGCGGTTGGCTCGATCCTGGCACTGGGAACTCATTTGATTAATCATGTTTTTTAAAGTGGGTTCCTGTACCATATTGGCGTAAACACTAAGTTTTTTGGAGCATAACGATTCACCCTGGTACTGATGAAAAAGGGACATAAACTCTGCCTTGCCGATATTTTTTATACCTGTTCTTGTTGCCTGCATTATCTCCCCTCCTTTCCATTCAATTTCCTCTTTATTTTTTCCGTAATAACTGGATCTATTCAGTGTAAAGACAGGAAAAAATTGTATATTATTCTGCCGTCATAAATCATTTTTAATAGATTTCAGGAAGGTGATAAGAGATAAAGCGCATCGGGGAAAATGCTTCTTTGTTTTGTATAGACATGATATAGACATGCTTAAAGCCATATAGTATAATATTTCTAATTTAGTGTGGATTTCTCTGGAGGTTATTTATGAGTGTTTTTAAAGTTTATGATACAACTTTGAGAGATGGGGCACAAAGAGAGGGTATATCTTTTTCTGTAGGTGACAAAATCCAGATCGTCCAGCTTTTGGATGCACTGGGGATTGATTATATCGAAGGGGGATGGCCAGGCTCCAATCCAAAAGATATGGAGTTTTTTAGCCGCCTGAAAGATATATCTTTTCGTCACGCCAAAGTCACTGCCTTTGGCAGTACCAGGCGTGCCGGGGCAAAAGTGGAATCCGATGACAATGTAATGGCCCTGATAGAGGCTAATACCCCGGCAGTGACAGTAGTGGGGAAAAGCTGGGATTTTCATGTAACACATGCTTTAGGGACGACTTTGGAAGAAAACCTGGCGATGATTGCCGATACGATTTTTTTCCTAAAGGCAAGAAACCTGGAAGTAATCTTTGATGCGGAACATTTTTTTGACGGATATGTAAATAACCCTGCATATGCACTGGAAACTATCCGGGCTGCAGTAAAAAGCGGCGCAGATTCAGTAGTGTTATGTGATACCAATGGGGGAACAATGCCTCTGGATGTCCAGCGCATTATTTTGGAAGTTAAAAAAGAGTTTTCTGTTCCCCTCGGCATTCACGCCCATAACGATTGCGGAATGGCCGTAGCCAATTCCATTATTGCACTGCAGAGCGGGGCAACTCATGTCCAGGGAACCATTAACGGGTATGGAGAAAGATGCGGCAATGCGGATCTTTGTGCTATTATTGCCAATATGTACTTCAAGTTAAAAATAGATAAATTCAAAGCGGAGCAACTAAAGGAGCTAACCAGGATTTCCAAGGTGGTCGCCGAACTGGCCAACATGATTCCCCAGGACAGCCAACCCTATGTAGGGCGAAATGCTTTTGCACATAAGGGCGGTATTCATGTCGATGCTGTTGTTAAGCACTCCCAGACCTATGAGCATGCCAACCCTGAAGAGGTAGGCAATAAAAGGCGCATTTTAATTTCCGAACTATCCGGAAAAAGCAATATTCTTTTTAAGGTTAAGGAAAGGGATATAAAATTAATCAAGAATTATCCCGAGGCGATTAAGGTTTTAGAGGTTCTCAAGAAGATGGAGCATGAAGGTTACCAATTCGAGGGGGCGGACGGTTCCTTTGAGTTGCTGATCTGGAAAACAATGAAAACCTACAAGCCCCTGTTCAAGCTGGAGTCTTTTAGGTGTATACTGGATAAAGAACGGCGCGGCAGTGATTGGTATATTGAAGCTACAATTAAATTGCGAGTCGGGGAAAGAATTGTGCATACAGCAGCTGAAGGAAACGGACCCGTAAATGCCATGGACAACGCTTTGCGCAAAGCCCTGGAGGAAATTTATCCGGAGATAAAAGCTATTAAACTTGTGGATTATAAAGTGCGGGTGCTTGACGGTAAAGATGGTACAGGGGCCAAGGTGCGCGTCTTGATCACTTCACAAAACGGCAACAAAAGATGGGGAACAGTAGGCGTCTCTGAGAATATAATTGACGCCAGTTGGGCAGCCTTGGTTGATAGTATTGAGTACGGCCTGCTTTGTAAACAGAACCCATCGGTAGATGATATTAAAAATGCAATTAATGAGATTACCTGGGAAGAAGAGTATATCGTCAATAGTCATAAGCGTTAGTATTTAAATTCCGCACAACTTTACGCCACCCCTGCAGGACATAAAACAGATTTCTAAAGAGGGCTATTTTTAGCCGTTTTTGTGCCGGCCGAAGCTCAATAAAAAATATGGTGGTGGAGGAGCCTTGTCTGAGAATATAAACGTTCTATACAGATCAGCAACAGGGATTGGCAGTATGCCTCATGAAGATCCTGTTCGAGCCCTTGAACTAATCAAGGAAACACTGCCCTGGGGGCCACACTGGCCGCAGCTTTCCGGGCGCGGCCGAAGAGAAGGCTTCCTCAGGCAGTTCCTTAATCTTCCGGTGGAGTTGGGTCTAATAGAACTGGAGAAGGGGGAGTCCCCCTTTTTTTGTGATCAGGCCAATGATTGGCCGGAAAAAGTAGCCAAATTTTATGAACTTTATCTGGAATGCCAGGATAACAAAAGCAATAGCAATACTCTTAACGATGCCCTCTTTAACTCTGCCCTTCCCCGAGAAAATACAGCAGGATTTTATCAATTTTTAGATGAAAATTGGGAAAGCTTATCCTGTAAGCCAAAATATTTGAAGGGGCAGCTAAGCGGTCCGCTCTCTGTCGGTTTGCAGATTAATGCAGCAAATGGTATCCCCGCTTTTTACCGGGAAGAGCTTCGCGATCTTATTACCAAAACGTTGGCGTTAACAGCAAGGCTGCAGGTGCAGTCTTTAAAAAGGTTTTTTTTGCCGGTGGTAATTTTTATAGATGAGCCGCTCTTGCTTTCTTACGGCCAATCACCGTATATTTCTCTTTCCAGAGAGCATATCGTGCAAAGCCTGGAGGCGGTTGTTATCTCCATAAGAGAAGCGGGAGCCTACGCCGGTGTGCACAGTTGTTCCGGAGGAGACTGGTCTATTTTGTTTCAGCTTCCTCTGGACATAGTAAATTTTGATGCTTATGGCTTTCTTGATTCCATGCTTGCATATGGTGAAGAGTTAGAGGGTTTCCTGAGAAGAGGCGGCTGTTTGGGCTGGGGACTTGTTCCTACCTCTGAGCCGGTTGTCCAGGAGGATGCTTTTTCCTTGCGGGAAAAATTTTATGAGGGTATCAGGCGCCTTTCCCGGCAAGGGGTTAGCCCCGATATTTTGGCCGATCAGTTTTTATTGACTCCCAGTTGCGGGACAGGGACATTGAGCCTTGCTCAATGCGAACAAGTATACAGGACAACTGCCGAGCTGCATAAATTGCTGTTAAGCTCGGTTTAACATAGCTGTTACGCGATACGGGCATACCCTGGACTCCGGTTTAGCTAGACGGCGTTCGACCTCTGTACTGCCGGTGTTTCGACTGGCTTTGTTTTCGGAAATGGCAAAGGAGGTAAAAGAGAATGGAGCTGGATGCTTTTTTACGGGAGATAACACAGAAAGATGGAGTCTCCGGCTATGAGCAAAATGTTGCCGCCTTTATCACCGAAGCATTTTCTCCCTATACTGATGACGCCAGGACAGATAACCTGGGAAATTTAATTTATTACAAGAAAGGGAGGGGGCCCGATGGTCCCAAGGTGCTTTTCTGCGCGCACATGGATGAAATTGGGCTGATCATTACCAGGATAGAAAAAAATGGTTTTTTAAGGTTTACCTCCCTTGGCGGTTTTGATGTGCGGACACTACCGGGGCAGGAAGTCACAGTCTATGGAGAGGAGCCTATAGAAGGTATTATCGGCTATAAGCCGCCTTATATGGAAAAAGGCAAGGAAAAAAGCACTAGTATGGAAATGGAGAATTTGTTTATAGATACAGGCCTTCCTCAGGAACAGGTTAAAAAAACAATTAAAGTGGGTTCAGTTGCCGCTATAAAAAGAAATATGCTTACGCTGTTGAATAACTGCCGTGCCGGAAAAGCTCTTGACGACCGCGCCGGGGTGGCTGTTTTATGGCAATGTGCCAGAGAACTGAGCCGGATGGAACATGAAGCCCACCTTTATTTTGTTGCCACCGTCCAAGAAGAAGTGGGAACCAGAGGCGCTGTCGTCTCTACCTACGGTATATCTCCCGATTTGGGAATAGCTGTTGATGTCTGCCATGGTGATTTTCCCGGAGCTATGGAGCACGAGGTTTCTCCACTGGGAAAAGGACCGGTTATTACAACTGGTCCCAATATTCATCCCTTTTTAGCCGATGCGCTGTATGATACGGCCAAGGAATATAACTTGCCTTATCAAAAAGATGTATCCCCAGGCCCGACGGGAACAGATGCCCGCGCCATCCAGGTAACTCTGGGAGGCATACCAACAGCCCTGGTTTCCATCCCCCTTCGCTATATGCATACTTCTGTGGAGCTGCTAACCATGGAGGACATAAAAGTCGCAGGAAGGCTCCTGGCGTACTTTGCCGCCGGTTTAAACAACACTTTTGTGGAGGGATTATCATGCTTATAACAGCACTTTCACAGATACCCGGTGTTTCCGGCGATGAGGCCAGAGTCAGAAACTTTATCAAGGAAAAACTGTCCCTGTGGGGGATTAAGCACTACACAGATTCCCTGGGAAACCTGTACGCGCTAAAAGAGGGGAGTAAGAACAGGGAAGAAATAGGGTTAATGCTGTGCGCTCATATGGATGAGGTAGGATTGATGGTCTCCGCTATCGAAAAAAGCGGGCACCTGCGTTTTTATAAAGTAGGGGGGATATATGAAAAACATCTTGTCTCCAAACCTGTTTGCATTGGAGCCAATAATGTTTTAGGAGTAATTGGAGCCAAGGCTGTTCATCTGCAAAAAACAGAAGAGAGAGAGAAGCCTCTGGAGGCGGAAAAACTTTACATCGATATAGGTGCCAAAAATAAGGAAGACGCAGAGAAAGCTGTTAAAGTAGGTGACTATGTCACTTTTTGGTCCGAGTCAAGTTCATCCGCTAACATCATCAAGGGAAAAGCTCTGGATAACAGGGCCGGTTGTGCCGCCCTGCTGGAAATTCTGCAGAGGGATTACCCCATTTCTTTTACGGCTGTGTTTACTGTCCAGGAGGAAATAGGAATAAGAGGAGCCCGGGTAGCAGCTTACAGGGTTAATCCCAGGATAGCCCTTGTGATTGAAACAACCGGTGCGGTGGATATTCCCGAGGCTAGAGAGCAGGATTATGCTACTTCACTGGGCGCCGGGCCGGCGTTCACTGTCCAGGATGAGTCTGTTATTGCACATCCGCGGATTTTGGAGCGGTTAATCGAAGTAGCTGAGAGTCAAAAAAAGCCGTACCAGTTTCGCCGTTACGGCGGCAATTTTACGGATGCCGGAGCGATTGCTCCGGCAGGAAGCGGAGTCGCTGCCGGTGTTATATCAACACCCTGCAGGTATATTCATACTCCCGTTTCCATGCTTTTTAAAGAAGACTGGGAGAATCTTGTGGAAATAGTAGATGCTTTTATAAGATCAGTACATGAAAAGGGGTTGGAGATATGAATGAGTTGATAAAAAAGCTATGTGAATCTTTTGGCCCTGCCGGCCGTGAAGATAAGGTGCGTTCCTTAATTATCGGCGAACTTGAAAAACTTAATGCAGAGTATTTTATCGATACCCTTGGTAATTTGATTGTTACCAGGCGGAATCAAGGCGCCAAAAAAATTCTGGTGGCCGCGCATATGGATGAAATCGGTTTAATGATTACTTTTATTGATGAGAAAGGGTTTCTCCGCTTTATCGGCATCGGAGGCGTTTTAAAAAATATTTTACCCGGAATGAAGGTCCTTTTTGAGAATGGGACAACGGGTGTTATCGGTCAGGAAAAAATCAAGGAGCCCAAGGAGTTCGATCTTGACAGGCTCTTTATTGATATAGGGGCTGAAAACCGGGAAGAAGCCCTAAAGAAGGTTAACATAGGAGATACGGCTGTTCTCCTTTCCCCTTTCAGCCTGGAAGGGAATCGCATTACCGCCAAATCCCTTGATAACCGTATTGGTTGCGCGGTGGTCCTGGAAGCGATGAAACGGCTTTCATCCCTACCGCTGCCCAATGAAATATATTTTGTTTTTACCGTGCAGGAAGAGGTCGGTTTAAGAGGTGCCAGACCCGTTTCGTATCGGTTGAAACCTCATTACGGATTGGCGGTTGATGTAACCAGGGTAGGAGATACCCCTGAGCCCGAGTTTAAAACCGGTGTTTCATTAGGCAAAGGGCCCGCTGTTAAAATTAAGGATTCTTCAGTTATCTGTCACCCCAGGGTTACAGGGCTGATGATTGAAGTTGCCGAAAAAAATAATATCCCTTATCAGCTTGAAGTTCTGGACAGGGGCGGTACCGATGCCGGAGCGATACACCTCACCAGGGAAGGTCTCCCTTCCGGGGGTCTGTCCATTCCCTGTCGTTATATTCATACTCCCGTAGAAATGGTTGACCTGAACGATGTGGAAAACAGCGTCTTATTACTAGTAGAGTTATTAAAGCAGAGTTGGTAAAAAAAAGAAAGTCTAAGCCTTCCGCTGCGGCCTTTAAAGGCACCAAAGCTGAGGGAATCTACAAGTCCAATCACCTTTGTAACCTCGTTTTAATATAAATTTTAGTGCAGTTTTATGTTTTTTTTCTCTTTTTTTCTTGCCTTTGGTTGAGAAAGGTGGTAAAATTACCTCGGGCGGGATCCAGCACCTGCACCATTGTTTCTCAATCAGGACTTTTTCTTTGTAAACGATAGGATGAGTATTTCCTGCCTGGAGCCAGGTAAAAGGACCGGGACAGTGGGTACGCATAAGGTAGTAGGATAAGAGTGCCTTCCTGCCCGCAGGGAGGCTTTATATTTTTTTCAATCAAACGCCTCTCCAAAGCTTGTGCTTCACTATCAGCCGGATGTAAATGTTTAGAGCTTATTAATAAAGTAGTTGCCAAGCCCAACTTGCAAAGGAGCGCAGGAGATGAAGACAGTAGCAGTTATCGGCGCAGGAAATGTGGGAAAGGTCCTGGGGTATGCTTTAAAAAAAAGAGGATACAGGATCGTAGGCGCTTTTTCCAGGACCGAGAAGTCCAGACAATTAGCTGCACAGTTGCTGGAGTGCCCGGTTTTCAGTGAACCGGAAAAGGCTGTCTGTGATGCGGATATTGTGTTTTTAACCACCCCGGATAGAGTTATTAATGAAACGTGTAACCGAATAGCAGAGGAAAAAGGCTTTAGGAAGGGACAGGTTGTTATACATACAAGCGGCGCCCACAGCTCTGATATATTAGCTTCAGCCCGCCAACAGGGGGCAGCCGCTATCTCGTTTCACCCACTGCAAACCTTTCCGGAGCTGGAAATGGGGCTGCGCTCTTTGCCGGGCACTTTCTTTGCCGTGGAAGGAGATGAAGAGGCTTTCCCTGTGGCGAAGGAAATGATACAGGCCTTGGAAGGACAGATGCTTTCCATCCCTACAGAAATGAAGGTCGTCTATCATGCTGCAGCCTGTGTGGCTTGTAACTACCTCGCTTCGCTAATGGATATGGCTCTAAAGATGTTTAATTTGATGGATATTCCTCCGAAGAAAGCTTTTGAATCGCTATCTCCGCTAATCTACAGCACCTTGAAGAATATTGGTGAGTTGGGACCTGAAAAGGCTCTGACCGGGCCGGTAGCCCGCGGTGATATTTCCACAATCAGTGCCCATTTGGAGGCCATGAAGGAACTGGCACCGGAATTGCTTCCCCTTTACAGGCAGCTTGGTGTTTATACCGTTGACTTGGCTGTCCGGAAGGGAACATTAAATCAGGAACAGGAGAATCAGCTAAAAACTTTATTGGGAGGTTAGGAAAAATGAGTAGTGAGCGTTTGACTACCCTGGATTTAAAAGAGATGAAGAAGCGCAAAGAAAAAATCACCATGGTTACCGCCTATGACTATCCTACAGCACAATTGCTTGACGAGGCCGGTGTAGAGTTTATACTTGTCGGGGATTCCCTGGGGAATGTAGTTTTAGGTTATGATACTACTATTGCCGTAACCTTAAACGACATGATCCACCATGGGAAAGCGGTTGTGAGAGGAAGTAAAAGAGCCTTTGTCGTAGTAGATATGCCTTTTTTAACGTACCAGGTTAACAGTGAGGACGCTCTGCGCAATGCCGGAAAGATCATCCAGGAAACGGGAGCACAGGGAGTAAAGCTGGAGGGCGGCCTGGAAATAGTGGAGGCCGTAAGAAGCATTACCCAGGCAGGTATTCCTGTAGTCGGCCATTTGGGACTAACTCCGCAATCGGCAGGACAGTTGGGAGGCTTTAAAGTCCAGGGAAAAGATCCTACAGTAGCCAAAAAAATTATGGAAGACTCCCTGCTTTTAGAAGAAGCCGGGGCTTTTTCACTTGTCCTGGAATGCGTTCCCTGGCAGCTGGCCAAAGCGATTTCCGAGCGGCTCTCTATACCGGTAATCGGCATCGGCGCCGGGAAATTCTGTGATGGGCAGGTCCTGGTTTTCCATGATATTATGGGCCTTTATACAGGCAAAAGGCCGAAGTTTGTCAAGCAGTATGCTCAGGCCAGGAGCGTGATGCTCAAAGGGATAAACGACTATATTTCGGAAGTGAAACAGGGTTTATTCCCTGATGAAAAGCACTCTTTTACCATGTCTGAAGAGGTACTGGCCGCGGTTCTGGAGTAATCTGCGCCTGAATTTGGGGGGATCTTTTTGCAGCTTGTTACGGACATCCCTTCTTTGAAGGGTATTATTGAAGAAAAAAAGCAGAAAGGTTTAAGTATCGGTTTTGTGCCCACCATGGGATTTTTACACGAAGGGCATCTTTCATTGATGAGAAAGGCCAGGGAAGAAAATGATTTTATGGTGATCAGTATCTTCGTAAACCCTCTGCAATTTGGTGAGGGTGAGGACTATGAAGAGTACCCGCGAGACCTGGAAAGAGATACCGCCCTGGCCGAATCTACAGGCTGCGATCTTGTTTTTTCGCCTTCTGTCAGCGAGATGTACCCCCCGGGGTATGCCACTTTTGTTCAGGTGGAGAAGCTCACGGAAGGGCTTTGTGGAGCAAGTCGCCCCGGGCATTTTCTTGGTGTTACCACCGTAGTTGCAAAGCTGTTCAACCTGGTACGTCCGGATCGTGCCTATTTTGGTCAAAAGGATGCTCAACAGGCTCTTGTGCTCATAAAAATGGTCGAAGATCTGAATATGAACCTGGAAATTATCGTTCTTCCTACTGTAAGGGAACCTGATGGTTTAGCCATGAGCTCACGTAATAAATACCTGACCAGCGAGCAGAGGAAAGAGGCCGTTGTACTTTATAAAAGTTTAA
Organism: Bacillota bacterium; assembly: GCA_029778075.1. Taxonomy (GTDB): domain Bacteria; phylum Bacillota; class Dethiobacteria; order DTU022; family UBA8154; genus UBA9862. The sequence continues at coordinate 10,004 of JAKORA010000318.1, read as the reverse complement.
AAGTAGCGGAGGCACTGATCAGGAAAGGAGAGAGAGAAGCAGAAATTATTAAAGAAAATATGTTCAAAACAATATCAGAGGCTAAGCAGGCGCAGGTTGATTATATTGAAATTGTCGACACCAAACAACTTAGTCCTGTTTCCAGGGTAAAGGGGCGCTGTTTAATCGCCGTGGCTGTAAAGTTTGGCCAAACTAGATTGATAGATAATGTTCTCGTGGAGGTGTGAGTTTTGCTCAGGACTATGTGCAAGTCCAAAATTCACAGGGCGACTGTTACTGATGCCAATTTGAATTATGTAGGCAGTATAACGATCGACAAAGAACTTATGGAAAAAGCTGACATTCTTCCATACGAAAAGGTTCAGGTGGTAAACAACAATAACGGTGCCAGGCTGGAAACTTATGTTATTGCCGGTGAACGCGGCAGGGGGGATGTTTGCCTTAACGGAGCTGCCGCCCGCCTCGTTCAGCCCGGCGATAAGATAATTATTTTAAGTTATGCCCAGTATTCCAGTGAAGAACTAAAAGATTTTATGCCTAAAGTAGTATTTGTAGATGAGGAAAACAGGGTTATTCAGGTTGTTTCCAAAGAATTGGAAGCCCTTTACTGAAGAATATTAAACGCTTTGGGGTTAACTTTGGGGTTAAAAGGGAATCATTATAGATAATAATTTGAGATTTCTCGATGCCTGAGGTGAAAATCGTCAGGCATTTTTATATATGAGGATAGAAAGACTTGGTATTAATAATTGTAAATTAATGTAAATAATATTTACACAAGATTAAATTAATGCTATAATAATTTAGTAATTATGAATTAATAGCATGTAAAAAAAGAAAAAAACTTCTATATACGAGTGAGATGATGTATACTATTTATTAAGAATATTTTGGAGGTTTATTGTATGTCCATGTCCGCAGGAGAAAAAAGACAGATTGCATTGCAAAGAGCTGCAGAGTTGAAGGAAAGAATTGCGGATTATCTTGAATATAAAAAAAATATACCTACGGGTTTTAAAGAATGGGAAAAAATAAAAGAAAGACAGGAAAAAATTAAAAAAATCCTCGGTGCCTCCGAAGACGAGTGGAGAGATTGGAAATGGCAGTTGAGAAATCGTATTTGTAAAATAGAATCTCTGAAAAAATATTTTACGTTGACACCGGAAGAAGAAAAGGAAATCTCTTTAACGGGAAGTATATTCCGTTGGGCTGTGGTGCCTTATTATTTAAGCCTCATTGATCCTGAAAACCCGTCAGATCCTGTTCGTCTCCAATCGATTCCCTCTATAGAGGAATATAATGATTCCAGCGGGGTACTGGATCCTATGGCTGAAGAGTTTACCTCTCCCGCTCCTGCTGTTACCAGGAGATACCCCGATCGTCTTATTATCAACGTTACAAACCAGTGTGCCAGTTACTGCCGTCACTGTCAGCGGCGCCGGAATATTGGAGAGGTCGATTATCAGACATCACGTGAGGATATAGCCGCCGCCTTACAATATATTGCCGAAAACGAGGAGATAAGAGATGTGCTTCTCACAGGCGGGGACGCCCTCATGCTGTCAGATAAAACACTCGATTGGATTCTTACTGAACTTGATAACATTCCTCATGTTGAAATCAAGCGCTTGGGAACCAGAGCACCTGTAACGTTGCCTTATCGAATAACCGACGAGCTATGCAAGATGTTGAGCCGACATCTGCCATTATATATTAATACCCAATTTAATCATCCCCTGGAGATTACACCCGATTCCAGAGATGCTTGCTGGGCACTTGCCCGTTCCGGGATCAGTCTGGGCAACCAGACTGTGCTGCTGAAAGGAATCAACAACGATCCTTTTCTCATGAGAAAGCTGAACCAGGAACTTTTAAAATGCATGGTGAGGCCGTATTATATTTTTCATGCTAAAGGGGTTAAAGGCACCAGGCACTTTCGGACCAGGGTGGAAGAAGGAATTGAAATCATGGAGCAGTTAAGAGGATTTACTTCCGGATTGGCTGTTCCCACTTTTATCGTCAATGCTCCCAAGGGGTACGGTAAAACGCCTATGCTGGCGGAATACCTTGTCTCGATGGGAGCAAATAAGCTGCTTATCAGAACCTGGGAAAAGAGGATCCTGGAGTATGAGAATGACGACGCTTAATTTTTTATGCTTTAGACGTTAATCGTTAAAGAAGCCATAGCGGAAACAGCCGCTCCTGTTTCCATTTATTAAGGAGGTACGCATTTGTGTCGCAGCATCAGAGCCTTAAGGCAAAGTATTACCATGGCCTGAATTTAATGCCCTCTCTTGGTCCTGTTAGAATTCGCAAGCTGCTGCAGCATTTCGGGAGCGCCGAGCATGCCTGGAAGGCGCATCCGGGTGAGTTGGCCGAAATTGAAGGTTTTAGCAGCGTTCTGGTGGAAAGGATTAGCCAGGAAAGGGATAAAATAAATCTGGATAAAACGTGGGAGTATATAGTTAAAAAAGGTTACGCCTGTGTAACCTGGGAAGATGAGGATTATCCTCTACTTTTGCAGGAAATTTACGATCCCCCGCCAATCATTTATTATTACGGAGATATTAAGACAGCAAGCGGGTGCTGCCTGGCTATTGTCGGCAGCCGGCGCCATACCCTTTACGGAAGAGAAATAGCTTATAAATTTGCTGCGGAGTTGTCAAACTATGGTTTAACGGTTGTCAGCGGAATGGCACGGGGGATTGATACCTGGGCCCATAAAGGTGCTCTCGACGCTGGCGGCCAAACCGTAGCCGTTTTGGGCTGTGGACTTGATATATGTTATCCTCCTGAGAATAGAGCTATTAGGGAAAAGATCAGCGCCTGCGGGGTCGTGATAAGTGAATTTCCACCGGGGAGCAAGCCGTTGCCGCAAAACTTTCCCCGTAGGAATCGTATAATAAGCGGCCTCTCCCAGGGAACCATAGTAGTCGAGGCCGGAGAAAAGAGCGGTGCTCTAATTACTGCGGATTTTGCCCTGGAGCAGGGAAGAGAAATCTTTGCTGTTCCTGGCAGTATTGCCAGTCCGTATAGTAGGGGGTGTCACAGGTTACTGAAAGAGGGAGCCAAGCTGGTTGAAAAAGTTGAAGATATTATTGAAGAGTTATCACTTTCCCACCTTCTTATTGATGAGTTGCCCTCTTTGGCGTCAAAGAAAGATGGCCGCAATATTTCAGGGGTTGGGGGGGTGCCAGGAGAGATACAGCTTGAACCGGAAGAAAGAAGATTGCTGGACTTTATTCCTTACGAACCTCTTACGCTGGAGGAGATCGTTTCTTTAAGCCAGATGCCCCTTTCGCTTGTTAATGCTTTATTGCTTAAGCTGGAAATGAAAGGGGCGATTAAGCAACTGCCGGGGAAATATTTTATCAGGAACTGAACTAAAGGAGGTCTTTTGGATGTACCTCGTAATTGTAGAATCTCCAGCAAAAGCCAGGACTATCGGCAAATATTTGGGCCGGCAGTATAAAGTAAAAGCATCTATCGGTCACCTGGTAGACCTGCCGAAAAGCAGGCTGGGAATAGATTTAGAAAACGGGTTTGAACCCAAATATATCACTATAAGAGGTAAAGGCAAAATTTTAAAAGAACTGAAAGAGGCCGGGAAAAAGGCAACCCAAGTTTTCCTGGCTACCGACCCTGATAGGGAAGGTGAAGCGATTAGCTGGCATTTATGCAAGTCTCTGGGTATTAATGAAAATATGCCCTGCAGGGTAGAATTCCATGAAATTACCAAGGAAGCGATTAAAAAAGCCTTCTCCAGGCCTCGGCCTCTTGATATGAATAGAGTTGAAGCACAACAGGCAAGGCGTATTTTAGATAGAATAGTAGGGTATACAATTAGCCCCTTACTATGGGAAAAAGTACGCAGAGGGCTCAGCGCTGGAAGGGTTCAGTCCGTGGCGGTACGCCTAATTTGTGATCGTGAAAAAGAAATTGAAGCTTTTGTCCCAGAGGAATACTGGACTATTGAGGGACAGTTTAAGGAACCAAAGGAGGGGAATATTTTTCCGGCTAAATTTTATGGTAAAGCCGGAACGAAATTTAATCTTACCTCAGAAAAAGAGGTTAATAAAGTTTTACAGCAACTAAACGGTAAAAATTATAAGATCCTGGAAGTTCAGTGCCAGGAAAGACGGCGTAACCCCTCTCCTCCCTTTACCACCAGTACTTTGCAGCAGGAAGCTTACAGAAAATTAGGCTTTAGTACCAAAAAAACGATGATTACAGCACAACAACTTTATGAGGGAATCGAAGTCGGAAAAAAAGGAGAGCCTGTGGGGTTGATTACGTATATGCGTACCGATGCCACATTTATCTCTCCATTAGCCCGCGAAGAGGCTGCAAAGTATATCGGTAGTGTTTTTGGAGAGGCATACCTGCCGGAGAAACCGAGGGTTTTTACCTCCAGAAAAGGAGCACAGGAGGCTCATGAGGCTATCCGTCCAACTTCGGTCACCAGAGAGCCGGATGAAATTAAGGCTTTTTTAACCAGGGATCAGTACAAACTTTATAAATTGATCTGGTCACGTTTCCTGGCGAGCCAGATGGAGGCGGCATTAATAGAACAGGTAAAAGTTGAGATTGGCGCAGGAGAATATATCTTTAAAGCAATAGGTTCCAACATAAAATTTCCAGGTTTTATGATACTTTATATCGAAGATGATGATGAGGAAAAGGAAAAGGAAAACAGGCTTCCTGACTTAACAAAGGACGAAAAACTGGAACTTTTGTCTCTAACTCCGAGCCAGCATTTTACCCAGCCCCCTCCGCGATTTACTGAAGCCTCCCTTGTTAAAATTATGGAAAATAAAGGCATAGGAAGACCGAGTACATATTCTCCCATCATTGAAACGATCCTGAGTAGGGGGTATGTAATCAAGCAGGAAAAGGTTTTAAAACCAACAGAGCTCGGCTTTATCGTTGTAGAGATATTGAAAAACTTTTTTCCGGAAATAATCGATGTAGATTTTACAGCTCAAATGGAGGATATGCTGGATAAAGTGGAAGCCGGCGAGCTCTCCCGTTTGAAAGTGCTAAGTGATTTTTTTGCTCCATTTAATGCTCGTTTAAATGTAGCCAGAAAAGAAATGGAGAAGATCGAGCTTCAAGATGAGGAAACGGAAGAAGTCTGTCCTCTTTGCGGGAAAAAACTGGTTAAGAAACACGGGCGCTTTGGAAAATTCCTGGCGTGCCCTGGCTTCCCCGAGTGTCGTTACACAGCGCAGGTAAAAATAAACACCGGGGTTAAATGCCCTCTTTGTGAAGGAGATATAATTGAGCGCTGGAGCAGAAAAGGTAAAAAATTTTATGGTTGCAGCAACTATCCGGCCTGCAAATTTGTTTCCTGGGATAAACCACTGGAGAAAAGATGTCCGAAATGCGGCTATTTCCTGGTGGAGAGCACTTTTCGCGGGGCTCGCAGGGGGGTGCGCTGCGGCAACAAGGAATGCGGTTATCAGGAGACAGGAGAAAAAGGTGGGTAATGAAGATAGAAAATAGTAAGGTGATCCTATTTAGTGTCCCTGTTAGAGATAACTAGAAAAAAGAAAAAAAGATGCTGCTAGTGAAATATTGTCGAGTTTTCGAAAAAAATTCCACGCAGTTGCTTGCATAAAATGTACGATTATGCTAATATTGAAACTAAGGTTAAAATTATGGATAATTATTTAAAGAATTTCCTACAATCAATGAAAATAGAAAAAAACTCTGCCGTATTGACTCTCAGGGGGTATGAAAAGGATATTCGGCAATTTTTTGCTTTTCTTGACAGCAATGGACATGAACTTAAGGATTTAAATTATTTAACATTACGCCAGTATTTAGCTCTCCTTAAAGAAAAGAAGTATGCCCGCAGCTCTATAGCCAGGAAAATGTCTGCCATTAAGAGTTTCCTTAAGTTTTTAAAAAGAGAAGGTATTCTCAGTAATAATAACTGGGAGATCGTTTCAACTCCGAAAAAGGAGAAGAAGCTTCCCAAGTTTCTTTATGTTGATGAGGTTCTGGAACTCCTGAACGCTCCCCGGAAAAATGAGATTTTAGGCCGCAGAGACTGGGCTATTTTAGAAGTCCTTTATAGCACGGGTATAAGGGTTGGAGAGCTGGCTGCTTTAACTTTAACCTCCGTGGATCTGGAGGAAGGATATATAAAAGTCAGAGGCAAGGGTTGCAAGGAAAGGATAGTGCCTGTGGGCAAATATGCCCTGCAGGCTTTGGCTGTATATTTAGAGAAAAGCCGGCCTGTTTTGGAGGCCCGTCAAAAAGAAACAGAAGAAAAAAGCACGGCATTATTTCTGAACAGGTTTGGCGGCGATTTAACGGAACGAAGCATAAGGCGACTGGTCCAAAAATATGGCATTAAGACAAATAAGAGCAGTCTGAGCCCGCATATATTGCGTCATTCCTTTGCAAGCCACCTTTTGAATGCCGGGGCCGATTTGCGAGCAGTGCAGGAACTTTTAGGGCATGCTTCAGTATCAACAACGCAAATTTATACACATATCACCAGGGAAGAGCTTAAGAGAACTTATTTAAGAACCCACCCGCGGGCGTGATACATGCCTCAAGAGTTCTCTATAATTATTGTAATTAAAAGGGAGAAAATTCAATTGTTTAACTCTACTACGATTATAGCAGTTAAAAATGGTGAGAGAGTTGCTATTGCCGGAGACGGGCAGGTGACTTTCCAGGGTAACGTTATTATAAAACAACAGGCAAAGAAAGTCCGGAAACTGTATAACGGAAATGTTATTGCAGGATTTGCCGGTTCTGTAGCCGATGCGCTAACCCTTTTTGAAAAATTTGAAAAGCAACTGGAGAACTATCACGGAAATTTACGCCGTGCAGCAGTAGAGTTGGCCAAAGAATGGAGGAGCGATCGCTATTTAAGAAAACTCGAAGCGTTGCTAATCGTAGCTTCCAAAGAAGGGTTGCTGCTTATTTCAGGAACAGGTGAAGTGATTGAACCCGATGACGGAATAGCAGCTATAGGTTCGGGCGGGGGGTTCGCCCTGGCCGCAGCAAGGGCTCTTGTAAGGAATACGAAGATGACTGTAGGAGAAATAGCTCTTAACGCCCTGCAAATTGCTTCGGAAATCTGTGTTTTTACCAATAATAATATTGTTGTAGAGGAAATCTAACGGTCTAGGAGCCGCTGTTTAATAAGCTTGTTTTTGCATTTTACCAGGAGGTGTCTTGTTTAAATAAATGTTCGATTATGAAGCCAGGTTGACTCCCAAAGAGATTGTTAAAGAGCTGGACAAATATATTATCGGCCAGGCTGAGGCCAAAAAATGTGTGGCTGTAGCCCTGCGTAACAGATACAGGCGAAGGAAATTGAAAGGAAAAATTAAGGATGAAATTATCCCGAAAAATATTATCATGATCGGCCCGACCGGAGTAGGAAAAACTGAGATTGCTAGAAGGTTGGCACGCCTGGTTAATGCTCCTTTTATTAAGGTTGAAGCCACAAAATTTACCGAAGTAGGATATGTAGGCAGAGATGTTGATTCCATTATCAGGGATCTGGTTGAGATTTCAGTAAGGATTGTTAAAACAGAAAAAATGAAAAATGTGGAGGCCAAAGCAGCTGAACTGGCTGAAGAAAGGCTCCTGGATTTATTAGCTCCGCTGCCCAAGAGGCACAAGGTTGGCTCTAACCCTTTAAGCCTGTTGTTCCAGGCCAATAAAGGGATGAGTTCATTTCCTCAGGACAAAGAAGCGGATGAGTCCAACGAAAACTGGGCGAATATTCAGGAAGAACGCAAGATTTTGCTGCAGAAGATCAAGCGGGGAGAATTGGAAGACAAAATTGTAGAAATGGAAGTAGAAGAGCGTTCTCCGCAGATAATGGGGGTTTTTTCCGGCCTTGGTATAGAAGAAATGGGTGTAAATTTTCAAGATATTTTTGGCAGTATTCTGCCTGCAAAAAAGAAGAGGAAAAAACTTCCTTTAAGGCAGGCACGAAGGATCTTGCAGCAAGAAGAGGGAGAAAAGCTTATTGATATGGATGAAGTTATCAATGAAGCTATTGATAGAGCAGAACAGTCAGGTATAGTTTTTTTAGATGAAATCGATAAGATTGCGGGTAAAGAAGCTTCTCGTACCGGACCTGACGTATCCAGGGAAGGGGTCCAAAGAGATATTTTACCCATAGTGGAAGGCTCAACTGTTATGACCAAATATGGACCTGTAAAAACGGATTATATGCTGTTTATTGCGGCAGGAGCATTCCATTTTTCCAAACCGTCGGACCTTATTCCGGAATTACAGGGGAGGTTCCCGATCAGAGTCGAGTTGCAAAGCTTGTCTAAAGATGACTTTAAAAAAATCTTAACCGAGCCTGAAAATGCTCTAATCAAACAATACTCAGCTCTCCTTGCTACAGAGGAGGTGACGATTGAATTTACAGATGACGGCATTGAACAAATTGCGGATATTGCCTGTTCTTTAAATGACGAGTTAGAAAATATCGGAGCGAGACGGCTGCATACGATTATGGAAAAGCTGTTAGAAGATATCTCCTATGAAGCTCCAGAACTCGGGGGACAAAAATTTGTAATGGATGGCGAATATGTAAAGAATAAATTAAAAGATATTGTCAAAAATAAAGATTTAAGTAGATATATTTTATAATTTCAAAATTAGTTCAGCTTTTTGCCGGTGACGTAGTACGGGGCAGTCCAGAAGTTACAATGCTTAAATTCAGCATTAGACAAATTCCCTTAGGCTAACAGCTGCGGTAGTCTGTCGGTACCTTTGACACCCTCTTAAATAATGGTCAGAAGATCTCGAGCAGGTTACTTGGCAGCTTTAATGCTCTGCTAAACAAAAACGCTGGTAGGGTCAAGGGGCTTACTATAAAATCCCGTTTTAGTCGGGCTCTTTAATGATAAACAAAAAAATGAGTATTAATTAAATTGAAAGAGGTGGTTGGTTTGATTACTTCTCCGTTATTGGAAAAAACACGCCGTATTAATAAAATTCTCCAAAAAACGGCTGGACAACGTGTTGACTTTTCAGAGGTGGCTGAGGTTTTAAAAAATGTTATTCAAGCCAATGTGTATCTGGTTGACCGCGAAGGCAAAATTCTGGGCTATGCTATTGTTGACGAGTTTGAATGTGAGCTGATGATCAGCCAGGTGATTAAAGCCGGTGAATTCCCGGAACGTTACAACGATTTCTTGTTGCGCGATGATGAGACAAGGGTAAATTTACCGCAAAAATCTAACCTTTGTGTCTTTGTAGAAGCGGAAAACTGTCTTTTTACCAACAAGATTGTAACAGTGGTGCCGATCATGGGTGGAGGTAAAAGGCTTGGAACTCTTCTTTTAGCCCGTTTTACCGAGACATTTTCAGCTGAAGACTTGATTCTTGCAGAAACCGGTGCTACTGTTGTAGGCATGGAAATTTTACGGGCTAGGGCGGAAAAGATTGAAGAAGAAGCTAGAAACAAAGCGGTAGTACAGTTGGCAATAGGGACACTATCATACTCCGAACTGGAAGCGGTGGAGCATATCTTTGAAGAACTGGACAGCGACGAGGGACTTCTAGTGGCCAGTAAAATCGCCGATCAGCTTGGTATTACCAGGTCTGTAGTAGTCAATGCCCTCCGAAAATTTGAAAGCGCAGGAGTAATTGAGTCTCGTTCACTTGGTATGAAAGGCACCTATATCAAGGTTTTAAACCCATATCTGCTTGAACAACTGGCTAAAAAAAAGAAAACCTTTAACAGGTAGGGATAATCAAGAAAAATGGAAAGTTAAAAAAGAGAGCAGCCCGGCGGGCTGCTTCTTTAATATGACAATGGAGCAACGATTGCTGTGGGCGGAGCTCCGGGTTTCGCTCGTAAAGTTCTACGGCTTGCTCAGGCCTCCGACGACCTCCCCGGCCAAGTCCATTAAAGAAGGAGTGGCGAAGGTTGGGGCTCGTTTAAGGGTTCGCTTGAGGCAGGTTTTGCAGCTCAGCTCGGGCTCTCGATTGGCCTTCCCGGCAGAGCTCAC
>JAKORA010000027.1 GCA_029778075.1 Bacillota bacterium | reverse complement strand
CGGTAAAGTTGACCGGAAGCTGTGTGGAATTCGTATAGTAGGGAGAATCCTGTCCGGCAGTGATAATATCGGGGTACAGCTCCTTGTCAATTTTGGCCAATCTGTAGGCGGTCCCCTCTGCCGGGGTCGCCTCCAGGTTAAAAAGCTGATCCGTCTCTTCCTGGAACTTTAAAAGCAGATCTCGCATAAAATCAAGGACTTTAATGGCGAAGGCTCTTCCTTCCTCCGAACAGATGTCTTTGCCCATAAAGTTAAGCAGGCTTTCATTCATCCCCACCAGGCCTATGGTGTTAAAATGATTGAACCAGTACCCTCCAAAACGTTCCTTCACAGAGCGCAGGTAATGGCGGGAATAAGGATAAAGCCCCTGCTCCGTCATCTTTTCCAGAACGTTTCGTTTGATCAAAAGACTGTTTTTCGCCAGGCTCATCAGCCTTTCTAAGCGTGCAAAATATTCGTCTTCACTGGCAGAGAAGTACCCAATACGGGGAAGGTTGATAGTCACCACACCGATGGAGCCGGTTAATGGGTTTGCTCCGAAAAGCCCACCCCCCCTGCGTCGCAGTTCCCGGTTATCCAGGCGCAGGCGGCAGCACATGCTGCGGACATCTTCCGGCGAAAGATCGGAATTGATAAAGTTGGCGAAATACGGGATCCCGTAGCGAGAGGTCATCTCGATAATACGTTCAACCATGGGGCTGTCCCAGCCAAAATCCGGCGTTATATTATAAGTAGGGATAGGAAAAGTAAAAATTCTGCCCCGGGCATCACCTTCCATCATAACCTCGCAAAAGGCCTGGTTAAGCATATCCATTTCCTTCTGAAATTCTCCGTAGGTCTCCTTTTTTATTTCCCCGCCGATCATCACCGGCTGGTCTTTTAAAACGGGGGAGACGGTAACGTCCATGGTGATATTGACAAAAGGTGTCTGGAAGCCCACACGCGTGGGGACATTAAGGTTAAAAATAAATTCCTGCATGGCCTGTTTGACCTCGCGGTAGCTCATATCGTCATAGCGTATAAACGGCGCCAAGTAGGTATCGAAGTTGGCCAGGGCCTGTGCGCCTGCAGCCTCCCCCTGCATCGTATAAAAGAAGTTAACGATCT
>JAKORA010000317.1 GCA_029778075.1 Bacillota bacterium | reverse complement strand
TGCCGTTGTCCTACAGCCTCAGCGGCGTCTATAAAGAGGCGCCGGCTTACCTTGTGTGCGTTGGTTCGCCCTTGTTTAGGTTCGTGAAGGAACGACGTGGCGAGGAGACAAAAACCAGGCTGGTGATTATGGGCCTGCCGTTGGAGAAGAAACTGGGGAAAAAACGGCGCCCCGGGGGAAGAGGAAAAAAGAAATCCCATGAAGACCGGGCACTGGCAAAAAGCCGGTGGCTGTTGCAGGTACGGACTCTACTGACCAGGGGGAACGTAAATCATGTTTGGCGATTTGTTGCCAAGCTTCTGGCCACGGTTAAACCGCGGCATCTGATGCTCAAGGGGCGGGTGGGCCTTGACGAGCCGGAGTTGAATGCCTGGCTGCTGGCGGTTTATTATGCACTAAAGTCGCTTTATGCGGAGATTCCGCTCCAGTGGGAGCCGGTTTGGGACGATGAGTGCGTGGAGTTGGAGGGAGCGGTGGAGGGCAGGTTCATTCCGGTTGTCTTGCTGTTCAGGCTGGCTCTGTTTATGGCTTCCCGCAAAACTATCAGGATACTGTGGGAGATATACAGGATACGCAGGCGCAGAAAAAAAGTTGCTGTGGTTGCAACTTAAAGGGTTAGTGCAGTGTATAAAATAATAGAGGCTAAAACAATATTGCAGGGAGGAATTGTAAAATGGAAGATCCCGGAAAAGTGCTGGAGGCAATGTATGCCAAATTAGACCAGTTTTTGAAGACGGAGACGGTGGTGGGAACCCCCTTTACTGTCGGTGCAGTGACCCTTGTGCCGATCGTAAACGTAGCGTTCGGCCTCGGCGGGGGGCTCGGCACCGGTAAAGAGGAAAGAAGCAACAGCAGCGGTTCAGGCGGCGGCGGCGGTGTGGGCTGCCGGATTACGCCAAACGCTATCCTTGTGGTGAAAAATGATGAGGTCAGCGCTATACCCCTCAAGGGCAGGGGTTCGCTGGATAAGCTGTTTGAAATGGTCCCTGAGATAATCACCAAGCTGGGGTCGCAAAAAGGAAGAAAGGACGCCGCAGGTGAAGGCGAACAGGAAGAAAAGCAGGAAGGGTAGAACAGGGGACGGTTCTTTGTTTGATGACACCTTACCGGTATTATTTCCCAGAAGCCCCGTGGGAAAGTCTCCTCCGGCGGCCTTTACTGTGGGGCTTCTAGAGCCTTTTTATTTTCCCATAAGGTGGGGCGGAGTTAAATAGGCACCGCCTTTCTACATGTAATGCTTAAGTAATGCTCCTGTCCCAAAAAACGATTTCCTCCATCTTTTTTCGTTTTGTCTCATGGCGCTCGGGGTCACCTTTGTCAGCCGCATAGCCAAGAGGCAGCAGGGCGATGGTCTCAATGTGTGGCGGGAGTTTTAAGATTTTGTGGCACTGCATGGAATCGAAGCCGCAAACCCAACAACTCCCCAGACCCAGCTCGGTGGCCGCCAGCGTCATATGGTCAATTGCTATGGCGGCATCGATATCGCAGTGGTCCTTACCGTCGGCACGCCGCCAGGATTTACTATGATCCCCGCAGATCACGATAATCACCGGGGCCTCCAGAATCCAATCCCGCCAATATGTTGCCGCCACTTTCTTTCGCATCTCCTCATCTCGCAGGACGATAAAGTAGAGAGGCTGATAGTTGACAGCAGAAGGGGCGACCCTCCCTGCCTCAAGGATTCGCATTAGTTTTTCTTCCTCCACGGGAGTGTTTTTGAAGCTCCGCGTTGAATACCTCTTTTTGGCCAGTTCCAGGAATGACATTTTTGCCTTCCTCCTTGATAAACTTAGTAATCTTAACGGGTGCAATGGCGCTTTTCTGGTAATAGTGCCGCCGGTTTTCCCGTCCCGTTCCTCGTAGAGAATATTTTACCTGTGAGCTAAAAAATCCTGCCTGGGCTGGGAAGAGAACTGCGCTTTTTTTTTCGTTGACAAGAGGCGGCTTGTCACTTATAATAAAATAGATGCTTCGGGGCGGGGTGAAATTCCCCACCGGCGGTAAAGCGGCCACTGTGCCGACAAGCCCGCAAGCTGATAAGGCTGAGCCGGTTAGATTCCGGCGCCGACGGTATAGTCCGGATGGGAGAAGCAAACATGAACAGCATATGTTTGTTTTGCTGCCGCTTTTCAACACCCCCGAAACGGGGGTGTTTTTACGTCCCTGGCATTAATAATATCAGCGGAGGTAATAAAGTGAAACAGCATCATCTGGTAAAAGAAATGGTAATGATGGCAATGCTGGCTGCTGTATCGATTGTACTGGTAAATATGGTTCGCTTCCCAATTTTTCCTTCTGCACCCTTTCTTGAATATGATATGGCTGATGTACCCATCCTTATCGGGACTTTTATCTTCGGACCTTTGAGCGGCCTGGTCCTGACTGTTGTTGTATCCGTTATACAAGGGCTCACTGTATCGGCTGGAAGCGGCTGGGTAGGAATTATCATGCATATTGTTGCTACGGGCACCTTTGTCGTGGTAGCGGGGATAATCTTCCGTATGAAATATAATCGCTTTGCTGCGGTGCTCGGATTTGCCTGCGGATCTTTAGCCATGACGCTGATGATGATTCCTCTGAACCTGATTTTTACCGTTTATTTTTTAGGCGTATCCCGTGATGTTGTCGTATCAATGCTTTTCCCCATTATTATTCCTTTTAACCTAATCAAAGCCGGTGCCAACTCGGTAATCACTTTTTCGGTTTACAAGGCGGTAGAAAGAATAATATGGTTCTATAACACCGGAATGCATGCTTACAGGAACAAAGCATAAGAGCGATCGCGCCGGAAAAGCGGTGTGCCGATGAAGCTGATGCATCGTAGGCCGGCGGGGCAAAAGTATCACGTTAGGGCAGTAATCTGCCCCAACTCAATTGCTTTCCGGAGGGTTTCTTATGTCAAGCGTAATTGAGGCCATTAAAGCGAGGCGAAGCATTAGGAAATTCAGGCCGGAAGAAATACCCGACGAGATAATCAGGGATCTTCTGGAGGCGGCACGCCTGGCCCCTTCGGGAAGCAACTCCCAGCCCTGGCGCTTTAAGGTCGTTAAAGACAGGGAAACCAAGCGTAGGCTCGCCGAGGCGGCCTTTAACCAGAGACATGTTGCCGAGGCGCCGGTCGTGATAGTCTGCTGTGCCGATCTCCAAGGATACCTGGATGGGGTAATTTCCGGGGCACAGGATCTCCTGCAATTAAAAGCCATGGAGAAACATATTTTTGAATTTATAGATTACAGGACCAATAAGCTCAAGAAGGTGGATATTGAGCAACTGGGCCCGGAAATCGGCTTTAATGTAGCCATAGCTGTGGAGCATATGGTTTTAAGAGCGGTAGAGCTGGGATTGGGTACCTGCTGGGTCAGGCTGGCAGATGGAAAAAAGATCAAAGAAATATTTAACTGGGGTAAAAATATCAGTTTCGTGACACTTCTGCTGCTGGGTTATCCAGCCGAGGCGCCCGAAGCGAGAAAGAGATTGAGCCTTGATAAGATTTTGCTGGATTAATGGGCCAGCAAGCAGGATTATTCAATAACTACTCAATAAATCAAGCCCGGGAAATCAAGCCCGGGCTGTTGACATTTTTCAGGAGGGAGAAGTAAGTCTTGACCCATATTTCCCTGATGATATATTATTTTAATTAAGAGAGTAGGAAAGGGGAGAAGAAATGGCATACGGCTATATGGGGAAGATGCTGTGGGTTGATCTAACCCGGGGCACACTTGCAGAAGAGACGCTTGACGAAAAGATTTGCCGCGATTTCATCGGGGGCTATGGCCTGGGGGCCAGAGTTTTGTTCAGCAGGATGAAAGCCGGCGTCGACCCGTTGGGACCGGAAAATATTTTGGGCATAGTGACCGGGCCCCTTACCGGCACGGCGCTGGGCGGCTCAAGATACGTGGTGGTCGGCAAGTCTCCGCTGACAGGCGGCTGGGGTGATGCCAATTCGGGAGGACATTTTGGACCCCATCTGAAGCTTGCCGGCTACGATGCGGTCTTTTTTACAGGTATATCACCAAAACCGGTCTATCTGTTTATTGATAATGGTAGAGCCGAGCTCAGGGAAGCCGGTCACCTGTGGGGCAAGGATTCTTTCGAGACCGAAGATCTGCTTAGAGCAGAATTGGGCCAGGACGTAGAAGTCGCCTGCATTGGGCCTTCCGGCGAGAAAGTCTCCTTAATTGCCGCCGTGATGAACAACAAGGGCAGGGCTGCAGGCCGTTCCGGCTTGGGTGCTGTTATGGGCTCCAAGAGGCTCAAGGCGGTGGCGGTTAAAGGCAGCTTGAAAGTACCGCTGGCCGATGCAGAAAAGGCCGAAGAACTCCCTAGGAAATATAGTAGAGAACTTACGGGGAATTTCAACATGTTAAGGCAGTTTGGCACGCCCGCTCTTATGGTCCCCCTGGGTATGGCCGGCGATGCGCCGATTAAAAACTGGGCCGGAATAGTGGGGAAGGATTTTTCTGAGGCTGAACTTGAGCTTATCGGGGGAGAAGCCGTGGTCGCGCAGCAGGAAAGAAGGTATGCTTGTTACCGCTGCCCCATCGGATGCGGTGGCCACATGAAGGAAGGGTCCGGTGAATATCAATACGAAGCCGGAGC
>JAKORA010000316.1 GCA_029778075.1 Bacillota bacterium | reverse complement strand
TTGTTTTTGCGCTGGATGGTTCGGATGTACATGTCTACATTATACCACACATACCATCCATACAACAAGAGATGTAACACAAAACGTGTGCCTATGCATTTTTCGTTTTTTCTTCACTCCCAAACCCGCTAACCCTTGATATTAAAGGATCGCTCTTCAAAAATTTCGCTCTGAATGCCTCGGTAGTGTCGAACTCCGGTGAATAATATTCATTGAATGCAAAAGGTCTTTTTGTCATTGGATTTAACAGGCTAAGCACCTCACTCACCCAGAATCCCCCTTTGTTGTTATAGTACTACAACTTGGCGACATGGCTTTGGCGTAAGCAAATACTGGTTGGCCCCCCAATTTTGGAGCCATTTTATTCAATGCTGAGCGCTTTTATGGAAAAGGCTATCTGCCTCATGGTGAAAAATTGCTTGTCCTGGAGAGAGAGTTACTTGATATCCTTAACTCCCGTGCCGCTTTGATTTCCGGCAAAACCTTAATGCGCTGGGTCAGGGTAATGAGTAAGATTTTTGCCGAAGTGAATACGAAACTTTTGTCTTTGTTGTTGAAATACTTTCCCGGCTTTGGCTTACCCCCGGCATCGTTAACGGCTGATCGAACGGCTAATTTGGACCTTACCCTCTCTTTGGGCGGTTTTCTTCGCAAGTTTTAGGTATGCCAGCCCACCGCCAATTAAGGTGGGCTTTCCGGTGTTTAGAAAAAATGATCACCGTCATTGGCGGAAATGACCAATTAGTTGGTAAAATTGTTTATTGCCTGTTGACAACCGCCAGTGGCGGTTGTCAAAGGGCCGTCAAATAATGTGGGCATTAACACCCACTCAGGCCTCAGCGACGGGGCCATGTAAAATTTCAGTAGGTAAAAGAAGGGGATCGGCTTCTTAAAAAGAAAAGAGACCTCGGCACCCAAAATCTATCACCCCAAGAAGGAGTGTGAGGTCTCATGTTAGATATTCGCCACATAGTGGGGGCAGTCCTTCTTTTTGTCAAAGGTTTAGTCAAATTAATTGGAGAGTGCGAAGACTTTTCTGAGCTTGAGAAAGGAGTTCACGAACTCTGCCAGGACGTGTGTAACCAGATTTTCACCTGGGCATTAGAAAAGATCGATACCCGTCTGATGAATGAACGAGACCGGAGCATCTGGGAGGTTGTCGGTTTTCGGACAAAAACAGCCATCAGCACCTTTGGGGAATTTCCCTTAAAAAGGCGCCTGTACAGGAACAAAGAAACCGGGGAAACCAAATTCTTTTTAGACGAACTGCTGGGCTGGCCGGAGCGGGCCAGGGTTACCCCTTACCTAAAAGAGTTGGCAATCAAACTAAGCACCGAACTTTCCTTTGGCCGGGCAGCGGAGATATTGAGTTATCTTGTACCTAAATTAAGCACCATGACCATCTGGCATATCACCCAAGAAGCAGGCGAAATACTGCAGCGAGAAGGGGAAGAGAAGAGAGCGGCGGTATTTGAAGACGGAGAAGCACCAAGTGGGAAAGAAGTGGTTCGGGAGTTGCATATTGAAGGTGACGGAGTGATAGTCAATCTGCAACGGGAAAAAGAGAAGCGAGGAGAAATCAAACACATAGTAACCTACGAAGGGAAGAAACAAGTTAGCCGGAACCGTTTTGCCCTGCAAAACAAGCTTGTTGTAAGCACCCTAAGTGAAGGACAAGTGGCCTGGGAAGAGAGCTATGCTCGGGCTGGGGGGAAATGGGATTTAGAACAGATCAAAGAGATCTACATAGGTGGCGATGGAGCAAAATGGATCAAAGAGGGGCTGGAATACTTCCCTGGTGCCGTATACTGCTTAGACCCATACCATCTAAACAGGCATTTAACCGAAGCCCTTTGGTATGACGAAGAAACCTTTCAGAAAGTAGGCGCAGCCATCTCTCATAGCAACTGGCAGGAAACCCAAGCAATACTCACAGAAGCAATCAAAAAAACCAGAGGCAACCGGAAAAAGAGGCTCATCAAGCTATTGCATTATCTTGAAGAGAACTGGACGGGGATTATTAACTCGGCAGAAGCAAAACGTTTAGGAACCATCGAAGGGCAGATTCAGCACAACGTAGCACGGCGGATGAAACGCCTGGGGGCCAAGTGGACCACAACCGGAGGAGACCGGATGGCCCGGCTTCTGGCTGCCAAAGCAAACGGAGAGCTTAGCAATTATGCTTCGCGCTGGCCAGTGGAACATGGAAAGCTGAAGGAGATAGCGCAGATAAAACCGGTAGAAAAGTCGGTAGAAAAACAAAAAGCCGGAGAAATAGGGGAATGGCTGCAGGCGACAATACCGGCATTAAAAGGGCCTTTTGCGGATCGTCCCTGGATAAAACATGTTTTACGGGAACTGACCCGGCCGGAATTTGCTGCTCTTATTTGCTAACCGGTTTCTCGAGTAGCACTGATAGCTTGGCCTCTGCATGTGTTAAATGTTTTGCGAGGGGGTAACGTGTTATTGTTGTCTGTTCCTCCTAGCTACCTGGTTGTCAAGTTTATCTCAACAATCTTCAGTTAAATTCAAGGTCAAAGCCATTGCTTTGAAGCTTAAGGTTTTGAACGTCGAGGTCTCTTAAGGGGAAAAATTTTATTAAAAATACCTACTGGATCTTGACATGGACCAGCGACGGAAGGCAGTTGAGTTTGAGCATTCTACATGGTATAATCTTACAAAAGAAGCACCGATAACCCAAATAAGTAGTGGTAATTATGACCTTCTTCAAAGAAAAACTCCTATTTTTAGGGAGTAGTGGCTTTTTCTAGGACAAAAAAGGGGGGCTCCCTGTGGAAGAAGTACTTAATTTAGTAGTCGAAAAGATAGTGAAGACTGTAAACCCCGATAAAATTATTCTTTTTGGATCCAGGAGCAGGGGGCAGGAAGGATCGTATAGTGATTATGATCTTTTGGTGCTAAAGCGAGGAATAAATAATCGCCGCGCTTTGGCCCACCAGATCTATAGAATCCTGGTCGATGTTCCGGCTGCCGTGGACATACTTGTAGAAACCCCGGAAAAAATAGAAAGGTACCGTAATTCACGAGGGTTCGTGTATGCTGAGGCCGCAAGAGGGCGGGTAGTTTATGAGCGATGAACTATGGCGCCTGTGGTTCCAAAGAGCAAAAAGTAACCTCGCAAGGGCAGAACTTGGCAGGCAAAACTCAGATATTCTTTACGAAGATCTTTGTTTTGATGCCCAGCAGGCAGTTGAAAAGTCCCTTAAAGGTATAATGGCATTCCTGGAAATGGATACCCCGAAAACCCATTCTATTGGGTACCTTTTGAAGTTAATTGAAGAGTCCGGGAAAGTTCAGGTTCCCGAAAGACTTAAGGAAGCCGCGATTCTTACTGATTACGCTGTAACAACCCGTTACCCGGGAGACTGGGAACCAATAGATGAAGCTGAATACAAACGGGCAGTCTCGCTGGCCCAAGAAGTTTACCGGTGGGCGTTATCCCTCACCAACCAGGATGGAGAAAAATAAGCCCCGTAGAAGAACCGTCTTATTACCGGCCCAGTCCACAAACATCTTCTCTCCGGCCCGGTGCACCTGGCGCAGGGATGCGTGCCAGCAAAATATGGGGGATGTTCGCTCCTAAAGACTTGAGCTATGATTTTGACCGTGACCCGGCAAAACAGCCCGGCTTGGCGGAAATGACCAGCAAAGCCATGGAGGTGCTTTCAAAAGATAAGGATGGATTTTTCCTTATGGTGGAAGAAAGCAAAATAGACTGGGCCGCCCATGCCAATGACCCGGTGGGCGTAATCAGCGATATCCTGGCCTTTGACAACGCCGTAAAGGCGGCCCTGGACTTTGCCAAAAAGGATAAGCAGACCGTTCTCTTGCTTATAGCCCGTCTGCTCCGGCCATGGAGCAGGCGGGCTACTGTTTTCACCTATCCTCAGGCGCTACCCCGGGCAGGATTATGGCGAGGTGAGGGTTGCAAATCCCTTTTCATGGTAAAAGCAGATAGAAAATGGCCGCATACTTGACACCCTGGGCTTCTACCTGACCATCCTATCCGAGCGCAGGTTTGAGCATTAACCCTTTTTCCTTGATTTTTTGTTGAACAGCTTTAGAAGAGGCATCCCAGGTGCGTCTTTGCTGAAGGCTTCGAAAATCCGTTCCAAGTCTTCTTCACCTCTGGTTGGCACAAGACACTTGAAGACCTCTACCAAGCGTTCGCGGGCCAGTTTAGGTTGGGCCCAAAGCCTGTCATGGTTATCGGGTATCCAGCGCATGAACTGCTTGAATCCCTCATATTCTTCTTCACTGAATTCGCTAAGAACGCGGTCCAAGTTAGGGGTACCGCCGGAGACGCTCATGTTAGAGCAACCCCCATTCAACGATCCATTTGATGCCGAGGGCGATCCAGTGAGACGTAGTGTGAGCGAAACCGAGATTCCAGCGCAAGAAGTTATATGTCTGGTCGTAGATGGTCTGATACGCTAGATCCTCCCACGTAAGCAACCTCTCAAGGAAACCGGCAATCTTACCTGCGTTGTTCTTGAGCACAGTGAGATAGCGGCCAGGAACATAATCACGTAGCTCACTGATAACCGTGTCGACGTTGTGGCGCAGGTAATAAACCAGCTTACGGATGGCCGCCTTGATCGCCGCCGTTTTGACACCCTGGGCTTCAACCCGACCATCTTGCCCTGGCGCTGGTTGGACGCTAATCCCTTTTCCATCAAAAACTACGATATTATTGTTTGTTTCAGCAGCAAGCGCACTCATGCTTGGCAACAGTATGTTTACTAATAGGACGAGCACGAGCAAAAGGCTCAGTTTTTTCTTAACCGATCTCATCTGAATACCTCCCGAATATTTTTAGGTTTGCCTGCCAAGTCACTATTATTAAGGGGGATCTCAGGATTAAAAAAGCAACAAAATTCTTCACCTCCTTGCCTGCATTCCGGCACGCACTTATTCAAACGGCGCGTCAGATACACCGCGCTCCCTTTGTTCTCCAAAATCCTTCCAGCTTCGACTTCCTTTACTGTATATAACATATCCTTCCAGAAAAACGCAACGGGTATTTTTTGTAGCTTTTTGTCGAATTGCCAGGCGAGCCTCTCGGCGTATTTCCCCCTCCGCTCTTCGAAGTCGGAAGCTGCCCAAAGAAGAATCACCGCGCCAGCCGGCATCAATATTTGTTTATCCAATCACGGGGAACCCCCATCTCTGTTATTAATCCGTGTTTTAACCAATACTACCTGCTCCGGTTCTAAGTTCTCAACTCCTCCATGATCACCGAACAAGAAAGCAATTCTTCTGCCGTTCCGGTAAAATTCTACATCCAGAATTACTCGCCCAAAGGCGCTTTAAGTCCCTGCAGCGGCAGGGTGTCCGCCAGGGCCGGGTCCGCCGAACGGTCCAAAAGGTCGCCGTAAAAACGATGAGGTCGGAGTCAAGGGAGGAGATGAGCCTCGTTATCTGCGCCACGGAATCCCGGAGTTGCAGCATTTCCCTGGCTTGCAGGACTGCGGGCGGCAAGTTTTTCATAATCAACAAGACCTGCGGTCTTTTACGTAAACGCTACCCGGCAGGGACTTGGCGTAGCGTTTGAGCTGAGCCGCCTTTTCCGAAAATTTTTTCTGGTCGTACAGGCAATCGTGGCCAGTGCATTCAACAATGGCCATGGATATAGAAATTAAAGGAAAAAAAGTCTCCCCGCCGCTCCGGTCGCAGCCGCGTATTCCTCCCGCCGCACGGTCCTCCGGGTCGTAAAAGCGGCGGATCAGTCGGTCGAAATACCGGGCAATTTTTGCGCATAAAATCTCTGCCTTTTCCGGAACGGTTATGATGATAAAGTCATCGCCCCCGATGTGGCCGATGAAATCATTTCTGGCGCCGAACTTT
>JAKORA010000315.1 GCA_029778075.1 Bacillota bacterium | reverse complement strand
CTCATAGCTGCGGCGGGCATCCGGGTCTTCCAAAGCCGCAACCTGGGAACCCACAGCCATGGGGATGTCGAGCTTGCGTGCTACTGCGGCCAAAGCCCTGTTAATCTTTTCTGCCTCGCGGATGCCGCCGGTAACAGCGTTGATCATCAGGGGGGCGGCAGAAGTATGATGACAGAACTGCACGGTGGTATCAATTTCAGATGGATCCATCTCCGGCAGGCAGTTATGAATAAAATAAATATCCTCAAAACCGGTTTGAGCAGGGCCGTCACCCAGCTTTTGCACCAGCTTGAGGTGATCCAGCTTACGTTTCTTGCGCAAAACGTTCGTGCTCCTTAAAAACAATCATTTTATAATACATTTATATAATCAGAGCAGACTTTCCCCCTGGCATTCAAGGGCTTTACAGAACGAAACAACCCGCTACCTGTAGGAGTTAAAGAGGTTATTCGTTAAGATAGTAGCTTATAAGGCTTTCCAGGAGGATC
Source organism: Bacillota bacterium (assembly GCA_029778075.1). Lineage (GTDB taxonomy): Bacteria > Bacillota > Dethiobacteria > DTU022 > UBA8154 > UBA9862. The sequence continues at coordinate 3,706 of JAKORA010000315.1, read as the reverse complement.
CGGCAATTTGTTTCAATAACTTTAATCCCCTCGTCAGAAATATTATCTATATGGATGCCGGCTGTGAGAATCACATTTTTTTGCAGGATGGAAGCGATCTTCTGTGCCATTGCTTTGGCCAGTTCATCTTCTTTATGCCCAACCAGAGTAAAAACAGATGTTGTCGCACTTGTTAGCTCCGGGTTTTTAAGACTTGGACGTGGAATACTGACAGCTACGGCACCAATATGCGGTTTTTCTCCTCCGCAGACCATTACTACCAGGTCATTGCCGATGGGCACGGCACTGACTGACACCCGGTACGGCATTTCTCCTTCCTGCCGGGAAAACTGTTTCTCCAATAATCTCACCTTTACCTTAACCATATTAATATTTATTTTTATTAATATTTTATTTTTCTATAAAAGTTATAAGGTTTCCTGCAAGCGTTATAGCATTAATAGCTGTAGAAACGCGGGGCTTTGCTTTGCCGGTACTACATATACATATAACGATAAACGATAACAATCACAACAGTTTCATATCTAAATTGCTTTTGGCATAAATATTAAAAAGGACAAAAAGTAAAGGATATGGAACAAAATGAGAAAAATCTTTTTTATAAGCGGGAAAAAGCTAAAAATTACGTTGCTGCTTCCAGCATCGCTTTTCGCTCTATATCTCATCTACGTCTTTTTTTCCCCTTATGCTCTGACCATAGTAACCCGGCAGAATAGGCTGGTCCCCATTTATTATGTGGATACCTCCGAAAAAAAAGTGGCCTTTTCCTTTGACGCCAGCTGGGGTGCAACCTATACTCCAACTATTCTGGAGATCCTGCGAGAAAATAATATTAAAACAACCTTTTTCCTCACCGGCTTCTGGGTAGAAAAGTACCCGGATATGGTAAAAAAAATCTTTCAGGAGGGCCATGAAATCGGCAACCACACTTACAGCCACCCCCATCTCAACAGCCTTTCCGAGGAAGAAATTAAGATCGAGATCGAAAGGGTCGGCAATAAGATCCTGGAGCTCACAGGGAAACAGCCGGAACTTTTCCGCCCGCCTTTTGGCGAGTACAGCAACAAGGTCATCACAGCAGCGGAAAAATGCGGTTACAAAACCATTCAATGGAGCATCGACTCGCTTGACTGGCAAGAGCTGGGCAAGGAGCCGATGGTTAAAAGAGTAACAGAGAGTCTTCATCCCGGAGCTATTATCCTCTTTCATAATAACGGAAAGTATACAGCGGAAGCGCTGCCCGAAATCATTGCCTTTGTAAAAGAACAAGGCTATAAAGTGGTGCCTGTTTCGGAACTGCTTTACAAGGAAAACTATTACATAGACAGCAATACAGGAGCCCAGATTCAAATGCCTCTGCAGGATTAACGCACGGGTAAGGGGCTGATTTATCCGCTCTATCACATATTCATTAAATGTCATTTTGGCTCAACGCCATGATAAGGGTCGATATGAACCATGCAATGTTTTACCTTGTAACCACCGTTCTCAACCTTAAGATGAATCTCTTCGGCGATATCATGCCCTTCTTTTACCGACAATGTACCAGCTACAGCCACATCAACATCTACGAAAAGCATATTGGCATGCACCCTGGTTCTCAGCCTGTTTACCGTTATTACTCCCTCTACCTCCATGATATCGTCTCTTATTTTTTGAATAGTATCTGTATCCCCGGCATAATCAACAAGCTGGTTTACAGATTTCTTAAAAATCTCCAGGGATACCTTTACTATCAATACACAGACAATTAAAGAGGCAACAGGGTCCAAAATCTTATAACCCAGCCGTGCCCCTCCAATACCGATTAACGTTCCAATAGAGGAAAATGCATCGGAACGATGATGCCAGGCGTCAGCCAACAAGGCGGCGCTCTCAATCTTTTGCGAACCTTTCAGCGTATAACGGAACATCCATTCTTTAACAACAATGGATATTACCGCAGCATATAAGGCGATCGCACCGGGGCCTTCATAATTTCCGGACAGGATCCTCTGGATCCCGTTGTAACCAATTAAAATAGCTGTAACCAGCAGGATTATTGCCAGTATTTTGGCTACAACAGGTTCCATTTTTTCATGCCCATATGGATGATCGTCATCCGCCGGTTTTTTGGCCATATTTAAACCAATCATGACTGCAATAGTGCTAACTACATCGGAAAATGAATGGATTGCATCAGCCACCATGGCGCTGCTCCGGCCGGCAAGGCCAGCATACAATTTCCCGGATGACAGGAGAATATTACACAAAATTGTCTCTTTAGAAATTTTATTTCCAATAACAGCACGTTCCTGTGCATCACTTATGCTCATTATTAGAAAGCCGCCCTTCCTTCATATTAACCCAGCCATAACCTTTTCCGGCACATAAGCACATAAATAGAATAAAATGGATTCTCCTTGATTCCGCTGCCTTTGATATATATATAGCGCTTTACTGCCGGCAGAGTGACTTGTGCAGCAAAGCCAATTTACAACTTCATTCTAACACAGATCCGGCTTTTTTTTAAGCTGTAAATACGTAACATAATAATATCGGCATCCCTGGAGTTTTCCTCGCTTTTACCCCTTTTTCCTTCCCTCTATTTTTTCTATACTGCGGACAAAAAGTATAGATTATTTCTATTTCTCTAAGGGTTAAGTTTTGCATTATAATTAACATCAGTAAAGCAGGGAAAAACTGCGTAACCGTTCGTTTAGGGATTTCTTTTAAATTCCGTTTAAAAATTTTTAAAAAAGAGGTGGATGTTTTGAAAGAAAAGTATCCGATCATCACAGCAGGAGTATTATTTGGCATTATGGCTGTCTTTCTGGTTTTACTGGGCAACCCTGCCAATATGGGCTTTTGCATCGCCTGTTTCCTGAGGGATATCGCCGGCGGGCTGGGGTTGCATCGCGCCGCCGTGGTCCAGTACCTGCGGCCGGAAATAATCGGACTGGTACTGGGAGCGTTTTTATGCGCCCTTAAATTCAGGGAGTTTAAATCCAAGGGCGGTTCCAGTACCTTGCTGAGGTTTGCTCTGGGCGTCTTTATGATGATGGGTGCACTTATTTTCCTTGGGTGTCCCTTGCGCATGCTTCTAAGGATCGCCGGAGGTGATTTAAATGCCCTGGTAGCCTTACCGGGATATATTTTTGGTATTTGGGTAGGAACACTGTTTTTAAAGCAGGGATATACTCTGGGTCAGGCTACAGAACAGCCACAGGCCAACGGTTTGGTGGCACCGGTGCTTTTCCTGGGAATTCTTCTGCTGCTATTAACAGCCCCGGATTTTATCTTTTTCAGCACGGAGGGTCCCGGTTCCATGAGAGCACCGCTCTTCGTTTCGCTAGCCGTCGGCCTTTTGGGTGGTATTCTCGCCCAGCGCTCCAGGCTCTGCACAATGGGAGCCTTTCGCGATATGCTTCTTTTTAAGGATTACCACCTTATTTCCGGGATTGCCGCCCTTTTTGTCGTGGCCTTAGCCGGCAACCTGATCTTCGGCCTCTTTAACCCCGGCTTCTCCGGCCAGCCGGTCGCACATAACCAAGCAATATGGAATTTTCTGGGTATGGGGATCGTAGGGCTGGCTGCCGTCCTGGCCGGAGGTTGCCCCTTGAGACAGCTAATCCTGGCCGGAGAGGGAAATGCTGATGCCCTCGCCACAATCCTGGGTACCCTTTTGGGAGCAGCTCTCATGCACAACTTCGGATGGGCAGCCAGT
>JAKORA010000314.1 GCA_029778075.1 Bacillota bacterium | reverse complement strand
TCAGTTCCCGGTTCTCCTCGGCGCTTAAGTAATGCATCAGCTTGGGGAAGATGGCCTGGATGGCCTCGGTAAATTTATCGATATCGCGGTAATCTGCACCCATGTAAAAACTCCTTTCCTCAAGAACCCGGGTCAGTTCACGCGGAGCAGGGGCTGACCCTGACCCCCGGCAGCGCTGGCAGCAGCGCCGCGGGAGTAACCGGCAATCTCTTTTCAGGATAGGATAATTGCGCATATCTGTCAAGGGCGGTCCAGGAAGAGCCATTTGCGTTGCTTACAAAATCCTCTGGGAAAAAGCAAAATCACCTCTTTTTTCGTCGACACGGCAGCATCAAAATAAATGTTTTACCTTTTATCAGACCTTACGCTGACATATATACCCATATTTAAGAAATTTAGAGACACCACTCCCCTGGGCCGGTAACAATTTTTTTTACCCTTCGCTAAGCAGATCGGACCAGACTGCGCATCAAGTCCGGTCTTTTTTCTTTCACCCTGCCCAAAGCCATGGCCGGCATTACACACAAAGCCAGGGAACAACGAAAATGCATCTTCCTAAGTCCCCGGATAAAATGATGCTCAAAGCCAAATGAAACATCCAGACGGCTGTTGACCCTTTCTACCGCCGTGCGTTTCTTGTAAAGATCCTTCCAGCGGTAGCTGGAGCGGGGCAGAGGGGTAAAGATACGCCTGTCCTCGGACAAAGGCACCCGGATGCTGCTTTTAACCGGGCAGCTTTGTTGCCCCTTGCACTCAATACCGTAATGTTTGGCCGGACAGCGATATTTCAAGGTTCCCCGCTTCTTTTCAATTCCGGCATAAGCCATCTCGCGTAATTTAAATTCCTGCGGGCAACAGCAGTATACGGTCCCCCGGTAGTCATAGACGATGTTGTCGCGACCTGTCAGCGAACGAGTCGGCTCGTCGTCTTGCCAAAGATTCCTTATGTCAATGACAGGTCTAATCCCGTAATCGTCCCAAAGCGTAATGATAAGCTTGCTATCATCATAGCCCCGGTCCCCAGTAAACGTTTCACACCGGTTTAAAATCTCAGGCTTGTTTACTCGTAGTTCATTAATTAATGCATGGGCCTGCTTGACCTCTGAATGGGAGGCCGGCGTTACCTTAAAGGCCACGGGCAGCTCATAGTCTGCATCAACAATCAAGTGCAGCTTGTAGCCGAACCAGTATTTTATCTTTTCCCATGTAGTACCGTCTGCACGCTCCCCCCGGTAAATCTTTGCCCCGACGTCGGCATCGAGGTCCCGGCGGCCGTCAGGCGCCAAGCCTGCTTTCTTACGCCGGGCATGGCTGTCCAGGGGTTTGCCGTCCAGGGCCAGGTTGCGACCAAAGTCGGGCAGTAACCGGTAGCATTGCTCCACCAGGTTTTCAAAAATCTCGTCAACCAGCTCCCGGTGCTTAAAAAGATTCGTCAAAAAGCGGCTGTATGCCCACGAAGGGGGCACCTTATCACCTTTAAACCCACACATGTCTCTTAACTGGCCGTTGCGGGACAGCTCTCTTCTTAAGCTCTCTATGGAAGGATGCTGGTAGACCACCCCGGCTAAAATAGAATTCCACATCGCCCTTATAGGATAGTCATCACGGCCCCACCCCCGCTCGCGCTCTAAATGCCGCATCAATGCTTCATCTGGCATGTTTTCTAAGACGAGGCGCAGCCTTTCCAGGTCTCCTAACCCTTCTAAATCCTCCCACCCAAACAGCCGCGGTTGTGGTATAATAGCCATGGAAATCCTCTCCTTTGCGTGGGTTTTTAGCAAATATAACTTCGACAAAGCGAGAGGATTTCCCTTTATGTTCCTGTAATGTTGTTATATTCCAAACAGATCTAATCTAGCCAATTGTCAGAAAATGGCTGGGGTCAATTTTCCGCTTCCCGCACTACCAACACGTAAAAATCCCCTTTTTATAGCCTCTATGTGGGGTAAAAAGTTTTTCCCCAACCCAAAAAATTATTGGTTTTAATGGCGTTTTCAAAGATCGCAAATGGCTCATAACCAGCTTCGGGCATTCCGTAAACGAACTTTTTAAAAAAGAAACTAATATTGACGGAGGTTTAGGCGCTTAGCCCTGAAATAGCGCAAATTCGGAAGAGTTAACCCACGGGTTTTACTGTCGTTGCGTTGGACGGAACGGAAATCTTAAGGACCCAAAGCGAACACAGGAGATGAGCGAAATGCCGCCGGACGGAAAGAATCAAAGACGACGGGAGCAAACAAATCGATACCATGCGAACCTGGTGGGAGCGGCCTAGGGGACACAGGGACGGTTACCGTTGCGAGGCGAGGTATATGTGCGGAGACCTTGTCAGGAAACACTGCTGCACGCAGAGATGGAGGCAAAGTGGAAACGAAATTGGCAAGGATAGTCCAGGTAGCAAAGCCGGAGACGCTGGCATACCTGGGTGAACGACGTGCAGGAGGAGCCGTGTGCGTTAATAGCGCAAGCACGGTTCTGTAAG
>JAKORA010000313.1 GCA_029778075.1 Bacillota bacterium | reverse complement strand
GGGTCCGTGAGCAGCCGGAATATGTTTTCGTCTGCAATCTCGGCAATCTTTTCGTCATACTCCTTTTTCTTCACCGGTACCCCGTCTATGAAGTGGTCCGTGGTATGGCCGGTGAACTCAGCGGTTGCTGATCCGCGTTTTTTGGTCCACTTTTCCTGGTACACCTTTTTCAGTGCAAGCTGGCTACCATCCTCGAGTTCCAGCACGGCTTCAACCATGTGCTCAAGGCCGTGTTCGGGTTCACCATCAGGGCCCAGCGTTTTGATTTGAAAATCTTTACGATTGCTGCTGTCCTTGTCGAACAGTAGCCACATGAAAGCGTCGGCGAGAGTGGTTTTGCCAGTAGCATTGTCGCCGTATATATCAGCGTTGTCCCCCTGGGCATCCAATTCAAAGCGTCTAATGCCTTTGAAGTTGGTCAAAGTCAATCTATTCAGCTTCATGTTATCGCTCCTTTCTTTTATTGGCAGGGGGCCGGGAACTTGCACCCCCGCCTACTGCAGAGAGAGCAGTTGCAAATAAAGTTGCGCTATGCTATACTCGGGTTAAAGGTTTTACTTTGGGCCACTTTGCGGTCTTTTTCTTTCTGTACTCCGCCAGGCTTACCACGTTTGCCGGCCTCTGCGCCGCCAGCCAGGCCCGGAAGTCACGGTTCTTACCTACGAAACTTGCCAGTAGCTGCATACGCTGTATTCACCTCCTTTTGGATGCTAGCTTCCTCCTGCTCCCGGAGCCAGCGGTCCAAAGTTGCTTGCCGAAAAAGTATTCTTGGCCTGTTTGAATTGGAGCCACCGGCTTGGATGTGTGGTAGGAATTTTTCAGCGCAGAGTTGGTATATCAATTTTGGGCTTACGCCCAAATACTCTGCCGTTTCCTTTACATCCAATACCTTGTCTGGCGTTATCATGTTTTCTAGCTGTTCCAGCACCCGCTTTTCGGCGGCTGCAGCTGCTTGTTCAACTAGTTCGTTGAAAAGCTTGTCTATCGTGTTCACAGACTACCCTCCTTTCTTTCATGAAGCGAATATCACCTCGCTGCTCCCCGGTCCGCCGCCAAGCTGCCGGGGATTTGTTTTTGCCCGCTCTAAGCAGAGGTTTGGTGTCGCTCAAAGAGATACTCAATATTGCAATCAGGAAAATGTGTATCTTTTATTTTTTTTGCCTCGTCATAGTAAAACCGGTATTTCCCGTTCAACTTATCGCACACAGTTGCGTACCGGACACCTAAAGTAGTAGCCAAATCTTGAATGGTCAGGCCTTTTCTTGCCATTTCTGCCCGCAGG
>JAKORA010000312.1 GCA_029778075.1 Bacillota bacterium | reverse complement strand
CCCTGCCGTCATCCTCCACGCTAACCACTACATGGCTTCCTTCATGATGCGCCTCCAGGACTATTTTGCCGACCGGGTTTTTCCCGCTGCGAATTCTTTCCTCTTTTCCTTCCAGGCCATGATCGACGGCATTGCGCAAAAGGTGAACCAGCGGGTCCCCGACCTGGTTAACTATGGTGCGATCCAGCTCGGTATCCTCGCCGGAAATAAATAACTCCACTTCTTTATTCCTCTCCAGGCAAAGATCACGGACCATACGCGGAAAGCGGTCAAAAACCTGTTTTATCGGCACCATTCGTAAAGTCATAACAGCATTTTGCAGTTCCGTGGTAATCCTTTCCATCTGCTCCAGAGCATTTTCCAGCAACTCATTATTTACCTTTTTCCCTAGTTCAACCACACGGGTACGGTTGATGATCAGCTCTCCGACAAGGTTTACCAGGCTGTCGAGCTTCGCTGTTTCTACACGTACTGTTTTTTCTGAGCTACGCGCGGTTAAAGAAGGCGCCCCTGCTTTCGGAGAAGCCCCCGGCGCATTTTTCGGCGTTTCTTCGTCTTTTTCTGCCGGCGATAATGATTTTTCGAATCCAGGAGGTGACTGAGCGCCGCTATCCTCGAGCGGTGTCTGAACCTGTGCTTCAGCCCCGCTTTCGATATCTACCGGGAAAATATTTACATTTTCTATCTCCGCAATGCTTTCAACAGATTGTTTTAACGCGCCCGTATCCACCCTTCCCACCAGCAAAAGAGAAAAATCACGGTCGAAATTTTCTTCCTCCAGGGCTTGCAGAGAAGGGACCGTCTTTATTATCTCTCCCTGTTTCTCCACCGCTTTGATAACCATATAGGCGCGCACCGATTTTAAAAGCGAACCGCGCCGGAGAGAAATATGTATATGGTAGATATTATCACCCCGAGCACGGGCTTCCTTGAGCATCTCTGCCTCAAAGTCATTCACAAGGTCTTTCCAGTTGATCCACCGCCCTCCTGCCGCTTTATCTTCCACCCGGGCTTCCCGGCCCTGCTCCTTGGCCACATTCCCTTCGCCACCTGCCTTCCACTCCTGCATTTTTTTCTGTACTCTTGCTACTTCCTTGGTGAAATCCTCCTGCCTGTCAAGGTTATCTACAAGAAGCTGAACCAGATCTACTGCTTCAAAAAGTATATTAACAAAACCCGTATCTATTATGGCTGTTCCATGGCGCAACTGGTCCAGCAGGCTTTCCATTTCATGCGTCAAGCGTGTAATATACTCGTATCCCATGGTGCCGGCCATGCCCTTCAGGCTGTGCGCGGCGCGGAACATCTCCGTAAGCTGGTCGTTGCTGGAATTTTTCTCCATCTCCAGCAGGCAGCGCGTCATATCCTGAAGATATTCATGGGCTTCAGCAAGAAAAAGGTCCCTGTACTCTTCCACTACTTTTCCCCCTCTCTCCAGTACGGTCATCCGGCAGTCTAGGCCTGCGCCTCAATTCTTTCCTGCTCACTCAGCGTAATCTCGTCCATAAGAATTTTTTCTTCCGTCGTCAAAATCTTGTCCAGGTTAAGAACAATCAAGAGCCGCTCATCAATTTTACCGACACCTTTCAGGTAATCAGTGCGTGTTCCCGCTACTCTCGAAGGGGGGGGCTGTATCGCTGCAGAGGAAAGACGGAGCACTTCTGTAACCGAATCCACGATCAACCCCACCTTGCTCTCCCGGATCTCCACGATTATAATCCTGGTCTGCTCTCCTCTCTCACCTGGATCCAGCTCAAATCGCTTGCGCAGATCAACTACGGGTATGACTTCTCCTCTCAAGTTTATGACCCCTTCAATAAAATGGGCAGATTGCGGCAGAGGAGTTACCTGCGTCATCTTTAAGACTTCCCGGACCTGCAGGATATTGACGGCAAATTCCTCTTTTTCCAGCATAAAAGCGACCATCTGGACCTCGGTCTCGTTTTTATTTTTATCCGTCAGCGTCATATGCATTTCACCCTTTCAGATAATTGGTCCGGAACGGACCATATTCGTAATTTTAACGCCAAATTGACTGTTAACCAGGACCACCTCCCCCTTTGCTACCAGTTGATTATTGGCATAGAGCTCCACCGGCTCTCCCAGATAGTTTTCGAGGGCAATTATTTCACCCGGTGACAGGGAGAAAACCCGTTTTAAGGGGAGCCTGGCTTTACCCAAAATAGCATTTATTTCAATAGGAATATCTTTAATCAAATTTATCTTTTCAAATTCCT
>JAKORA010000311.1 GCA_029778075.1 Bacillota bacterium | reverse complement strand
GGGCTGGCATTTTTTCTATGCAGAATTAAAAAAAAGCAGTGGTTTTTTTGCTTGGATTACAGAACTGGTCGGTTATGGACATTTTCGCCCTCAGGAAGCTCTGCTTCCTGATAGTCTGCTTGGGGTGTTATATCAATTATCTGCAGATTGCCTTTTCGCTCTTCTATTATATTTTATTAGCAGACATGAAGCAGCTCATCTTTTATCTTTTCTAGGTTATCATTTTAGAATTGCCGTTGTTTATCTATCTTCTTTAAAAAAAGAAGGCTTTTTAGCTTTTGCGATAAGTTTTTTACCTTCTCTCCTTGCTTTGACCGGGATGACAATACTGATAAGAGGAGTTAGAAAGAAAAAACATATTCTAGGTTTGGTGGGGATATTAATTGTTGCTGGAGCCTTTGGAGCATGTTTTAAAATTTTTAACTTTGTTTATTGAAAGGTATTAAAAGAAAAAAAGAGAAATTTTAAACTTGTCTGCTTTTTTAGACAAAAAGCGTTAAAAATTCTAAAAATTCTGCTATTGAAAACAACTCTAAGATATGATATATTGTAAAAGCCATTGTTCAGATTGGCAAGAAGAAAAACAGAAAGATGTATAAAAGATCTTGACAAAGGGTAAGTAATTGTAGTAAGATAAGTTTTGTCTTGGCAAGAGAAAAAGCAAATCGATCCAGCGAAAATAGCTAAAAGTGGCAAGGAAATAGGCCTTGACAAGGGAAAGGATTCATGGTAAGGTATTGACTTGGACACACAAAAAGCTTTGATCTTTGAAAACTAAACAGTGCCAGCAGGAAGAATGACTGGAAGGTGCTTGTGCGGACTTTGCGAAGTCCAATATTAAGCAATTCTGAAGAGTAAAAGATACTCTTAAAAGAGATTTAAGAGTTTCAGGATTTTAAACTGGAGAGTTTGATCCTGGCTCAGGACGAACGCTGGCGGCGTGCCTAACACATGCAAGTCGAACGGGGTTATTAAGAATAGTTTACTATTTTTAATAACCTAGTGGCGAACGGGTGAGTAACGCGTGGGCAACCTACCCGCAAATCTGGGATAACTTCTCGAAAGGGGAGCTAATACCGGATGTGTTTAGGAAGTCGCATGACTTTCTAAATAAAGGTGGCGCAAGCTGCTGTTTGCGGATGGGCCCGCGTCCCATTAGCTAGTTGGTGAGATAACAGCCCACCAAGGCGACGATGGGTAGCCGGCCTGAGAGGGCGACCGGCCACACTGGAACTTAGACACGGTCCAGACTCCCACGGGAGGCAGCAGTGGGGAATTTTGCGCAATGGGGGAAACCCTGACGCAGCGACGCCGCGTGGAGGATGACGGCCTTCGGGTTGTAAACTCCTGTCAGAAGGGACGAAATCCCGCAAGGGACTGACGGTACCTTCAGAGGAAGCCCCGGCTAACTACGTGCCAGCAGCCGCGGTAATACGTAGGGGGCAAGCGTTGCTCGGAATTACTGGGCGTAAAGGGTGAGTAGGCGGTCGAGCAAGTCAAGGATGAAATCCCGAGGCTCAACTTCGGAATTGTTCTTGAAACTGTTCGGCTTGAGGGTAGTTGAGGAGAGTGGAATTCCCGGTGGAGCGGTGAAATGCGTAGATATCGGGAGGAACACCTGAGGCGAAGGCGGCTCTCTAAGCTACTCCTGACGCTGAATCACGAAAGCTAGGGGAGCAAACGGGATTAGATACCCCGGTAGTCCTAGCCGTAAACGATGGACACTGGATATTCCGGCATTTCTGCTGGAGTGTCGTAGCTAACGCGTTAAGTGTCCCGCCTGGGGAGTACGATCGCAAGGTTGAAACTCAAAGGAATTGACGGGGGCCCGCACAAGCGGTGGAGCATGTGGTTTAATTCGACGCTACGCGAAGAACCTTACCTGGGCTTGAACTGCTGGTGGTAGAAGCCCGAAAGGGTAACGACCCGGAGCAATCCGGGAGCCAGTAGAGGTGCTGCATGGCTGTCGTCAGCTCGTGTCGTGAGATGTTGGGTTAAGTCCCGCAAAGAGCGCAACCCTTACCCTTAGTTGCCAGCGGGTAATGCCGGGCACTCTAAGGGGACCGCCCCGGATAACG
>JAKORA010000310.1 GCA_029778075.1 Bacillota bacterium | reverse complement strand
TCATCTGGATCTGGAAAACTGCGCGTGGCTGGAGGACTATGTCGGCAGCCTGGATAAACCGCTGCTGGTTATATCCCACGACCGTTTTTTCCTCGACAATGTGGTATCGAAGATTTGGGAGCTGACACCCCGGGAGTTAAGGGTCTATGAAGGCAACTACTCAGACTACAAAAGGCAAAAGGAGATTGAGCAAAAAAGCAGTGAGCGGGAGTATCAGAAGCAGCAGATGAAAATACGTCAGCTCAAACAGGTGATCAGCGAAAGGAAAAGCTGGTATAATAGCGCTCACACCGCGGCCGGTCAAAATGATTTTTATCGGAGTAAGGCCAAAAAGCATGCCGGTGTCATTAGGGCCAAGGAAAGAGAACTGGAGAGACTGGAAAGGAGGAAGATCGATAAACCTAGAAAAGCAAAGGACCCTCTCTTTGAACTCCTTAATAAAAATCTACCGGAAAAAAAGAGCGCTCCGTTTCTTGTCCGGGGAGAAGGCGTGGGAAAAAGCTATGCCCAAAAGGTGCTTTTCCAGGGTGCCTCCTTTAACATTAAGCGGGGGGATAAGGTTGTGTTGCTGGGGCCCAACGGCGCAGGGAAGACCACCCTTTTAAAGATCATAGCTGGCCTGGACAGCGATTACAGCGGCCAAGTTACAGTCAACCCTGCTGTTAAAATAGGCTATTTTGCCCAGGAGCTTGAGAATTTGGATTACAGCGCTACGGTGCTTGACGATGTATTAAGCACGGGGGGCGATGTAGAAGAAGCACGGCTGCTGCTGGCCTCCCTGCTGTTTCGCGGGGATGAGGTTTTTAAAAAAATTGCCGACCTGAGCATGGGAGAGAAGGGCAGGGTTGCCTTTGCCAAAATTATTTTGGGCAGGGCGAATTTTCTTATACTGGACGAGCCGACAAACTATATGGATATCGCCTCCAGGGAGAAAATTGAAGAGGTATTGGCCGCCTTTAAAGGCAGCATCCTCTTTGTCACCCATGACAGGTACTTTATGCGCCTGGCAAACAGGGTTTTTGTAATAGCTGACGGGAAGCTGAATTGTTACGAAGGAAATTACGAGTACTATCTGGCGAAAGAAGGGGAACGCAAGGAGAGGAACAAAATAAACGGGATGAGCCTCGGTGAATATCAGGATTTAAGGGACAACATTAATCGCTTGGAATGCGAACTGGCTTTCTTAAACGGAAAGTTAAGCGAGGCCAGGGATGAGAAAGAGAAGGAAGAGCTGCAGGAAAGGTTTTTTCAGATCGCCAAAGAACTTAATCATTTTAGAAAGCTAATCTAAATAAATTAATCTTGTGCTTTTTTGCTCTAAGTATCTGGGGAAAGCGGAAAAAAACTGGAGCCGGTTTTGTGGAAAGGCTCCAGTTTATAATTTTGTCCCTTTGTATTATAATTTTAAAGTCCCTCAGCATTTATTTGAGGCGGGAAGAGTTTGTCAACCGGAGGGCATTCAATTTCCTCTTGTTGAGGAGCAGCTTCGCAAGGTTCGGGGACACAGATGCCCAGGTGAGGAATAAGCAATTTTACAAAAGCATGGACTTCAATTACCTTACACATTTTAACTGTGCAAATTACTTTTGCGATCGGTTCACCGGGGGGAGTGGTTTCAGGTATACAAAAACATGTTGAGTTAACAACCGTGCAATAAAGAAACGGACCTCCCGCCGGGCCAAAAACAACCCCTGAGGGCGGGACATATAGCTGAGCCTGACTGTAGAAATTGTTTACCTCTGCCTTAAAAGAACATAACACTGCGAATGGAGCGGGTGTTTCATCAATAAGATCGATTTGTATTTCCAGTTTATGTTTTACGGTAATGGTGCGAAGATTGTCGCTTACAGGCGGGCTGACGTCCACTATTTCGCACTCTGCACTAAGAACTGTGCAGTTCACGCGATCTACCCGAGTTAAGTCCACATTTTCACAGGGTTCGTTAGAACCTGTCGGAATTGTAAAATCCCTAACGATGATATCCTCTTTGAAACACTGGTCAAATACCTTTTCCACCACCAGGCAGTCTGCTTCCTGTGGTTTGGGAACAGTCTTCCAGGGAGAAAATAGCACATTATTACTTACAGGATCCCCAGTTCCCTGGGGGTTTAATATTGGATGAAATGGCCCGCTGGAATCACCCCACCAATTGTCGGTAGCATCAACCTCCCCAGCAGTGTTGTTAAAGACGCCAAATTCAGCATTCCCTACTATGTTGTTGCAGTGAATTTTTGGGTTTGCATTACCCGGGGAATAATAGTAGAAATTGCTAACATAGACACCGGCCCTACCGTTATTCTTCAATTGATTGTTTAAAACATCAGGCTCTAGAGGAAAAGGATCCGGAGGAATAAATCCGCCTGGCCCTTGGGAGAAAAGAAATATACCATCCTGAACGGAATTAACGATTGTATTTTCAGCAATTAAAATTTGGGGAGGCGCGGGTCCAAAGGTTGGAGTCCATCCCCAGTGGATACCAAAAGGGTTACAGCTTAGGATAGAGTTCCCCGTAATAATTTCAGCCATTGATTGAACAATTACGATTCCGCCCTGTTCATCATTTGCTCCCAAACCGCATTCGGATATTTTGTTATTTCTTATAGTAACATTTGTTTCGTCCCAGGCCAGGGTGATACCGCTGAAATTGTGTTTTTCAATTTCATTTTCTTCGATTAGCAGGCCGGAGCTGCTTGCCCTGGCAAAAATCCCGTCTCCAAAATTATTTTTTATAATATTTCTCAGAACCTCTGTTTTGCCATGGGGATATAAATAAACGCCAACACGTTGAAAACCAGCCCCCTTTCCGTTGTCCACAATAATATTGTCCTGTATTATCATAGAAGCGTTGTTTGCTGTAAGAACACCGGCAAGATCATGATCCCTGATAATATTGTTTCTGATGATTATACCGGTTAAATCGGTGAAGGTTGCGTTTCCCGCCCCGATTCCTGGTCCAGGACCATTTTGAAGTGTTAAATTTTCTACAATTACATCACTGGCAAGGATATGAATAGTCGGTTCTCCCGATGTTAGGCCGGCGGCATCGATAACAGCTACACCAGTTGCAGGATCCGGTCCGGACAAAGTAAGCGGTTTATCTATGACCAGCTGCTCATTGTAAATTCCGGGAGCAATGTTCACTGTTCCCCCTGGCGGAGCAGCGTCTATATCATTTTGTATACTCATTTTAGCACCTCCTCGTAGCAAATAGTATTGCTGTGCTTTTGTAGTATTATATTTACAAAGTTGAAATCTTGTGTATACATTATGTATTATAATTGTGTAATTGTGATTGGTAGAGTGAACGAAGATGCTTGTGCGACCTGCTAAAGCAACCAGGCGCTAAAAGTAAAGATATAATATTGCATAGTTGGGAAGGGGAAGATAGCAACATTGATGAAATTAGCAAGAACCGATTATCACATCCATCCGAACTATTCTATAGATGCTTCTCCGGTGAGGGTAAAAGACTACTGTTACAGGGCTTTGGAATTGGGGCTTACAGAGATTTGTTTCACGACCCATCTTGAGCTGGACCCTGTGCGAAGGGATATAGATAATTTTGCCGTTTTAAATGGGGAAAGGGTATCGGTATACAACTATGCCTGGCTGGATAAATATTTTGTTGAGATTACACAAGCACAGGAGGAATTCAGGGGAGAAGGCCTTCAGGTGAAGGCTGGAATCGAAGTCGGCTATTGCCAGGGCTGCGAAAAGGATATTGAAAAGATTATTGACAACTACCCCTTCGATTTTGTTCTGGGGGCTATCCACTGCCTTGACCACATCGCTATTTCTTCCATGAAGGAAAGCCCGCACTATTTTCAGCCCAGAAGCTTGTCCCAGGTTCGTAAAGAATACTTTTCAACCCTGAGAGAAGCCGTTGTAACAGGTCTTTTTGACGCTCTGGCTCATGTGGACCTTTACCGGCGTTATGGTTTCAGGGAATTTGGTCCTGAAATCTTGACCATTCATCGCGGTGCCATCGAGCCGATTTTTAAGGAAATGGTCCGCAGGGGAATGGGCTTGGAAATTAACACCTCCAGCCTCCGCCGGGGATTACAAGAGTTCCATCCTTCCAGGGAAATAGTAGCCCTGGCCGCCAAAGAAGGCGTAGAAATTTTTACCATTGGCTCTGATGCCCATTCCCTTGAACAACTGGGTGATCGCCTGGATGAAGCACAGGCGCTGCTCGAGGAGTTTAACCTCGTTAACCATGTCTTTAGCCGCAGGCGCGCCATCCCGTACCCGGCAAAGACCGCCGCCCAATCACCGGGAACAGATGGCCGAAAAAGAAGATGTTAACAGATAAATTAAATTACATTAACCTGCGGGCCTGATAAAGGCGTATGAAGGTCTGGAGGTGGGCAACAACCGCAAGGATAACCAGGGCGGCCGGAAGCAAGTTAAAGATACCGCCTAACATGATAATAAACAATCTGCCGTCGCGGTTGGCCGGAAGATAACGGAAAATGCCGTCGTATCGCTCCGGCAGAAAAGGTTTTCCGGTAAGGGCATGGTATTTTTCCTTGAAAAGCATGGACATGGGTATTCCTGTTAGCGCGGCTGCGGCTACCAGTAAAGCCACAGGGCTGTTTGTTGCGGAATACCACCAGTATGTGACGCCGATCACCATAACAAAATCAGCATAGCGATCAAGTATAGAGTCGAAGAGCCCCCCGTAGCTGCTCTTTTGAAACTTTAAACGGGCGATTTCCCCATCAACTCCATCGATTATAGAGCTGAGCTGGGCAAACAGCCCTCCGCAAAGATTTTTTCCCAGAGCGAAGCAAAAGGCTGCAGCCACTGCGGTCAAAAAGGAAATAACCGTAACTTGATTGGGCGTTATCCCCGTTCGGGCCAGTAATCTTGTTATCCTGAGGGAGAACCTGCGGTTAAGGTGACGAGAAATAAAACCATCCTTAGCGGATACCAGAGATTGTAAAAGGATTTTTTCACAATATTGATAGCTGGCTTGATCATCCACATCAATCCAAAAATCATTTACAAAATGCAACTTGGCCTTGCCTGATTCGGCCAGGATGTTTACACCATCGGTAAAGGTGTAGCCTCCCTGGGAAATCGCTTTGGACAAAGCGTCCAGAAGCGCTCCTGTACCAATGAAGAGACCGCAATCCACGGCGTTAAAATCGTGAAGCTGTTTGCCCAGCTTCAGGGCATAATCCTGTTCAGCTTTGATTTTAGTGCACTCATCAAGGTCATAAACTTTTTCCAGCCGCCTATCAGCAGCAATTAACAATTCATTTTCTTTGATATTCCCTGCTTCGTCGATAAAGGTTTTAAGAAGATCCAGCCCGAAAATATGGTCTGACATCATTAAAATAAATTTTTCATTTTGCCGGTAATCCCTGTGAAAGGTATATGCGGTTACGCCGTTGCCCAGTTCCCAATCCTCGCTATGCAGGTATTTAATCTCTACGCCAAGTTTTTCTCCGTTACCTAAATAATCCTGTATTTCATCAGCGTAACAACCTGTAATAACAACAAATTCCTTAATGCCGCATTCCCGTAAAGACAAAATATTTCTTTCTATTAAAGAAAGGCCCAATAAATGCACAAGAGGCTTGGGCCTGTTAAAGTAAGGCCTGAGCCTCTTCCCTTCACCGGCAGCAAGAAAAACCGCTCTCATTAACGTTCTCTCCTGCCTTCAATAAATTCCTCCACCATCTTCTTGGCTTCCGTGTCGGTGTACTGAACCGGCGGCGACTTCATGGAATAGGCTGAAATCGCATTCAGAATTCCGCCGATTTGGCGATCGAGCGCCAGCTTCATGCATCTAATGGCATCGATCATGACACCACCGCTGTTAGGCGCATCTTCCACGGATAGTTTTACGTCAACGGTAAGCGGAACGTGGCCAAAACCTCTTCCCTCCATGCGTATATGACATATTTTGTTATCATTCAACCACGGAATATAATCGCTGGGGCCAATATGAATATTATCATCGGCCAGCGCGATTTTCAGCTCTGATTGCACAGACTGGGTTTTGGATTTTTTCTTGGATTTAAGCCTGCTGCGGTTTAGCATATTCAAAAAATCGGTATTTCCCCCAAAGTTTAACTGGTAAGTATGGTCAAGAATTACGCCGCGGTTTTCGAATAATTTGGTTAGCGTGCGGTGAATGATGGTAGCCCCTACCTGGCTTTTTACATCATCACCGATCAGCGGAATATTTTTATCGCGGAACTTCTTAGCCCACTCTTCATTGGAAGCAATAAAAACCGGCATGGCATTAATGAAGCCAATATTGGCTTCCAGGCAAGCTTCAGCGTAGAATTTTGCGGCCTCTTCAGAGCCCACCGGCAGATAGTTAATCAGCATTTCTGCGCCGCTTTCCTTTAAAATTCGGACTACATCGGAGGGCTCTTGGTCGGCTACCACAAAAGTTCTATCAGGATCATAATCTGCCATGTGTTCGGATACACCGTCCAAAACAGGCCCCATGTGTACCTGAACAGGGTAATCCGGCAGCTTGTCATAAAAGACGGTAGTGCAGTTTGGCTTGGCGAATATTGCCTCCCTAAGTTTTTTGCCTACCTTACGCTTATCCACATCAAAAGCTGCAACTACTTCAATATCCCCCGGCTTATAACCGCCAAGATCATAATGCATAAGTCCGATAGTGTTTTCCTTTGAATTTTTATACATTTCGATTCCCTGTAATAAAGCACTGGCACAGTTCCCGACACCTGCAATAGCTATCCTCACTTTAGGCAATAAAAATCTCCTCCTTTATGATTGTTAATTTAAAATTTTGCTCTAAAGATGAAGAAAGCATCTGCCTTTTTTATACTATAAAACAACATTAAAACGCTCCCGGCCCGAGCGGGAGCGTTTACCCTTTAAGAACAACATTATTATACAGAAATCACTCCCGATCAGCTGAACAATACTGCAATCAGAAGGTTCCCATATGTTTGTCCATTTATTAGCTTTGACACCCTTATTAGCACTCAATTTTTTATGCTGCTAACAAACATTATTATACCAAATCCTTTTTCTCTGTCAAATATGGTAATCCAGTGTAAAATATCTTTAAATAATAAAATTGTGCTGTTTTACTGTGTTAATTCTTTTTTTCTCTCCTTCGGAAGGGATATCTCGTTTAGTTATAGTAAGAAAAGAGGGTTTGAAATACAGGATATAGAAATAATTAATGAACATTCTTTATTGGGGATAGTAGAAGAAAAGGTCCTCGAAGGGATAGACGCAGCAGACATAATAGGAGACGCTATGGGAAGGGAAGTTCCAGAAATGGATCCGGTAAAAATCAAATACGATCTTGATGAAATGCCCTCTTTCGGAGAATTATTGTTCCTGGGGTTGCAGTGGCTGGCAATTATGATCCCTACCATTGT
The DNA here is from genome assembly GCA_029778075.1 of Bacillota bacterium. Classification (GTDB taxonomy): domain Bacteria; phylum Bacillota; class Dethiobacteria; order DTU022; family UBA8154; genus UBA9862. Next base: position 5,385 of record JAKORA010000310.1, on the reverse strand, counting down.
TATCGTGGGGAAAGTAGTGGCCGTCTTGCACTATAGCCAAATAGCAGAGCAGATTATCTATGTTCAGAAGGTCTTTTTTATTATCGGTATTTCCCTTTTGTTGCAGTTATTGTGGGGGCACCGTTTGCCGCTGGTAGTGGGACCGGCAACAATACTCCTTGTGGGTATCGCTGCCAGCAGCAGCGAAATAAGTTCAACCTATACCGCTATCGCGATCGGCGGTCTCGTTCTTTTTGTGGTGAGCGCTGCAGGGCTGTTTAACCATTTAAAAAAACTTTTTACAGCCCCGGTGGTGACGGTTATCCTTATTATGATTGCTTTCACCCTTACGCCTATGATTATAGACCTGTGCGTACCTCCCACCTCCGGAGGCCTTGCCTGGTTAAATTTGTGCTTTGCCTTCTTTTTTGTGTTCTGTGTCTTTGCCGTGAGCAGGTTTGTTACGGGTTTTTGGAAATCAACTCTCATTATGTGGTCGCTAATTGCCGGAACAATAGTTTATCATCTGTTTTTTCCCCAGGGCTTTGAAATGGCGCATACCGCTCAGTCCACAATCACTGCTGATTTTTTATTAAAGACAAAGATCAATTTGAGCTTTGAGCCGGGAGTCATTCTTTCATTTCTCGTATGTTTTTTGGCTCTATCCATTAATGACCTGGGGTCGATCTTCTCTGTGGGCGAAGTGCTAAAGCTGGAGGATATACCGGGGCGAGTTACAAGGGGGCTTTCACTTACAGGGATATTTAATTTCCTGGCGGGGCTCTGGGGCATAATTGGTATGGTTAATTTTTCCCTCAGCCCCGGCATAATTGCATCGACAGGATGCGCTTCGCGGTTTGCCCTTGTCCCTGCCGGATTTTTATTGCTGGCTATGTCGTTTTTGCCGCCGGTTATAACATTTTTAAGCAGTATCCCATCCGTGGTGGTCGGGGGTATTTTTATCTATATCATGTGTTCGCAGATAGCTGCGGGATTAACTATGGTTCTTGGTGACCGAGGGGGATTTCGTTTTGAAAACGGCCTGGTGATTGGACTTCCCCTCATGTTGAGCATTATTACCTCATTTTTGCCGGATAATGCTTTAAACACATTTCCTGTTTTTTTGAGGCCTCTTCTCGGAAATGGCTTTGTAGTAGGAGTTTTAGCGGTGTTGATTATGGAGCACCTTATCTTTAGGAAGTAGCGCTGACTTTTTCGTCTGAGCTAAAAGGAAAAACAACCGCCCGCCAATAAAGTCTACGCTATGGGCCTTTGCCAGAGGAGAAGGCATCATGGAAAATTTTGAGTGTTAACTTACACTTCTGGCAAGGTCTTAGCGCTGGGCTGAGAGGATATTAAAGACAAAACAATCAAAAAAGCTGCTAATGATTAGCGGCTTTTTTGATTAACAAGGTGGGGAAAATTTGACGCTTACCATATTTAAGTGCGGGCAGCGGCAATCAGTGGGAAAAATTGTCAATGTTTGTATGGCAACTTTTCTGGGGGCGTTATCGTCTAAATAGTAAAAACCCGGGAAGGAGTGAATTAACTTGGAATAATGATGTTCAAAGTAATGAATAGTTCGGGGCATTATCCTGAGCATTAGAGAATAGCGTGGTATTGAGGAGCAGCATACTAAAAGGGAGGAAGAACTTTGAGGAAAAAAATATTTGTGTCCATACTGGTCGTTGCATTGTTGTTCTGTTCGGTTACTTCCGTATTTGCCCACCCGATAAAGATACTATTTAATGGGAAAGAAGTAAAATCTGATGTTTCCCCGCAAATTATTAACGGGCGGGTATTGGTGCCTATCCGTATCATTACGGAAAAACTGGGTGCTTTAGTTAAGTGGAATGATAAACACAATCGGGTCGATATTGATTTTGAAGAAATTGAGTCCCAAAAAAACCGCATATCCCTTTTGGAAAGCGCGCTGGCCCCGAAGGATCCTTTGGCCGCTGCCAAAACTTGGGCCGAGGGCGTTAAGACAAGAAACGGCGCCTTGCAGTATGCCGTAATGTCTCCACAGTTGAGAGAAAAATTATATGCCGAGTTTGTGGGACTAAACTGGACTACCGGAACATCGTCTCCATGGATCGCAAGTTATGAAATTAATGAACTGAGCAAGATAAACAAGGAAACATACAGGTACGAAGTGCTGTTTACCTATACGGATTCAACAAAATCGTCATTTACGGAGACAAAATATATCACTGTAGCTAATTATGACGGCAAATGGCTGGTTTCCTCTCTGGAGAGAATTGATATAAAAGGGGAAATCACTAAAGTAACCTATGATAAGGGAGGAAGGATCAAGAGTATTTTCGTAGAAGGTGATGCTGACAGTAGGGAAGGATACGACAAAGCTAACGTCCTCATCGGCAGCGAGACTAAAATTTATGATGGGTATACAGATAAGGAGCTGGCGCCACGGGTCCTGAAAGAGGGGGTTGAAGTGGAAGTCACTTTTACCGATGATCCTGTGGCTATGATCTATCCGGTGACAGCCGAGGCCAAGATCATAAGGGTAATTGATGAACCGCAAAGCAAATCCATTGTTTATAAAAATACCAGCTACGGCTTCAACTTTTACCTGCCCCAGAGCTGGGAGGGCTATACGATTGTCACTGACCAGTGGGAAGGCCTGTCCCTGGAAGGATCGAAAAGCGGCAGAGTAGTGGAAAGAGGACCGATTATCTCCATCAGGCATCCCAAATGGACTGCTCGCAATCCAAGGCAGGATATCCCCATAATGATCTTTACCCTTGAGCAATGGAAGTCGCTGCAGAAGAGAAAATTTAGTGTTGGCGCGGCGCCTATTGGACCAACAGAGCTTGCTCGCAACGACAAATATGTCTTTGCCCTGCCGGCGCGTTACAACTACGCATTCCCCACGGGGTACGAGGAAGTGGAAAGAATTCTCGAAGGTAATCCCCTGGTACCGTTCGAGAATAAGTAGGTTGGGTCTGATTTGTCTAACTGAAATGAAAGCCCAGTGAGAATTATATATTATAAAGAACTATAAAGAAGGATAGACTTCTTCGGATTACGGATGGTTTATCCTTCTTTTTTAGTAGAGAGCAGTCAGGGCAATCAGGGTATCTTTCAAAATACCGGTGATAATGCGTCGGGCGGCAGCATGCCGGCAGCCTATTAAACTTTATCCTCCACGCTTTACCTTCTGAATTCTTTTTCAACAAAACTGGTTCTCCGGGAAGAGTGTTTTATTCCATAAATTACTAGCTTTTAAATTACTAGCTTTTGTAATAAGCTTGAAGAAGTAAAATTGTCATATTTTTTAAATTAGTCAAATATAATTAGGCAATATTATCCAAAAGTAGCAATAAAAATATTCTTTTTTGGTATAAAATAACAGCGTTAATATTTTAATAATACTTTACGAGGGAAGCAATGAAACTCCGGCTAAATATGGACGCTAAGAACCGGATGGAGCTAGTAGCGTAACCGGCCTTAATTGGGCGGCTTTTTGTTTTTAGCTGCTATTTCCCTTTTTAATATTTAGGACAATCCTATTCCTATAATTATGGTTTTAAGAATGGGGGTAATTACCGATAAGACACGTTTTTTTTTGAGCCGGGACGTGGTTTCAAGTATTTGAATTTTTATTAAAAAATATTAGGGGAGATAAAAATGAATAAAAAGCAGATGAAGATTAAATATTTTGCAATCTTTATGATTTTAGCCATGATGATGAGCGTGTTCCCTTTAGGTGCTTTTGCAGCTGATAACAGCGATATTAAAGGCCATTGGGCTGAGACTCACATCAGAAGCTGGCTGGATCAAGGACTGGCTTCGGGTTACCCGGACGGCACCTTTAGGCCTAATAACGAGGTGAGTAGGGCAGAATTCGCTGTTTTGGTAAACGGTGCTTATAAGATACCGGCCGCTTTTAAGGGGGCAGAATTCACCGATGTTCCTAAAACGGCATGGTTTTATGATGACGTTTCCTCTGCAGTGGAAGCCGGTATTATGTCTGGCTACCCTGACGGCACGTTCCGTCCGGGAAATGCCATTACACGCCAGGAAGCTGCTGCAGCCCTGGCCAGACTTCTAGGCCTTAACGCGGGGAACGGAAAAGAATTCAAAGATAATGAGGATATAGCCGGCTGGGCCAGGGACGCGGTAAAAGCGGCTACAGCCGCCGGCATTATTTCCGGTTATCCCGACGGTACCTTTCGCCCCCAAAGCCCTATATCAAGGGCCGAAACGGTGGTTATTCTGGAACGTGGATTATCATTAGCAGAATTGGAGATTATACCACCTACTCCACCATTAGTTCAACCCTCTTATCTCTTAACACTTCAAGCTAATCCTGAAGCCGGGGGTATTGTAACAGATATCACCAACAACGGTCCGTATGAAGCCAAAACAATAGTTAGTGTAAAAGCTGTAGCAAATACAGGATATACATTTGTAAACTGGACTGTTGGCGGGAAGGAAGTTAGTAAAGATGCAGCTTTCGACTACGAAATGCCGGCAGCAGACACAACTTTGGTAGCAAACTTTAAACAAGTGTCACCTGGCGGTGGCGGTGGCGGTGGCGGTGCCGGCGGTGGTGGCGGTGGTGGCGGTGGCGGAGCGCCCGGTGGCGGAGTGCCAAGCAAACCTACCACCGTTAACATTGCGGACATTGAAGGTGTACCTGTCCCTGTAGCCGGGGCATTGCCGGTGAATGCGATTACCGAAACCGAGCAGTATACCGGGGCTGTGACCTGGGACCCTGCTCATGCTACCTTTGAATATAATACAGCCTACACGGCGACGATTACTCTGACAGCCAAACCGGGCTACACCTTTGAAGGCGTGCCGGCCAACTTCTTTAAAGTTGAAGGTGCAGCAACTGTCAGCAACGCAGCCAATTCAGGCGCAATAACAGCACAGTTTCCGGCGACGGGAACAGTACCCGACACCTACGATGTTACTATAGCAGAAGTGGTAGGCGGCACGGCCACGGTAAGTGCCAGCCCGGACAGTGATGTAGAGGCAGGCACCACCGTGACAGTGACCATTAGTAATATAGAGCAAGGCAAGCAGCTTGCTTCCATCACGGTGGAAGGCGACGATACCGGCAATACGGTAGCGACAACCGAAGTTGAAGCAGGAGTAAAGTATACCTTTGCAATGCCTGCTGAAAATGTGACTGTGACCATCGCCCTGGAAGAAATAGTAATGCCCGCTGATTTAGTTCTCTGGCTTGATGCTCACGATTATGACGAAAACACCGGAAGGTGGGTGGACCGGAGCGGCAATGGAAATGAGGTAATACAGGAAACTTCCGCCAACCGGCCCGAGTTCGTTGCCAAAGGCCTGAATGAACGGCCAGTTGTGAGATTTGACGGTAACAATCAGTATCTAAACCTTAATTGGAAAAGCGGTTCATTTAAC
>JAKORA010000309.1 GCA_029778075.1 Bacillota bacterium | reverse complement strand
GGCAGCACCAGAACCAACACCAAAGAACCACAGACTGAAACATTAAACATCACAGCACGGCCAGCGCCAGATACCGGTGATGTGAAAGCAAAGGTACCGCAGGGTAGCGATGCTTATGGTACCTTCTTTGACGAGGTTTACCTCAAAACCCCGGAGGTATAAGGCATGGAAAAAATACTGACCATCGATGGGCGCCAGGTGAAATTCAAATCAACTGGCGCCTTTTTGCTTCGCTACAAGGCCCAGTTCGGCAGGGACGCCCTGCAGGATATTCTAAAACTACAGGGCGTCATAGATAAGAAGAACCAGATAAAAAACATTGATGCGCTGGATCTTGAAGTATTTTTTAATCTTGCTTGGACATTAGCCAAAACTGCAGACCCCTCGATTCCGCCGCCCATGGAGTGGTTGGATACGTTCAGCGAGTTTCCTATAGTTGATATTTTGCCGGAATTAACAGACATGATTTTAAGCTGCTTAACTTCCACAGTGCAGAGTAAAAAAAAATAGATAACGCAGACGAAAACACCCCCTTCGAGCTAACAACGGAGTTAGTAATGCTTCGGGCACTGGAGAGGGGCTTAACCTTGCGTGATTTTGAGCATTTAACGCTTGGGATGATTATCGGTTTTATAACAACTTACAACAACGAACGGCTGGAGGAAGATGAGAAAGAGGACAGCGTGAGGATGGCAACGCAGGCAGACTTCGATAGGTGGTGAGACTATGGCCGGCAAAATTAAGGGCATAACCATTGAAATTGGAGGAGATACCCAAAAACTCAATAAGGCTCTCGAGGACGTAAACAAAAAGACCCGCGATGTCCAATCTGAATTAAGGCAAGTTGAGCGCCTCCTAAAACTTGATCCGAAAAACACTGAACTCCTCGCCCAGAAGCAGAAACTCCTTGCCGAAGCCGTTGAAAACAGCCGGGAAAAACTCAACCGCCTTAAAACCGCCCAGGAGCAGGTCAACGAGCAATTCCGCAAGGGTGAAATTAACGAAGAGCAATACAGAGCCTTCCAGCGTGAAGTGGTTAAAGCAGAGCAGGAGCTCTCGAAATTTGAAAAGCAATTAAGAGAAACAGGTATTACGGCCGAGCAGGTAGGGAAAAAACTGCAGGATGCCGGTAAAAAGATGACTGACATGGGCAAAAACTTG
>JAKORA010000308.1 GCA_029778075.1 Bacillota bacterium | reverse complement strand
CTTGAAGAATGCTAGCACGATGGTGCAAACGAGGATGGAGGAGACCTTTAACTGGTTATTGGTTCCCACCCAGGAGAACCCGGCCCATTACGAAGTTACCTGGAATGTAACCCGGTTGAACGGAGCAAGGGGTACATTACCTGAGAAAGCTGCTGCAAAACTAAAGGCGGACGAACAGATCATCACCCGCTGGTCGCCGGCCTTATTACGGATAGAACTTGATAAATATCTCTGGAAAGAGCAACCCCATATCCATCTGAAGCAATTATGGGATTACTTCAGCACCTATCTTTATTTGCCGAGGCTGGCTAATGTCACTGTTTTACTGGAGACGATCAAGGAGGGAGTAACCAGTAAAGACTTTTTTGCCTATGCCGCGCGGATTAATGAAGACGGAAGGTATCTTGGCTTAAAGTTTGGAACCGGTGCCGGCAGCATTGTTATTGACCGCGAAGCGGTACTCGTGAAGCCGGAGACGGCAAAAGAACAGATAGAAAGAGAAACCAAGCAGGAATCAGAAGGGCCCGGCTCAACAACAGAAGAGGTTAAAGGCCCTCCATCAACGAGGGAGACAGGGGAAACTGATGAGAAAAAGGAAGAGGAGATAAAACCAAAAGCGAAGAGATTTTATGGGGAGGCTGTGCTTGACCCGCACCGGGTCGGGAGGGATGCCGGGACAATTGCCGAAAATGTTATTCAACATTTAACATTAGAAGAGGGCGCCGAGGTAACAGTGACCCTGGAGATTCAGGCCATCATCCCCAAAGGCGCCGGAGAACACACAGTCCGCACCGTAACCGAAAACTGCCGGGTATTGAAGTTTAAGACATATGTGTTTGAGGAAGAGTAGAATAAAATCCTTTAACATGTAAATGTTATTAAATTCAACAATTTTAAGTACTTGAAGTTGGAATGAAAAAACCGGCAATTTCCGGCCGGTTTTTTTAACTACGAACGTAACGCCAGTTTCTCATAGTGTTTATACAGGGCATGGAACATTCCCCGGTAGTTCTTATGCCATGGTTTCTTTTTCCCGCAAAAATGGAGGATTGAAGTATTATTGATCACATAGTCCATGTCCACTTCGCCCTTACTCATCAAACGGTAGTAGATATAGAATCTGGTAT
>JAKORA010000307.1 GCA_029778075.1 Bacillota bacterium | reverse complement strand
GGGATATAAAAGAGATCCCCCAGCCCCCATGTCCGAATGATACTGATTAGTTCCGCAAAGCAGGAGTCTCGCAGGTCCGCCTTCACTTTCCGCACAACCAGGAACTTATGCCCCCGTTCAGCCAGCAGGCGAAAGATAATCTTCTGGGCACAAAATACAGATTTGCCGCTGCTGCCGCCTCCTTTCAGCACTAAATACCGGCTTTGGTTCCGGTATAAAGGAAAGAAGGTCGGATTCGTGACTTTAGGCAGGTGGGAAAGGTCAATTTTTAACTTTTTGGCGGTGGATGGCAACTACTCCACCCCCGCGTATGCCCATTTCTTCTTCTTCTTTTCTTTCGCGCTAGCCTCTTCAATCTGCCGGCCAATATCTTCTTCCAGTTCCGGCGTAACCTCCGGGTCCGCGCCCTGCTTCTGGCATGCTTCTATGAAAGTGCGGCCAATCTGCCGGAGCTGCGCTTTCTCCCGCTTCTCTCTTTCCGCTGCTTCCCGCAATTCGTCAACCGGAATAGCGTGTTCTACTATATATACATTGGAAAAGTATTCGTCCTGGTTTCTGCTCCACCGCCTCTGCTTCACGACTAACTTTTTGGCTTCAAGCTGCCTAATAACTTTTATAGCGGTTTTTTTGGTAATGCTGCAACTGTTCGCTATTTCTGAATAGCTTGGAAAAGCAGCGTTCCCCTGGTTGCCGCAGCGGGCAAGGTAAAAGTAAACCGCAAGTTCGCTCGTTGTAAGCCCTGCCCTGAAAACATCATTTGGGACTTGGAAATAAGGAACTTCCATTCTAATGCCTGTATTCGCTTCTCTCATACTAAACACCGTCCTTTGTGTTTTGTCCTAGTAGAAAATAATAAACGGGCAGGCGGTAGGACTTGCCGCTTTTCGGGAGCTACCCTAGCCCTATTTATTCTTATACGAACACCCGTAGGGGGTGGTGTAATAATTACACCAGGTGGTGTAAAATGAATACCTCTATAAAGAACTAAAGATCGTGTTCTCTCTCTTACCCCTCTTTTCCCGTTTCCGTCTCCAGTTCTTCTGGCAGCACAATCTCATACTCCAGCCGGCCAGTGTGTTCGACTTTGTCGACGAACATTCCGGCAATCCTCGCCAGGCTGTCCAGTATGCCCTTTTTGTCGTGAAGTTTGATCTTGATCCCCGACTGCGTCTCCGCTATTTCCGAGATAGCCGCTGCCTGGTCTGCTGTGAGCGTGTCGGATGGATGCGGCTTAACCCCGCCTGGCCCCCAGGCGGCAGAGTCCTTCATATCCACGTTCAGGAGCCGCAAATATTCCCGGATGATCCTCTCTGGTGTAATGGAGGTTTTGCGTATTTCTGCGCGCCGGCGTGCGATTTCATCGGCGATC
>JAKORA010000306.1 GCA_029778075.1 Bacillota bacterium | reverse complement strand
GGGATATAAAAGAGATCCCCCAGCCCCCATGTCCGAATGATACTGATTAGTTCCGCAAAGCAGGAGTCTCGCAGGTCCGCCTTCACTTTCCGCACAACCAGGAACTTATGCCCCCGTTCAGCCAGCAGGCGAAAGATAATCTTCTGGGCACAAAATACAGATTTGCCGCTGCTGCCGCCTCCTTTCAGCACTAAATACCGGGATTGGTTCTTATATAGAGGAAAGAATGTTGGATTCGTCAGGTCGGGCAGACGGGAGAGATCTATTTTTAGCTTTTTGGCTGTGGAGGCCACTACTCCACCCCCGCGTATGCCCTCTTCTTTTTCTTTTCCTTCGCTTCCGCGCTGGCCTCTTCCAGTTCCCGCCCGGTATCCTCTTCTAACTCCGGCGTAACCTCCGGGTCCGCGCCCAGGTTCCGGCTGGCTTCTATGAAAGTGCGGCCAATCTGCCGGAGCTGCTTCTTTTCTTCTGATTCTATACCTAACCTATTTTCCAGCTCTTCCATATTCACCCTATACCATTTTGTCCTATCCATCTTCATTCGATTGAAGTTCCCCGTAATAAGCAGTCTGTCTTTTTCTAAAGCTATTATCGTTCTACGTATAGTGCTTTCGCTCCAAAATGGGAACTGCTCCTTCCACTGGCGAATACTGTTATAAGTCCAGTAATATCCTTCTTTTTTGTTTTGCTGCAACCGCTTGTTTTGAGTGCACCAATAATGCACCTGCTGAAGAATAATAGCCTCATTAAGCCCTACCACATTAGCCAACTCAACAGGCACAACTATAGGGTGATCATCAAATAACACATTTCTTTTTTTTACCATATTTACGCACTCCTCCCCATTTGGTCAAAATGAACAAATGGATTAAGTCAGAATGAACAAAGCAATACCTTAGATTACACTGTCAGTTTTCGTTTCTAACGGGCAGCGGGCAGTATGTTCTCTCTCTTACCCCTCTTTTCCCGTTTCCGTCTCCAGTTCCTCTGGCAGCACAATTTCATATTCCAGCCGGCCAGTGTGTTCGACCTTCTCGACGAACATTCCGGCAATCCTCGCCAGGCTGTCCAGTATGCCCTTTTTGTCGTGAAGTTTGATCTTGATCCCCGACTGCGTCTCCGCTATCTCCGAGATAGCCGCTGTTTGTTCTTCCGTGAGGGTGTCCGAAGGGCGCGGCTTAACTCCGCCGGGCCCCCAGGCGGCATAGTCCTTCATATTCGCATTGAGAAGTTGGAGATATTCCCGGACGATTCTCTCCGGTGTAATGGAGGTTTTGCGTATTTCGGCGCGCCGGCGGGCGATTTCGTCGGCTATCTCAAGATTTCTCAATAGCGCATGCCCGATTCTATCTGCTGTTTTTACGCTGTATCCGGCATTTCTGGCGGCTTCAGCGGCATTTCCCTTTGCGATATACTCTTCAATGAATTTTTCTTGGCGTGGCGTGAATTTCTTCTTTTTTGGCATTTCTCCCACCACCTTAAACTTTTTTCAAACTTTTTTCTGCTTTTCACGAAATACTTAGCAATCCTGCGAAATAATGCGTTCTACTGTGAGATAGTTAGCTAATTTATTCTGCTTGGCTTTATCCTTCCTATTCGCTGTTTCCCACTATTTTATATTGCTTGCAAGCTGGCTGTATGTGCTGTAGAATGGAGATACAAAATAAACGGCTGGCAACCAGAACTGCCGGAAGGAGAATGGAAAATGACAAAAATAAACTATGTGAAGGAATTTGGAGATCATGATACGGTTGGATACCTAGAAGATGGGCGGGTATTCTGGACGTGGAATTTAGGTCGTGGAATGGCGCCGGAAAAACTTTTGGAAATGGGCGAAAATGACGGCGAAAATGGGGGGAAGATTTTCCCCTCCATCCCGGAGCTGATCGAATATCTCGAAAGTGGCGGGAGAGAGGATTTGGCCGAAGATGTGAAAAAAATCTTCGGCTAAAACATACAGCCCGGTGGCCGAGGCGATAATATCGGCCATACCAAACATGGCCCGCCGGGAGCCTATCCCGGC
>JAKORA010000305.1 GCA_029778075.1 Bacillota bacterium | reverse complement strand
GCTATTATTCACCATCACGAAAGATTTGACGGGAAAGGATACCCGCAAGGGTTAAAAGGCAAAAGCATACCCCTGGGGGCAAGAATTATTCATGTCGCCAACGCTTTTGACCTGTTTACGGCGAAGCTCCCCCTCCATGAAGGAAAGGGAATAAAAGAAGGAATAGAATATTTAAAAAAAGGCAGCGGCATTCTTTTTGATCCGCAAATTGTCGAAGTTTTTACCGACTTTCTCAGCCGGCACCGCAATGTCTTCCAGCTTTTGGAGTGGCCGCGCGACCTTGGCCGGTTGGTGCCGGCAGGTTACCTTCCCGGCAGTTTTTTAATAGGATGCCATTACTTTGATTTTTATAGCGGCAACTTCCACTTCATTATCAAAACAACAGCCTATGTTGCCGCAGCTATTATTAATAACGAAAAGTGCCTTTATTATATGGATGAAAAAAAAGAGGAGCTGCTTTTAAAAGAAATAAAAAAATACTATTACCGCAGCACGCTGATCAGTACAGTAATAAGAAAAAATCAGCTAAAGAGGATGGTTGGACCTGAAGAGCTGCTAAAATTAATTCACCGCCGCGCCAAGCTGGAGTTTGAAACCAGAAAATTTTTTATGCAATTAAAAGAAGAGGCCTTAAAGGAAGGTTTCATCTCCCTGCGGGTTATCATGGACGCAGCATTAATCCCCCTGTCCGAGCATGAACTGGTTTTATGGGAAAAAAATCTTTCACGTTGCATAAAAGATCTGGAAATTGTGGTAATCTGTCTATACAACATTGATGAAGAAAATGTCGATATGTGTCGTTTCCTGGAAGATTTACATGATAAACCGCTGCTGAACAGGGAGTAAAACATGATGCCGCCGAAGATCGCTAAAAAACTTCCCCCCGCAGAGTTTCTTAGAGAAGCTGAATATCTCTTATTAATATAAATCTGCTAGAAAAGCGCGCAGGAGCGAAACCCCTTTTTCGATCTCTTGTGGCGAGGTTGCATAAGAAATTCTTATATAACCCTCTCCTGAGGGACCGAAGGCTGATCCGGGCACAGTAGCCAGGCCTTTTTCTTCCAGCAGCCTCCTGGAAAACTCCAGCGAACTAAGCCCAAACCCGGCTATATTGATAAAAAGATAAAAAGCGCCCTCCGGAGTAATATAGGAGAGACCCTCCATCTTGTTGAGCTCTTCGAGCAAGTATTGCCTCCGCTTTTCCAGTTCTCCCTTTATTTCTTGAACTTCTTTATCACAGCGGTCGATACTGTTGGCGATTCCTACCTGGCTAAAAGTTGAGACGCAGGTAACTGCATACTGGTGTATTTTTTGCACGGAGGCATACAGCGATGTAGGAACGACGGCATAGCCGACCCTCCAGCCCGTCATGGCATAAGTTTTGGAGAAACCGCCAACAACCACAGTCCTCTCCTGCATACCCGGCAGTGAAGCTATGGACAGCGGCGGCTCGCTGCCATAGAATATGTCTTCGTAAATTTCATCGGCAATAACGATAAGATCGTTCTTTAACACAAACTCAGCCAGTTTTTTGATTTCGGCTGCCGTAAACATACCGCCGGTGGGATTGTGGGGGTTGTTAAGAATGATAAAGGCGGTATTGCCCTCCAGCGCCGCCTCCAGTGCGTTAAAATCAAGGCGACATCTGTCGCTTAACCGCAGGGGAACATACACCGGTTGTGAGCCGGCACACAAACAACAATTGTAATAATTGCCAAAGGCAGGCCCCGGGATAAGCACACTGTGACCGGGTCCGGTCAGGCCGACCACGGCATCAAAAATAGCCTCGGAAGCGCCCGTCGTGATAATGATGTTCTCGTACGGGTCTACCTTTATACCTTTTTTATTATAGAACCTTTCGGCGATAACTTCCCTGAGTTCATCGATCCCTTCGTCCGGACCGTAGTGGGTAAAACCGTCGCGCAGTGCCTGGATGGTCGCCTCCACGATAGGGGCAGGGGTATTAAAATTGGGTTCCCCAAGTTCCAGGTGCACGATGGGCTGTCCCTGTCTTTCCAGTTCTCTGGCCCTTTCCATCACCGTTCTGATTAAGGATAGCTGCATTTTTGCAGTACGTTGATTCTTTCTTTCCAAGTTCGCTCTCTCCATTTAAAGTCACTCCGGAGTGTTCGGCAGCGTTAAACTAAATTCATCTGCTACGATTCTGTCCAGTCTTGCCACTATTTCCCCGGCAATAGCGGCGCCTTTGTCGGGGCCGGCCCCCATGGCGGTATAGAGGATGCCGCTTTCCGGAACAAGATTGGCCGGTTCGGGAAAAATCAGCGGGCGCGGCTTGTGTTTTTCACCTTTTTGTGCGGGAATAAGCTCGGCATGTACCAGATCGGGGCGAAAATGCATGACCAGCGAAGTTTCCACCACGCTGGCGTGCTCCACTTCCCAGCCGGGAAAACCCTCCGGAAAAATTTCTTCCAGTGTGGTCGCTGAAACCAGGTCCCACCAGTTCACGACAACAACCTTAACATCTTTATGGGCAGCGGTTACCAGATAAGCCGCCTCCGAAATAAAGGGAGTGTTTTCAAAGTGCCCGTTCATTATTAAAAAACGGTGGCAACCCTGGCGCAGGAAATCCTGCAAAATGTCCTGCAGCAATAGGATGAGAGTCTGCCCTGAGAGGGAAGTGGTACCCGGAAAGGACTGCCCGCCTCCTGTAAAGGGACTGGAACGGTAACCATAATAGAGGGGAGGCGCAACAAAGAGCGGTATTTTTTTCCCCAGCTCCAGGCACAGGTGATAGGGGATTAAGGAATCAACGCTCAGCGGCAGGTGCGGCCCGTGCTGCTCCAGCGAGCCCACACAAAGGGCAACGAGGGTATGGGGCAGGCCGCGTGCAAATTCCGGCCAGGTCATCTCTGTTAGAGAGATAGTTTTCATTTTATGATTCACCTCCGGGGGCGTTCTTGGAACGAATAAAAAACTGCGCCACTACTGTAAAAGTGATGGAAATGAAAAAAACAATACTGCCGATGGCATTCAGTGTGGGGTTGGTGCCGCTGCGCATCATGGCAAAAATACGGACAGGCAGGGTTTCACTGAAGCCGCTCACAAACCAGGAAATAATGAATTCATCAAAGGAAAGGGTAAAGGTCAATAAAGCGGCAGCCACAATACCGGGCAGGGACTGGGGGAGGAGAACCTTCACCAGTGTTTGCCAATGGCTGGCGCCAAGATCTGAGGCTGCCTCTTCCATGCTTTTAGGAATCGTATTAAGCCTGGTATTAATAATGACCATCGCCAGCGGCGCGCAAAAAACCAGGTGGCTGATCCAGACTGTAAAAAGTGATTTGGGTATATTAAGGCGGGAAAAAAAGATCAGCAGGCCCAGCCCCAGCAGCATCCAGGGAACGGCCAGGGGAGACATCATCCCCAGCAGGTATATATTTTTCCAGCGGAACCTGGCGTGGCGGAGACCGTAGGCACCGGTAAATCCCAGGATAATCGCGCTCAGGGAAACGGCGATTCCCACCAGAAAACTATTTTTAAGTGGTGTCATCAGGACGGGATAGGCAAACAACTGCTCATACCAGCAAAGGGAAAAACCGCGCCAGGGCAGGCTGGGAAAACGGTCGCTGTTGAAAGAAAAGGCGATGGTAACAAGAATAGGGGCAAAAAGAAAGAAAAGGGCGAAAACAAGATAGATGCGCAGCACTATATTTAAAAGGTTGCCGCCCCTTTTTTTCACTTGGAATATCCCCCTTCAGTAAGTTTGCCGACGGTCAACCAGCGCGATAATAAGGCCAGGACGAGCAGAATGGTGGCCACCATAATAACGGCGAAGGCCGAAGCCAAAGGCCAGTTAATATTCCACTGGACAGCATCCACAACCAGCTGGGGGAAAACCCTTTGGGTTTGTCCACCCAGGACGGAGGGAGAAACATAGTCCGCGAAAGAAAGGACAAAGATAAACATGGCGCCGGTTATTAGACCGCCGGAGCTTAAAGGCAGGGTTACCCGCCAGAAAGTCTGCCATGGACCGGCCCCCAGATCCTGGGCCGCTTCAAGCAGTTTCTTATCAATATTTTCCAAGGTTGTATAAAGGTTCAGTGTCATAATAGCGAGCAGATAGTGGATCAGGCCGATAGTGGTGGCTGTATGGGTATAAAGAATTTCCAGGGGCTCCCTGATTATTCCGATAGAGAGCAGTAAATAATTCAGGATCCCTTTATTGGCGAGAATGATCTGCCAGGAATAGGCGCGGACAAGATAGTTGGTCCAAAAAGGGGCAATAATGGCCACCAGAATAATGAGCCGCCACCTCTTGGGGACGGCAAAAGCCAGGGCGTAACTGAGAGGGTAAGCAATCAGTGTGGTTAAGATGACCACTCTTGCCGATAACCATAAAGAAGTAAAATATGCTTTATGATACATAGCCTGAGACAGAATGTACCAATAATTTTGCCAGTTCCAATCCGGGACAAGACGATAATTTTCCATGGACATAAAGCTTACCAGGAAAATATAGCCTACCGGCAGGGCATAAAAAATGAGCATCCAGCCGGTAATCGGCGAGAGCCATGCAGCAGGGCTCCAGCGAATGAACCGGCGGCTATCCTTCGCCCGAAGCTTCATCTGAAAACCTCCCTGGACAGCTATTCTCCGTTGCCGCAGCTTTATCCCTTTGCTGCTTTGCCTGGCTCATAGGCAGGATAACGGCATCTTTTGGTTTCCAGGTTAAAATTACCGTTTCACCGGGAGCAGCGGTACCTTTACCCAATGTTTCAGCCGTGATCTCCTCGTTACCGGAACGTACGACATAGCGGGTTACACCCCCCCGATAGACGCGTTGCGTGATAACTCCCTTTACAGAGGATAACCCTGCTTCTACAGGATCGAGGCCCTCTACAGGACGCATGGAAATGTTTTCCGGCCGTACACAGTAAAATGCAGGGGAATTTACCCGGCAATCTGTAGCTGTCTTCGCATTCAGGCTGCCCTTAAGGGGGCCAAGCCGGGGATGTTCAAAAATTGTGCTATTACCGCAGGTTTCCCGCAAGGTCCCCTCCAGCAGGTTGCAATCTCCCAAAAAGGAGGCAACAAACGGGGTGGCTGGGGTCTCATATACCTCTTCGGGACTGCCCAGTTGTTCAATCCGGCCATTATTCATAATAGCGATCTGGTCGCTCATGGTAAGAGATTCTTCTTGATCATGCGTCACGTAAATGAAAGTTTGTCCCAATTGTTGCTGAATATTTTTAAGCTCAAGCTGCATTTGCTTGCGGATTTGGGCATCTAAAGCTCCGAGCGGTTCATCCAGGAGCAACACGGCAGGTTGCAACACCAGGGAACGCGCCAGGGCTACCCGCTGTTTCTGGCCGCCACTGAGCTGGTGGGGTTTGCGGCTGCCGTACGTAGAGAGGTTGACCAGGCGAAGAGCCTCCTCTGTTCTGGCCCTGATCTCCCGGGGCGGTATTTTTCTCATCCGCAGGCCGAAGGCAATGTTCTCAGCCACTGTCATATGAGGGAAGAGAGCATAATCTTGAAAAACCATACTGGTATTGCGTTCAGCGGGAGGAACACCGGTAACATTTTTGCCTTGAATAAGGATTTCACCGGCATCAGGGCTCTCAAAACCGCCGATCATTCTTAAAGTTGTTGTCTTGCCGCAACCGGAAGGCCCCAGAAGGGTGAGAAACTCCCCCGGGCGTACATTTAAAGAGACCCGGTCTACTGCTCTCAGCTCGCCAAAGCTTTTTACTACCTCAGTTAATTGGACAACATACTCGGCCATTATATATCCACCTCAGACAAGGAAAGAGTGCAATCAACAGATTGCCCTCTCATCAAATAATCAAGCGTTTTTTATTGCCGCGTTAAATATTTTTATAGAGTATTTTTTTATTTTTTTATTCATTACAGGTCTTTCATGCGCGTTTATTTATTCAAGTTTATTTACTCTTAAACTGTTCCCAGATCTGCTGCCATTTAGCTTCATCATCAGGGACTTTCCGGGTAGCGATACGGCTGAGCATATCATCCATCAACTGTGGATCATCCATGCGTAACAGGGCGGCCTGCTCGGGTTCCAGGTATTCGGCAGCCTTTTTGTTAGGCACTGTCGAATGGAAAGCATTGGCCCAGGCCAGCTTGGCCTGTACTTCCGGTGTAGTAAGGTACTGCACAAAAGCTTTGGCTGCCTCCGGGTTTTGGCTATCCTTCAAGATGGAAAGAGATTCCGTCCAGGAGACACCACCGTGTTCAGGCACAACAACCTCGATGGGATGGCCTTCTTCCTTTAAAAGCACCTGCAGCCATTCACCGCCGAAACTCAGCC
The DNA here is from genome assembly GCA_029778075.1 of Bacillota bacterium. Classification (GTDB taxonomy): domain Bacteria; phylum Bacillota; class Dethiobacteria; order DTU022; family UBA8154; genus UBA9862. The sequence continues at coordinate 11,835 of JAKORA010000305.1, read as the reverse complement.
AGGCGCTCTCGTTGGCCAGGGCTTGGATTGTATCGGCATTGGTTGCCGCGATCACTCCCACCTGGGGGCGGAGGGAATAAAGGGTTTCTTCCAGTTCATCCAGGTCTGCCCCGGTAATATCGTAAGGCTGCTTATGCCCCAGGTAACACCCCAAAATACCCATATTGGGCAGATACCAGTCAAAAAGGACGACCTTGCCTTTATATTTCGGATCCCACATGACAGCGGCGGATGAAGCTTCTTCCTCCGTGACATAGTTCGAATTGTAGACGATCCCGTAATAACCCCAGCGGCTGACAACGGAATACATGATATCGTTCACGTATACCTGATCAAAATTCTGCCAGTGTTCGTAAAAATTGGCGATCTCCGGATAATCGGCCGGGTCAAGGGGGACAATGAGATCAGCCGCCACAAGTTTGCTTACCCAGGGCGTGTCAGGGGTAACTACATCCCATTCCCCCGGTCTGGCATTGGAAAGAATGGAGAACATCTGATCAGAGCTGGGATAAACCCTGGAGTTGACCTTAACGCCATATTTTTCTTCGAAAGGTTTAACAATTTGCTCTTCTTCATAGCCCGGCATAACCAGAATATTTAACGTGCCGCCTATGTAATCCTCAGATTGAACATCACCAACATCACCGGGCCCGGACTCCTGCGGTGCGCCGCATCCGGACAGGATAAACAGGACAACAAAAATACTGGTCAGTAATAATGCTGCAACTCGTTTTTGCATAAAGTTGTATCTCCCCTCTGGTTTTTTAAATGATTATACCATAATGACAACTCTATTGAACAGGTCTAAATCTGATTATTTATAATCAGATTTAGTGCTTATTTCTAACATATCTGGAATAACTTTATAAATAGGAAAGCTTCCTTTATAAACCCAGATGCCCGGCAAAAAAACCCGCCGCTTTTTCCGCCACTTCTTTTTCATAACCCCACCAGAAATGATCGGCGCCGGCAATCGCTTCAACCTCGCCGGGAACGGACATTTTTTTTATTTCCTGGAGCATGATGGAGGGAGGGACAAAATCATCCTCCGTCCCGTAAATAAAGAGGGCCGGTTTGGAACAGTCTGTTAACAGGCCGGAGGGGACAACAGGAGAAATTCCTGCCATAGCTTTAACCAGGGCGCATTCTATGCCGGCGGACAAAGCTATCATGCCCCCGAAGGAATAGCCCAGGATACCAATACGCTCCTTGTCTATTTCCTCACGTTCGGAAAGAAAGGCAAGGGCGGAATAAGCATCATCCAGCTCGCCCACACCCTCCGCAAAGGATCCCTCACTGTTACCGACGCCGCGGAAATTGAAGCGCAGGGAGGCCATTCCCCTGCCCACGAGGGCGCGGCTTACAGCTACAATTACGTTATTGTCCATGTTGCCTCCGTAGAGAGGATGGGGGTGACAGAGCAGCACCGCGGGATAAGGGCGCCCCTCCGGGCTCTCCGGCAGGGCCAGGCAGCCCTCCAACTGCAGATTTTGATTATTAAAACTGACTTTTATTTCTTGCATATTTTACTCTCCTTTTCCTGGGATAAAAAAATGGAGCGGGTGATGGGAATCGAACCCACGCGACTGGCTTGGAAGGCCAGGGCTCTACCATTGAGCTACACCCGCACTTAATTGCTTTTTACTATTAAATTTCAGCAACGTTATTATTATATCTTCTTGCACCGCAGAATGCAAGTTAATTTTACACTCACTCAGCCTTTTGTCACATGAAATCCAAGGTTTGCTCCTGGATTTTCAAGATATTTGCGGATACATCATGGGCCCGGAACTCCGGATTTTTTAAGCTTTTTCTTCTATTTCCGTAACACATTCAGTTTTAATCTTTTCAACCAGGAATTGAAGAGCAGCAACAACATGGGGCCTGATATCGCCGCCTACAAGCACATACATTATGTCATCCCCTATCTCCAGCCAGCCTTCATTAAGCCACACCTTGACATAAAATATCCCATCCATCTTATAAGTTTCCGCAATCGCCTCATCTACTTTTGACGCATCATAGGAAAAATACATTCTTTTTACCAGGGAACCGTCGTCAAGCCCTTGACGAACCTTGGCCTTGGGTGTTTGGCGTACAATGCCATTATGAACTAAAAACATCCCTACCTTTAAAGCAGCAGGATCCGCTTTTGCTTCCTTAAGCCATTCGTCAATCGATGGAGGTTTTTTTTTATTAGCCATATAGTCAGACACTATCCTTTTAAAATTATTCTTTTTCTTTTTCTTTCTTTTTTCTAACGATAGCTCTTTCTCCTTCGGGGACCGGAGGGGGAACAGGCTCGTTGATAATTTTCGTTACCGCTCCAAACCGGGGCGGGCAGGCTTCAAAGCAAGATCCGCACTTGATGCATTTCTCCTGATCAATTACATGTATCTGGTTCTTGGCACTGATAATCGCTTCCACAGGGCATCGCCTGGCACAACTCATACAGGCCTGGCACTTGCCCGGATCAATATAGTAAGAAACTACTTCGCTAAACAGCCTCTCTATCTCGTCGCTCGTAAACAGTTTGTCGTGTTCCTCTCGATTATCAAGACGTGCCGCCAATTTTTCCTTTTCCACAATCTTAATGTACGGAATAAGCTTTCTAACTTCTTCGAGTTTAGCTTTTAGCTCATCCTGGTCTATTCCTTCGCCTTTGCCAAGCGGTCCAAAATCCTTCACTCTTTTAACAAAATCATTTACGACCTCGACAAAAAGGGCTCCTTCGCTGCCGGACATAAAATCTATCATTAACCTTTCGGGGTTCAGTCCGATCCGTTCCATTATTTTTTTAAACAAAAGCACCATATTTAAAGCGCGATAATTTCCATGGGTAATGTAATTACACTCATTTAAGCGGCAGCCGATAATAAATACACCGTCTATTCCTTTGGCAAAAGCTCTATTGACATGTTTAAGGTCAACTCTGCCGGAACACATGACGCGGATTAGCCTGATTTCAGTTGTATATTGCAGTCTGGAAACTCCAGCCAGGTCAGCAGCTCCGTAGCCTCACCACTGACAGACAAAACCCAGTACTGTAGGTTTATATTTTAATCCTCTACTCAACCGTTTCAACCCCCCTTGTTTGGATTCCGGCTTTATGTTGCTGTTCAAGTACAGGTACAGTACTCCCGGTTCTATAGACACATCTTAAACCGCAGCATCAACTTTCTGCATACTCTCTTCCTCTATAGCTACCGCGGCATCAATTGTGCTCAAGAGTTCCTCATCGGTAAAGTGCTTGAGCTGTATGGCACCTGTTGGGCACATGGCGTTGCAGAGTCCGTCACCTTTACAGAGAACAGGATTAACCATGGCTTTTTTACCCTGTCGTGTTTCACGGAGCTCAATGGCACCATACTCACAAACCGGGGCACAGGCACCACATCCCATACACTTCTTCTCATCCACCTCACAGACAGAGCCGGAGGCGATGACCGTATCATGGGAAAGCAGCGTCAGGACACGGCCGGCAGCGCCATAGGCCTGGCTGATCGTTTCTGATATGAACTTGGGATAGTGTGCCGTTCCGCAGAGATAGACGCCGTCGGTGCCAAACTCCACCGGCCTTAACTTGGCATGGGCTTCTTTGAAGAAGCCGTCCGGGTTCAGGGTTACTTTGAACAGCCCGGCGATTTCCTTTGTATCTGCAGCGGGGATAACGGCAGCAGCCAGGGATATTATGTCGGCATCTATTTCCAGCTTTTTGCCTAATACGTAGTCCGGCAGGGTAACTCTCAGGATGCTCTTGCCACCCTCGGTGACGGCTTCCACCTGGGGCTTCTCCTCTGCCTCGTAGCGAATGAACCTGATTTCTTTGCCGGCTGCTTCACGGTAGTAGTCTTCTTTGAAGCCGTAGGTCCTGATATCACGGAAGAGGATGTAGATATCCATTTCAGGGTTTATCTCTTTGAGTTTCAGGGCGTTCTTGATGGATTCGCTGCAGCAGACGCGGCTGCAGTAGTTCCTGTCTTCGTTGCGGCAGCCTACGCACTGGATCATGACGAGGCTTTGCGCACCGGTTACTTTTTCGTCTCCCTGGGAGATCTTTTCGTCCAGCTCCAGATGGGTCATGACCCTGTCGTCTTCGCCGTAAAGGTATTCGTCGGGGGTATACACGTCGGCGCCTATGGCGATGACGACTGCACCGTGTTTTATCTCGACAACTCTTCCGGAAAACTCTACCCTGGTGGTAAAGTTGCCTACATAGCCGGTGGCATCTGTGATGACCGCCCCGGTGTAGACGTGGATCAGGGGATGGCGATATACTTTGTTTATCAGGTCACGCAGGTAGGCCTGGACGTCAAGGCCTTCTAAGGTGTGGTGGATACGACGGGCCAGCCCCCCCAGCTCCGGCGCTTTTTCTACCAGGTAGACTTCATGCCCCTGCTCGGCTATGCTAAGGGCGGTGGTCATGCCGGCGATGCCGCCTCCGACTACCAGCGCCGCCTTGTTGACGGGGAGTTCAAACTCCTGCAAAGGCTCCAGGTGGCGGGCACGGGCTACCGACATCCGGATCAGGTCCTTGGCCTTCTCTGTGGCCGCTTCTTTTTCCTTGGAGTGCACCCAGGAGCAGTGCTCACGGATGTTCGCCATCTCGAAGTAATACTGGTTGAGACCCGCCTCCTTAAGGGTAGCGCGGAATGTCGGCTCATGTGTCCTGGGTGTACAGGCTGCCACCACGACACGGTTCAAACCTTTTTCCTTGATCATTTCCGTTATTTCTTGGGCGCAATTGGTAGCACAGGAAAATAGCTGTTCCTGGGCATAGACAACATTGGGCAGGCTTAAGGCATATTCTACTGCGGAGGGGACATCGACCACCCTTCCGATATTGGCGCCGCAATGGCAGACAAAGACGCCGATCCGGGGCTCCTCTCCCGAAACATCCATTTCCGGTGGATATTCTTTTTCCACGGCCAGCATTCCGCGCCTGTAGTCGAGCAGCTCGCCGCACTGGGAACCGGCCCCGCTGGCGCTAAAAACAGACTCGGGTATGTCCACGGGACCCTGGAAGGCGCCGCTGATAAAGATTCCGGGACGGGAGGTCTCTATGGGGTTAAAGGGATCAACTTGACAGAATCCATGGGCATTGAGCTCAATGCCGAACTTGGAGGCCAGCTCTGCATAGCCGGCTGGAGGGTTCAAGCCGACGGAGAGCACCACCATGTCAAACTCCTCTTCCTTCACCCCATCATCGGTGGTGGAGTACCTGACGGTTACATTACCGGTTTCCGGGTCTTCTTTTGTTACGGAAACGTAGCTCCGGATAAATCTGACACCGGGAAGGTTCTCCGCCCGCTCAAAGAAACGCTCAAAATCTTTGCCGTAGGAGCGAATATCGTTATGGAACACAGTACACTCCGCGTCAGGCTCATGGTCTTTGGTCAATATTACCTGTTTCTGCGTATAGGTGCAGCAGACGGCTGAGCAATAGCTGTTGCCGCCCGTGATGACCTGCCGGGAGCCGACACACTGGATCCAGGCGATTTTTTTGGGATGCTTCAAGTCGGAAGAACGCAGGATCTCGCCTTCATATGGGCCCGTAGACGATAACAGCCGCTCGTAGTCCATACTGGTTACCACGTTTTTATACTTCCCGTAGCCGTAATCCTCCCTCAGCCTGGGATCAAAGGGCTCCATACCCGGAGAGAGCACGATCGCCCCTACCTTTATTTTTATCTTCTCCGCTGTTTGCGAAAAATCTATGGCCTCGTTCTGACATACTCCTTCACAGATAGTACATGTCTTATTGTTAAGATAAAGACAGCTGTTTTCATCAATATAGGAAATAAGGGGAACTGCCTGGGAAAAGTAGATATGAATGGCTTTGTTCTTCGATATTTCCTGGTTAAAAACATCGGGGTATACTACCGGGCAATGTTCCACGCAGGTGCCACAGCCCGTGCATTTGTCCTCAATAACGTAGCGGGGCTTTTTAATCAGCGTTACCTCGAAATTTCCCGCTTCCCCCTCTACTCTTTCAACTTCAGTATAGGTAAGAACTTCTATATTGGTATGCCGGCCGACCTCGACCAGTTTAGGAGAGAGAATTCACATAGAGCAGTCGTTGGTGGGAAAGGTCTTATCCAGTTGGGCCATGTGTCCGCCAATAGCGGGCGCCTTGTCAACCAGGTAAACCTTGAAACCGGCCGCAGCCAGATCCAGCGAAGCCTGAATGCCGCTGATCCCTCCGCCGACAACCATTACATCTCCAAAATTACTGCCGGCTAAACTGCTTAAAAGCTGTCCTTCCATTCTTTCCAGTTCTTTTTCCACTTTCTATCACCTCATCAGGTTTTGTTTACCCGTGCAACACTTAATTTGTGGGGCGGCCAAGCCGCTCCGGGTGGGAATATACCAGCAGGCGTCCGCCGCGTGCATGCCCGACCAGTGTAATACCCAGCTCGCGGGCGAGCAAAACGGCGCGCTCTGTGGGCGAGTGCCGTGAAACAACAACCGGGGACTGCATCTTTGCCGCTTTAAGCAGCATCTCCGACGAAATGCGGCCGGTGGTCAACAGCAGCCGATCTCTGGTCGATATTCCCCTCATCAGACATTCTCCCCGGATCTTGTCCAGAGTGTTATGCCGTCCGATATCCTCAGCCACTACCAGCAGGTTCCGGGTATCGGACAGCGCTGAAGTGTGCACGCCGCCGGTAAACCGGTACAGCTCCATTTTCTCTTGAAGCTGCTTCATCAGCCCCTGCACTTCTCCAGGGGTAACAACAAGATCCGAGTCAACCCTCTCTCCCCGGGTTTCAAACATGGCGCCGCCACCGCACCCGGAAGTGAGCGTCCGCTGCTCCGGCAACCTGTATGCCGGATCGCGCAGCCTCACATCGGCCAGTGAATCATCCTCACATACCCGCATCATAATCACATCGCCGATACCGGAGATGATTCCCTCTCCATAGAGGAATCCCAGGACAAGGTAATTCAGCTTGATTGGCGTACATAGAACGGTGACCAGTTCCTGCTGATTTACATAGATTGTAAGCTCCATCTCACCAGGCACGTGAACCGAGGTACTGACCCATTCCTCCCCGGAAAAGCGTTCACAGGCTATCTCTGCTGCAACACCCCTTGTTTCCGAGCCGCCAATCTCTTCCATCATATTTGGCTCCTTCCTCCTTTAAATCACTTCCTGAAGGATCTCCGTGATGTCCTTAACCTGGAGGGTCTCCTCATAATTCAGTCCCAATCTGCTGTCCTCAAAAGCGGTGATGCAATAGGGGCAAGCGGTAACAAGCTCCTCAACCCCAAGGGACACAGCCTCTTCAATGCGGAGGTTGGAGAATCTTTCCGCCATTTTGGTATCAATCCAGATTCTGCCGCCGCCCATCCCACAACAGAGGCTCTCTTCACGTGCCTCGGACATCTCTACCAATTCCAGACCGGGTATCCTCCTCAGGATCTCTCGAGGTTCGTCATAGATACCGTTATGCCGGCCCAGGTAACAGGGATCATGATAAGTAATCTTCTTCCCGTATTCTTTGTTGATTTGCAGTCTCCCCTCGTTTATAAGCTCGAATAAATACTCCGTAATATGGACTATCTCAAAATTCACCTTGAATTCAGGATACTCATTCTTGAAGGTATGGTAGCAATGAGGAGAAGTAACGAGAATTTTCTTTACCCCGTTCTCGATAAAAGTTTTGATGTTTTCCCGGGCCAGTTGTTTAAACAGCTCCTCGTTTCCCGTCTTGCGGATGCTTTCACCGCAGCAATTCTCCTTTACACCCAGTATCCCGAAACTGACCCCCGCTTTCTCCAGAATAGCGGCTGTGGCCTGGGCTACTTTTTTTAATCTCAAATCATAGCTGGGTAAGCAACCGGGGAAATACAAAATATCCATATCTTCGGTAAATGTTTGTACGTTTAAGCCCTCTGTCCAATCCGCCCTCTTGGCCCGTTCTTGAACGAAGGGGTTGCCTTCTGCGGCCAGGCTCGCGCTGGCCGAGCGGACAGGTTTAAGCAGGGCATTGGACACGCCGTAACTCGTGGCCAGCCTGCGCAGGGCCACCACGTCGTCTATCTGCCTTACATCCCGGGGACATTGCTGCGGGCACTTTCCGCAGGTAGTACAACGCCAGACCTCTTCAAGCTCTACCTCCGGCAAGCCGAATGTAGCCTCGCGAATCAGCTTGCGCATGCTGAAAGTTGTAACCTTGTTCCAGGGGCAGACAGTATCGCATTTTCCGCATTGATAGCAGAATTTGACGGCCTCTCCACCAAATTCCTTTATTTCCTCAATTATCTCTTTGAAGGGGGCTTCAGTCTGCATGATTTTTAATCCCTTCTTTCGCATGGAAATTCTAAAATAACACTGAATAACAGTACTGCCAAAAACTTGTGATTTTTAACTGGCAATCTACACACAATTATTCAATTTACTCAACTCTTCTGTGACATGCGGGCAAAGGTATCCGCCAGCTTCTGCATGCCATATCTGTCGATCAACGATCTTAAGCCCAGTTCCATCTCGCCCGGCTTCACTTCTTCCACGACTTCCTCTTCAACCTCTTCCTCCTCCAGGGTCAGGGCGTTAAGCGAACACGCCTGCACACACAGGGGCTCTTCCTGCGGCGGATCATCTTCACACATATCGCACTTGAGAGGGAGTCCGGTATCGGGATCTTTGAATAGATTCCTGGTCGGGCAGACACTCCCGCAGAAGCTGCACTCGCTGTATTCCTTTCCGTTAATTGTATAAACACGCCTGCCTTCGCATCCGGCTTTCGTGTAATCGGTAGCCCGGATGGGAACATACTCATCATTGATTTCATCCGTAACCACCCGGATCCGGGACCTCGCCGGGTTAATGCTGCTGAATCTCGGCTTGGCGTGAAATGCGGAACAGAGCAGTTCACAGGCGCGGCAGCCATTACACTTGTCAAGATCAACTTTTATTCTTCTAACTTTTTTCTTGGTCAACTCGCCCTTCACGCTTAGCACCCCCCTGTCTTCTGTGCTTCATCTTTTTCGCTACGAGTTTCCCGGGAGGAAGAACCTTCGTTGCCTGTCAAAATCCCCCTGCGTATGAAATCCTCGCTCACATAATCGAGCTGAAGGCTATCCAGAGTCTCTTTGGTGGGAATTCCGTCTTTTGTCCATCCCTTGAACTCGTAGTAATCGTCAAGCAGCTTTTGCTCAAACTCATGGTCTCTAACCGCCCAGTGATCATCGGGAGGCCTCTCATCGGCTCTCCTCAAGCCCCTTCTGACATTGAGGGCCCTGACCAGATTGCGGTTTCTCTGGAAAACTCTCCATAATTTTTCTTTATCCATTTCCATCCCGTGCGCCAGATTAATAATCTCCGGCATATTATTTATATGATACACAACACCCCCGCCGAACTGGCCCCTGAATGATGAGAGGAAACCGCAGAACCCGAGAGAATCGTCAAGATAATGCATTGCCTCATTCCAGTCAGTAATGGCGCAGGCGGCCTCATTGGATATTTCATGCCGCTTTTCCCATTCCAGGAACCATTTTTTAAATCTGTCATCAGGCAATACAGGTTCCCATTTTTTGACAAATGCTTCCCTCTCCTCCATGGTAGGCAGGGGATCCTGGGGAAAGGAGCCTTCAATCTGAGTAATGGCCATCTTCTCGCCGGTGGCAATCATGAGAAAATACGGGGGATTCAACTTTCCAAGCTTGATGGGCAGCTGTTCGAACTTTTTCGTAGTATTGTGGTCGTATTTTTCGGCGCCCTTGCCAATCTGTCGGGCTGCCCAGTAAACGCCATTGGCTAAAACATCGCCAATCCCTTCCCGGCGAACGATTTTTTCCAGGAGATAGAAAGTTCTCGCCCCGGAGTCGGAGGGGAATCCCGGCAGGTCTTTGTCGGTTAAAATGCCGGCTTCGTAGAGCTCAGTGGCAAAGGCGATAACCTGCGCCGTAGAGTAGGAATCCACTCCATAATCCATGGCCACAGGAAGTATCTCATAACTAAAATCCAGCTCTTTAAAGGCCGCCATATGGTAAGTATCTTTTCCGTAGCATTTATAGCCGAATCTTCGTCCTTTGTAGAAAATAACGTTAATACATTTCTTTGAACAGTTATAGCAGCCTTTCTGCCGATCCATATTTGAATATTTCAAATTACGCCATCTTTCTTCCAGTTCTTTGCTCCAATAATCTTTTATCCGCACCCGCGCATTGCCCCAGGCAAAATTGTCATGGTGGAAACTATCGTCCTCATCAACGGCCATCCAATCTCCGACATCCATGCTCTCAGCAATTTTTGCCCTCAGCTTGATGCACAGTTCAAAGAGCTCAGCCGGCCGGGCGATATTGATCTCCTTTGTGCCGCGAACAGCGATCGCCTTTAACCTCTTGTCTCCCATAACCGGTCCCGGCCCGCGCGCCGCGCTGTTGAAGCCGTGTTCAATGCTGGCCGTATAGACCCTGTTTTCCCCGGCCAGTCCGATAGCGGCTACCTGGGCGAACGGTTCATTCAACTCTTTTCTGATAAGCCTCGTCGTTTCATGAATACCCTTCCCCCGGAGATGAGTAGCATCACGTATCTCCACCTTGTCGTTGTTTATCCATAAATAAACCAGATCGGGGGCTTTACCTTTAATAACTATCCTGTCGTAACCGGCATGTTTCAACTCCGGCCCAAAAAAGCCTCCCATTAACGAATGCGCCAGAAAATTTGTCTGGGGAGAAAAAGTATTCACAGCGGTACGGTTGGCACCGGGGACAGGTGTGCCATGTAAAAGACCGGCGCTGAAGATGAGCAGATTCTCGGGAGAAAATGGTTCAACTTCAGGGGGAACCCTATCCCAGAGTATCTTCGCCGCAATACCCTGCCCTCCCAGATAAAGCTCTGTCCATTTCGGGTCTGTTTCTACTTTTTCAATGTTTCCCGTGGACAAATCAACTTCCAGACTGTACCCTGTCTCTGCGTACCTCATTTTTCAACACCTCTTAGGCAAGATTTTACTCTGGTTGCAAACGACATTTACTTGCATGACATCTTTGAAAAACACAGGCCAAACCTGTTCGTGGCTTGACCATAACCGCTTTCAGATCGTCAAACTCCGGGCAACTTCACTGGCAGCAGCATAACCTCCTCACTCCTTTTTTTAAGTACAGAAAATTTTGAATTTGACCTACCGTTTGTTTTATAAACCGTGAATGTTTAGCAAGCCTTGCAGGTTTGCCGATTTCATTATTTCACAAGGCCTTATTTTTGTCAAGATATTTTCTGTACATAGACAATAGGAAGAACTGGGAAAAGACCCGCTGTATGCCATCTGCGGCGGGCTGAACGCACCCTTAAAATGCTTCAACCCCCGTCCGCTATTCCTAAGGGAAAGAATAGCGAACAGGGGAGCATCAGTGAAACCGCTCAAACGGCAGTTTGTTAAAGGCGCTACTTTAATTAAAAGCGCCGGTTTATAAAAGCGCCGCAATCAAGTTTGTCCATCTGCATACAGACAGAATCGTATCCGGCAGCTGTATTTCATGTTCATAGCTGTCTTACCCTGCTCTCATCATACTGGGCAGGAAGGTAGCTATTTTAGGGAAAAAGATCAGCAAGAACGTGGATACAATCAAAGCGATCCAGAAAGGCGTAACACCTTTGAATACAGATTCAATTTTAATATTTGTCGCCGAAGCGGTAACCATGCTGACCGCACCGACCGGCGGGGTGATAAAACCGATATTAACCAGCAGGATGGTCAGGATCCCGAACCATATTCCATCATAACCTGCCGATATAACAAGGGGATAGAAAATATTTGTAAAGATAACAATAACGGCCATGGCATCCATAAAAAACCCGGCGACAAAATAGCACAGGAAAAT
>JAKORA010000304.1 GCA_029778075.1 Bacillota bacterium | reverse complement strand
TTTTACTTAAGGAGGCAGGGAAATGAGTTACCTAGTGCGAAAAAGGAAAAAAAGAGAAGAGGGTTTCACTTTAATTGAGCTCGTCATTGTGATAGCCATCATCGGGATTTTGATGGCTATAGCCATCCCCAACTATATGAGTGCCCGGCGAACTGCAGCTATCAACGCCACCAAAGCGAATTTGCGCAACTTAGCCACCGCTTTGGAGCTCTATATGGCAGAAAAGAACTTTAGTATATATCCGGAAAATGCTGATATAAACACCGTGTTGAAAACATATCTCCCCGGTGGTGCTCCCAAAAACCCGGCAGGGAAGAACTATGTGTATAGCCAGGTAGATAGTGGTGCCAGTTTCCTTATCGGAGATCTTGATCCTTACGATGGTAAGTACTATCAGGTTGGCCCGGGAGGAAGCATTCAAGAGGTAACTAGCGTGCCTAGTGGTACAGCAATTACTTGGACGGCTCCTACTCCTCCTTCGGGAGGACAGTGAGTGAGAAGCTTTTAATAAAATGGGGGAAGGAAAATTCCTTCCCCCATTTTTCTTTCTCCTTGCAAGTCCTCCCCTCGCCAAGAGCCCCACTTTCTGCCAGCACCTTTTACCACCGATTGTGAGATTTCTGCCATCACAGAACCCTTTCCCCTCACCACGAGGACTTTCTTTTCCCGTCATCGCGAGGAGCGATTGAGGGAGTGATCTCGCTTTTCTGAGCCTCAAAAAACTAAAAAGCAAATTAGATAGGGTAAAAAACTTGGGATTGCCACGCCATACGGAACTACGAGGCTCGCAATGACACCTTGTCTGTCATTCTTGAACGCCTCTATCAGGAATCTAAATTACTTAAGGGCAAAAACATGGATTCCCACCTCCTCGTCACCCCGGCGACTTTCGAGCCGCTTTTAGCCTGCCCCTGAATGCTTCTATCAGGGGTCCACAGTATTTAAAAGCCTTTGGATTCCCGATTGAAGATTTCGGGAATGACGGAGAAAGGTCGTCACCCCGGCGACTTTC
>JAKORA010000303.1 GCA_029778075.1 Bacillota bacterium | reverse complement strand
TATTAAGGGTTTTTATAAAAACTTATATCCTTTGTAAGAATATGCTATAATAAACCTAGTTTTTTCAGGGAAAGGGCAGCTTCCCTGGGGGGTGAGTAAAGTGTCAATCCAGCAGACTTTGGAGAAAATACTGCGCCAGGTAAAAGAGGGCATACATCCCAGTGACCTTGTGGACCTGGTAGACGAACTGACAGACGCGCAAAAAAAAGAGCTTTTTGAACTGCTTTCCGATGAAGAGGCCGCCTTAATAATACAGGAAATGGAAGAGTTTGACCGGGTGTCCTTAATAAGGCTGCTTACCGGGCACAGGGCTTCCGCCATTCTTAAGGAAATGGCCGTCGATGATGCTGCAGACTTACTTAGAGAGCTACCCCCGGAGCTAACCAGAGAGCTTCTATCCTTAATCGAAGAAGAGGCCGAAGAAATACGGGGATTGCTGAAATACCGAGAAGACACGGCTGGCGGTATCATGACCACAGATTTTATTTCCCTACCGGAAGATATTCCTGTGGAAGAAGCCATTATCCGCCTGCGTGAAGTTGCCCCCGAAGCAGAAATCATCTACTATGTTTATGTTGTCGATGAGCAGACCAGGTTAAGCGGTGTTCTCTCCCTGCGGGATTTAATTGCTGCACAGGACGGGACTTTGCTCCGGGAAATAATGTACCGCAATGTTATCAGTGTTCCCACTGATATGGACCAGGAAGAGGTTGCCCGGGTCGTAGCCCGCTATGACCTGCTGGCTGTTCCCGTTGTGGATGAAGAACAACGCCTGCTGGGTATTATTACCGTAGACGATATCCTTGACGTTATTGAAGAAGAGGCTACGGAAGATATATATCGGCTGGCAGGTACCGGCGAGGTTGAAGGGGTAAATATCCTTGATGCCTCTGTTTTCGGGCTGGCCCGCCGGAGGTTCCCCTGGTTGGTAATCAGCCTCCTGGGGGGGCTTCTCTCCGGAAGTGTGATCGGGGTTTTTGAAGCAACGCTGCAGTCCATAGTGCTCCTGGCTGTTTTTATTCCAGTAATTATGGGCATGGGCGGCAATGTTGGGACCCAGTCATCGACGCTTTTTGTCCGGGGTTTGGCTACAGGTGAGATCAAATCAAGAGATGTCTGGAGCTATCTTTTTCGCGAGGTCAAGGTTGGGCTGGCTATGGGTTTGGCCAATGGTGTTATTATAGCATTGGCAGGCTTGCTCTGGAAGGGAATACCGGTGCTGGGACTGCCCAATGGTCTGATAATAGGCCTCGCTGTCGGCCTGGCTATGTTTCTTACCATTACGCTGGCCGCGATTATTGGTACCATGGTTCCCGCTATTTTTAACTATTACGGTGTTGACCCTGCTATCTCGGCAGGACCCTTTGTTACGACCATTCAGGACGTGATTGGCTTATTGATTTACTTCTATACGGCCTCCATGTTTTTAAACTATTTAACTTGATTTTGTCGATCTGTAAAAAAACAATTTTTCCTTTTATCCTTTTACTTTTCTTCTTGCTGCATCTGCATGTCACAGTTAAATAAGAAAAGCAGGAATTAGTCAAAACGCCGGTCAAAACGCCGGTGTTTTTTTATGATTTTTTGTTTCCCCGCTGTACAAAAAATTTTTTTGCCGCGTGAAGATTCTAAATCCTAAAAATAAACGACAGCATTTTCCTTTTTTTGTGGCGTTTCTTTTACTGTTTTTTCTAAGAAAAAAGAAAAAGTAACAGCAAAAAATAGATTACTACAACGATCTTCCTCCTTTTTTCTATAAATTTTTAATATTTTTTTTTACCTTTTAGCAGGATTTTTAAAAAGGGGGTAGAATATATCATCAAAGTGGTTTGATGTGGTTTAAAGTGGTGGATAGTTGGAGGCAATTTACAAGTGTTCACGGGGAATAAGAACCTCGGCCTCCGGATTGGCTGCTGCCCCAGACGCAGACTTTACCAATATTTTTGACTTTTCTGATCAGGCGGTACGAGCTATGCTAATCGGTGAATATTACCATACACTTGACAATAAGGGCCGCGCCATAGTGCCTTCCCGTTTCCGGGAGGAACTGGGGGAGAGGTTTATTATTACCCGGGGGCTGGATAGCTGCCTTTTCCTTTATCCCATGTCTGAGTGGAAAAACCTGGAAAATAAGTTCAAAAGCCTTCCTTTTACCAAATCTGAAATCAGAGCTTTTATGAGGTTGCTTTTCTCTGGAGCTACAGAGGTTGAAATAGACAAACAAGGAAGAATTTTACTTCCACCGTTGCTCAGGGAGCATTCTCGTTTACAGAAAGAAGTGGTTTTTATCGGTGTATCCAACAGGGCCGAGATTTGGAGCAAGGAGATCTGGGAAGAATATCGCAATAAAGCAGACCTATCCTTTGAACAGGTAGCAGAAAAACTGGTGGATTTCCAGTTTTAAACGTTAAAGGAGTGGAAACATGGTTCCTGGGCTCGGGAACTATCGCCATACTCCGGTAATGCTGGAACAGGTCCTTGCTTTCCTGAAACCTGCACCGGGGAAAATTATGCTTGATGCCACTCTCGGAGGAGGAGGGCATGCCGAAGCAATTTTACAAAAACTGCTGCCCGGTGGAAAACTGATTGGCATCGATCAGGATAGCGATGCTCTGGAAGCAGCCGGGGCACGCCTTGCTCCTTTTGGAGAAGCTTTTTGTCCCGTAAAGGCAAATTTCGGGCAATTAAAAGCGGTAATGGAAAAACTTGGTTATGATGCCCTGGATGGCCTGTTGTTTGATCTCGGAGTCTCTTCCTACCAGGTGGACTGCCCCGGGCGGGGGTTTTCCTACAGGGATGATGTTTTTCTGGATATGCGTATGGACAGGGATTTGCCCCAAACCGCTGCCGGATTGCTAAAAGAGCTACCGGCACGCGAGCTGGCCAGGATCTTTCGTGAATACGGGGAAGAGAAATGGGCCATGCGTATAGCATCCTCCATTGTCAGCTACCGACAAAGCAAAGGCCCTGTTTCCCGGAGCAGCCAGCTTGTGGAAATAATCAGGGGCGCTGTTCCCGCTGCCGCCAGGCGAAAAGGCGGCCACCCGGCCAAGCGGGTTTTTCAGGCGCTGCGTATCGCCGTAAATAACGAGCTGGAAGTATTAAAGACAGCTCTCATACAGGGAATCGAACTTCTGCAGCCGGGAGGCAGGATTGTTGTCATTGCCTACCACTCTCTGGAGGATGAAATTGTTAAGAAGCAGTTTAGGGAATCTGCACGGGGATGTATTTGCCCGCCGGGGGTTCCGGTTTGCCGGTGCAATAAAGTGCCGGTTATTACAGTGTTAACCAAGAAACCCCTTTATGCCGGCCCGCAAGAGGTGGCGGAGAATTCCAGGGCCAGAAGCGCCCGTTTAAGAGCAGCAGAAAAGAAGTTCAACCATATTCAGAGTTCTAAGCAGATTGGCAGGTGAATAAGTTGTTAGTAAAAGAAAGTTACAGGGCGGGTTATTTGCCGGAACAGAAAACGAGGAGCGGCTATGTTTTTCCTGAAACCGGGAAATATACTGTACCTTCGGTAAAAACGAAGGGTGCCGCTTTACCGCGCGAAAGCAAGCTGCTCTGCGGTTTGCTTTTATGCCTAATTATTATTGGTGTTGGTATTATTAGCCAGTACGGCCGGACGGTCTACGGTAATTACCAGCTTGATAAAATGCGCAGAGAGCTCATTTTATTAGAGGAAGAGAGAGAGTCCCTGCTTATTGAGGTAAAGAGATTAAGCTCTCTGGAAAGAATTGAAGCTATTGCTATTCACGAGCTGGGCTTACAGTATCCGGAAGAGAGGCAATGGCTGATCCTTTCAGCAAGAGGGGATTAACCCTGCCCAGGGGAGAAGGAAAATGGTCAGGGATACTACCTCAAATTTACATATACGTCGGAGACTTTTATTTATTTTTTTTATTACGTTCCTGATAATGGTTGCCCTGGTGTTCCGGCTTGGTTGGGTGCAGTTCGTGATGGCCGGGGATCTACAGCAAAAGGCATGGGAGCAGTGGAACCGCAGTATACCGACGCGCTCTTCCAGGGGCAACATTTACGACCGCAACGGTCAATTGCTGGCAGGAAGCGCCACAGTGGAGACCATTGTCGCCGTCCCTCCCCAGATTGAGGATCCTTCATTTACGGCCAGGGCCTTGGCGCCTGTTCTGGAGATGAATGAGGAGCGGATTTACGAGCTTATTACCCAGAAGCGTGCTGCCGTCTATATAAAACGAAAGGTGGATGAAGAAGTCGCCAAGGAGGTCAGGCTGTTAAACCTGCCGGGTATTACTTTTACGCATGAAACGAAGCGCTTTTACCCCAATGGGAGTCTTTTGTCCCAGCTTTTGGGTTTCGTGGGCATGGATCAGGG
>JAKORA010000302.1 GCA_029778075.1 Bacillota bacterium | reverse complement strand
GAAGCATTTATGGATACGGTCATCTACCAGGATATCGGCAGTATCATCAGAACCAAAGGCATCAAGCAGACGCTGGAAATTGTCGATGAACTGGTTCAGCAGCTCCAGCCCGCGCTGATTGCCATTGACAGCATTAAAGCTATTGCTGATATGCTCCCTTCTGCCCTGGCCTTCCGGGAGTTTATCTCCGATTTGAATATTAAGCTCTCCCTCTGGGAGTGCACCGTGCTTCTGGTCGGAGAATATAACGAGGAGGAAATTATCAAGCGCCCGGAATCCGCCGTCGTGGACGGGATTATCTATTTGTACGGAGCGGAAGAAAAAAAGTTTCAAAGACGCTACCTGCGTATTCTTAAAATGCGGGGGACCAGCTATGAAGCAGGTGAGCATCTGTTAAAGATCTCGCAAGAGGGAGTAAATATTTTCCCGCGCTTGAATCCTCACTTCAGCGGGAGCTGGCAGACTTACAGTCACGATTTCCAGCGCCAGTCCACGGGGGTTCCCGGGCTGGATCAGATGCTTGGCGGCGGTATTCCAGCAGGGACAACCACCCTGATAAGCGGGGAGACCGGGACGGGGAAAACCCTGCTGTCCTTAAGCTGGATTCTCCAGGGTGCCAGGGAAAACGAGCCCGGCCTTTTTGTCACCTTTGATGAGAACCCCTTACAGTTAAAGCGCAGCGCCTCTTCTTTTGGCTGGCGGGTGGATAATCTCCTGAAACGGAACTTGCTCGATTTTTTCTATGTTTCCCCTATTGAGCTTGATGTTGATCAGCATATCTATGAAATACAACAAAAGGCCCTGGAGATGCAGGTTGGGCGGATCGTTATCGACAGTATTTCCTCTTTTGAAATTGGCATGAGCGACAAATATAAATATACTGATTACCTGTGGGGGTTAACCAGTTTTTTTAAGATGCAGGGAATTTCTCTAACCATCATTACCGAAAGTTTATATTCGCAGGGCTCCCTGAAGCTGACCAAGTATGGGACCTCTTATCTTGCCGATAACATTATTATCTTAAGTTACCTGCAGGACGGATTTGAAACCCGGCGCCTCCTGGAAGTTCGGAAAATGCGCGGCAGCCGGCATCTGGCGACGGCACGCGAATACATGATCAGCAGCCGGGGCCCGGTGGTGCTTGACAGGCCGGTAGTTTTGAAAGGCTACAGAGTCGCCAAATCCGGCAAAGCAATGCTTCAGAGAAAGGAGACTGATGATGATAAACAGCATCCTGTCTCCCAAATGGCGTGAATTCCATTCTTCCCTGGCCTCTATGCTTAATTTGATGGTGGCAGTGGTTACTCCGGAAGGGGTGACAGCCTTCTATAACACACCGCCGCTCTTTGACAAGCTTGACAGGTATCCGCAACTTTTTACAGCCTATAAAGATTTTTTGCTTAGAATCCCTTTCCCGAGAGAAGAGACCGGGAACGGGCAGGTCATTTATGACCCCCTGGGTCTTCCGGTCTTTGTTTGCGATTTCTTTAACGGTGAGTTTTTCCTGCTCCTGGTCGGGGGGCTGGACAAGGGCAATCCCCAATGCCGTCAGGATTTCCAGGCATGCCTGGAGGCTTACGGCGTCGGTGAACACGAGGAGCTCTCCGGAGAGTTCGGGGCCCTTACCGTTGATGAACTGGTAAGTAAGTCCGGCAGCGTGAAAGCCCTTTATCTTTACCTGCTGCGTTCCTTAAATGAGTCAAAGGAACTTGGCGAGCGAGCGTTGCTGCTCACGGCTGTCGAGGAGATTAACAAACTTATGCTCCAGCTCTTCAGCTCTGAATATTTCGACTTGAAGCGCATTTTGGAGCTGGTGGCCAGCTCCCTGGTTATTCTTTCCGATGCCGACGGTTCCTGGGTTTTTACCCATTGCCGCACTGTTTCACCCTTAACTGTTCTGCGGGGGCAGCGCAGTGACTGTCTACAGGAGTTGGAAAAGAGCTGGTCGGCTGCCGTCAACCGGCAGGAAGACCCGCTGGACAGTGTTAATGAACTCATTACACAGAAAAAGGGAGAGCCCGGAATCAAGCTGGAGAACATTTTTTTTAGCAGTAAAAGGGAAAGCAGGATTTCCCTGGGGGTATTGAATCCAAGGGATAAAAGCGTACAGGCAGTGCTGG
>JAKORA010000301.1 GCA_029778075.1 Bacillota bacterium | reverse complement strand
TGAGTGGTGGCGGCAGTTTGAACAGACTCTTCAAGAGAAACTTATTCAGAGTGCCCAGGATGAGGAAGCGATAAGCGTTTTACCAGCCGGTATATCAACCGATATAGATATAAAGGAAGATAAGAACAATAACAAAAGAGGCAGGTCCTGGACTTTTAAGCCGCATGCCCTGCAGGCGGCCAGCTTACTGGTGGTCGTAGCCGCAACGCTTTTCCTTATTATATATATAGGGCGCAGTAAAAATGAGGAACTGCCTCTTCCCTTGATACTGTCCTACGAGGATTCGTATTTCAATCTGAGCCAGTTACTGGCCGAAGATGAAGAAGCGGCCAGCGATTTGGCCCGCAGCCTCGAAGAAGATATCCTTCAAGAAACTATTTTCTTTGAATCGGAAGGCGAATTTTTAGATATTGATTATAACTATGAGACAGAGAATAGCTCGGCCCAGCCAGAAGACTTACAGGTAGAAAACATAAATTTTGAGGAGGGCTTATAATGAGAAAGTCAAGGCTGATTTACTTAGTTATAATACTTCTGCTGGCATCTTTTTCTGAAGTTTATGGTCAGGGACACCCAGCGAGAAGGGATAGAAACGTCAGAGAAAATATGTTTGTTTTGAGGACCTTGAGGATGACTCAAGCCCTTGATCTGACCGAAGCCCAGACGGCTGCTATTTTCCCTGAATTAAACCGGGCTGAGAAAGAAAAAGCTCAACTACAGGCCGATCTGGCCCGGGAAATAAGGGAATTAAGGCAGCTAATTAATAATGAAAAGGTTGAGGATAAAGAGTTTGAAGATCGGGTGGCTAAAATCCTCGATCTCAGAGAAAAAATAAAAAGAAGAGAATCAGAATTCGAAAAATTCTTATTCACTCAGTTGACATCAGCCCAGAAGGCCAGGTATATTATATTTGATATAGATTTTAACCGGGGAATGATGGAGAGGATGGGGCGGGCCAGGCTGGCCGGTAAAGAAAATAAATAAATTTATTGCTTATCTTGACAAAAACCCTAAAGTAGTTTAGTATTACCGAGGTAATTTTTTATCTCAATTTAGCTTATTATCAACAAAAAGAAGAGTATTATAAAAAATTTTAACTGCTTGAGTGAAACTATTAATATGTTGGCCAGCGTAGCTCAGCCGGTAGAGCAGCTGATTTGTAATCAGCGGGTCGGGGGTTCGAATCCCTTCGCTGGCTCTGGATTAGAATGCAGGCTCAGCCTGAGAGGAACGGCTATAGCGGGCAGGTACCAAAGTGGCCAAATGGGGCGGGCTGTAAACCCGCTGCGGCAACGCTTCGGAGGTTCGAATCCTTCCCTGCCCATTTTTAAAGCGGGAATAGCTCAGTTGGTAGAGCGTCAGCCTTCCAAGCTGAATGTCGCGGGTTCGAGCCCCGTTTCCCGCTCTTTAAGAAAAGAGGTTAAGCCCAAGTAGCTCAGTTGGTAGAGCACGTCCTTGGTAAGGACGGGGTCACCAGTTCAAGTCTGGTCTTGGGCTTTTATAAAAAAATTGCCTGACTCCGAGGAGGTAAAAAGAGATGGCTAAGGAAAAGTTTGTAAGGACGAAGCCGCATGTAAACGTAGGTACGATAGGGCACATAGATCATGGGAAGACGACGTTGACATCGGCGATAACGAAGGTTTTATCGACGAAGGGGATGGCGCAGTATAAGAGTTACGATGAGGTAGCGAAGGCAGATGCGAAGATGTTCAGGCGGGATGCGACGAAGATATTGACGGTAGCGTTATCGCATGTGGAGTATGAGACAGAGAAGAGGCACTATGCGCACATAGATTGTCCAGGGCACGTAGATTACATCAAGAACATGATCAGTGGGGCAGCGCAGATGGACGGGGCGGTCTTGGTGGTAGCGGCGGATGATGGGCCGATGCCGCAGACACGGGAGCACATATTATTAGCTCGGCAGGTAGATGTACCGGCGATAGTAGTATTTATCAACAAGGTGGATCTGGTGGATGATCCTGAGATACTGGATTTAGTGGAGTTAGAGGTTAGGGAGCTATTGAGCAAGTATGATTTTCCTGGTGACAAGACGCCGGTGATACGAGGGAGTGCGACGAAGGCGTTAGCGGATGCGGAGGGGGAGGGAGCGAAGCCGATCTGGGAATTAGTGAAGGCGATGGATGAGTTTATACCGGAGCCGGTGCGAGAGATAGACAAGCCATTTTTGATGTCGATAGAGGATATATTTTCGATAACTGGACGAGGGACAGTGGTGACAGGGAGGATAGAGCGAGGGGTGGTGAAGGTAGGGGACGAGGTAGAGATAGTAGGGTTTGGGGAGACGAAGAAGACGGTGGTGACAGGGATAGAGATGTTTCGGAAGATTCTGGATCAGGGGCAGGCGGGAGACAATGTAGGGTGTTTGTTAAGGGGGATAGGAAAGGATGAAGTGGAGAGGGGGCAGGTATTAGCGAAGCCCGGGACGATCACTCCGCACAAGAGATTTAAGGCCCAGATATATGCGTTGACGAAGGATGAGGGGGGAAGGCACACGCCGTTTTTCAATGGTTATCGTCCGCAGTTTTATTTTCGGACGACAGATGTGACCGGGTCGGTGAAGTTACCGGCTGGAGTGGAGATGGTGATGCCCGGGGATAATGCAGAGGTAGAGGTAGAGCTGATCACGACGGTGGCCATGGAGAAGGGGCTGAGGTTTGCTATCAGAGAAGGTGGACGGACGGTTGGCGCCGGTACCGTCAC
>JAKORA010000300.1 GCA_029778075.1 Bacillota bacterium | reverse complement strand
GGCTTTTTAATCAGCGTTACTTTGAAGTCTCCCGCTTCCCCCTCTACTCTTTCAACTTCGGTATAGGTAAAAACTTCTATATTGGTATGCCGGCCGACCTCGACCAGTTTCGGCGAGAGTATTCAGATGGAGCATTCATTGGTAGGAAAGGTCTTATCCAGTTGGGCCATGTGGCCGCCGATGGCTGGCGCTCTATCAACCAGGTAAACTTTAAAACCGGCCGCAGCCAGATCCAGCGAAGCCTGAATACCGCTGATTCCTCCGCCGACAACCATTACATCACCAAAATTACCGCCGGCAAGAGTTTTAACGAGCTGTCCTTCCATTCTTTCCAGTTCTTTTTCCACTTGTCTATCACCTCATCAGGTTTTGTGTGCCCCCTGCCCGCAGGTTAAAGCTGCGTGAATTTGGCCGGGCAGGTCGTCGCAAGCCGAACTGAACCATAGATCGATCTGGAGAGCAGCCTGGACGACACCAGGCTTCGTCATCACCTTTTCGCTTAGTCCCTCTGTGATATTCTGGCAACGAAACCCAGTACATTTTCTAATCCATATTTGTCTACCAGCGAGTTTAACCCTGTCTCCAACTCCTCCAGCACAATTTCTTCATCTACTTCCTCTTCTCTCTCTTCGTATATCAGGGCATCATTTAAGCACCACTTGACGCACAGGGGTTCTTCTTGCGGCGGATCGTCTTCACACATATCGCATTTGAGAGGGAGACCGGAATCAGGCTCCTTAAAAGCGTCCCTGGAGGGGCAGGAAGCCCGGCAAAAGGCGCACTCTTCATACTCCTTTCCCTCGAGCACATACTTGTCTCTACCCATGCATTCTGCCGGGGTATACTCACCGGCGTACACCGGGAGATAAATGTTCTTAAGCGGATCCAGAACGACACGAATCCGCGCCCTGGCAGGATTGCTGCTGCTATATTTTGGCGAAGCATGAAAAGCGGAACAGATTGCCTCGCAGGCCCGGCAACCGTTGCATTTCTCAACATCAATCTTGATTGTCTTAATTGTCTTCTTTACCTTGCTCATTATTATAAATACCTCTCTTTTCCAGGTCTTCGCTAACATAACTTAAACCCAATTCTTGTAAAGTCTCTTTCGTGGGAATACCCTCTGCATTCCACCCCTTAAATTTGTAATACTCATCCAAAAGTTTGGCTTCATGCTCGGGAAATCTTTTCTTCCAGTGGTCCTCAGGGGGCTTATCATCTTTTCTCCTCAAGCCTCTTCTTACGTTAATGGCTCTAATCAGGTTCCGGTTCCTCTTGATTATTTTATTCCATAGCATATCTCTATCAATATCAAGCCCAGTCGCTGCCGAGATCAACTGGGGCAAATTGTGTATATGGTACGGGGGTTTGATGGGGAATGACGACATGCCGGCACATATGCCGAGGGCGTCATCAATATAATGCATCGTCTCCATCCATTCAACCAGTTCACAAGCCGTTTGAAAATCCGGATAATATGGAAAAGAGTATTTTCCGCGAGGTTCCCATTTCAAGAAAAATTCTTTAATATTTTCACTGGGAGCCTGGATCCAGTCTTTAACAAACTCTTCGCGGTCCTCTGGGTTGGGGAAAGGCGCCTGGGGCATCTGCCCTTCAATTTGCGTAATATTTATCTTTTCGCCGGTAGAGAGCAAAAGGAAGAAGATAGGATTCAGCATTCCCAGCTTGATGGGAATCTGCTCATGTTTCTTAATGGTATTACGGTCGAACTGCTCCGCGCCTTTGCCGATCTGTCGCGCTGCCCAGTAAACGCCATTGGCCAAAACATCCCCGATCCCTTCCCGCCGGACGATTTTCTCCAGGAGATAGAAGAACCTGTCTTCCTTGTCAGTTGGAAAATTCGGCAGGTCTTTATCAGTCAAGATGCCGGCTTCGTAAAGCTCCACGGCAAAGGCCATAACCTGCGGTGCCGTGAAACCGTCCACCCCATACCCCTGGGCAAGCCCGGCTATTCTATAACCAAACTCCAGATTGTCTGTCATCGCCCCCATTACATAGGTAAGTTTGGAGTAGCATTTCATCATGTATTTGGAGAGCTCCAATGTAGGGTAGGCAATGATGGCACCGCATTTCATCGGGCAGTTATAGCAGCTTATTAAACGCTCCACTGCTCCGTCCTGGATCCTGGTCCACTCCCGCTCAACTTCCTCGGTCCAGAAATCTTTTCTCCTGTAGCGGGCATTACCCCAGGAGAAAGCGGTAGTGTGCCACTCCTCGTCATGTATGGCCATCTCCTGCGGTGATCCCAGCCCGGCTAGAATAGGCGGCACATGTTTAATGGGGTTTGCCTCCCGCCATTTTACATAATCCAGCACTCCGTTGCAGATCTCTATGAATTCAGCCGGCCGGGCAATATTGATGTCCTTTGTTCCACGAACAGCAATGGCCTTTAACTTTTTGTCTCCCATAACGGCGCCCAAACCTGCCCGGCTGGCACTGGACCTGCCATGCTCAACGGAGGCAAAATAGACCCTGTTTTCACCGGCCAGTCCGATAGAAGCTATCTGGACTTTTGGATCGCCCAGCTCCCGTCGTATAAGCTCCGCCGTCTCCAGCGATCCTTTGCCCTGCAAATGGGAGGCGTCACGTATTTCTACTTTGTCATTGCATATCCATAAATAAACCAGCTTGGGAGATTTGCCGCGGATAATCACTTTGTCATAACCGGCGAACTTTAATTCCGGCGCAAAAAAGCCTCCCATCATAGAAAAACCCATTAGCAAAGTCTGAGGAGAAATGGTGGAGACAATGGTGCGATTAGCAGCAGGAGCGGGTGTGCCGCCTAAAAGGCCGGCGCTGAAAATCAGTATATTGTCAGGAGAAAAAGGATCAATTTCCGGAGGCACTCTGTCCCATAGTATCTTAGCATTGGTACCCAGCCCCCCAAGGTGAAGTTCAGTTAACATAGGATCCGTTTCAACTTTCTCAATGTTTCCACTGGATAAGTCAATTTCTAAATTATAGCCCGTCTCTGCATACCTCATTTTTCAACACCTCTGGATATGTTTTTGGCATACTATTCTCGACCTTTTATTCTTTCAACTTATTCTTTCAACCCCACCTGCTTCTTGTGGAAAGACCCGGTATTAAGTTAAACTTTCCCACTGGCAAAATTCTCTGCCACAAAAGTTCTATTCGCCATCGTCCTTTGCTTTTCCTTCTGACATTAAATCGGTTACATCAATAATAATTTATAAAATAATAATTTATAAGACCAATTTAAATTAAAATAATCTTACAGTTAAGGTGGATAAGAAACCCCAATCTTCAATTAAAGATAGGGGTTTCTTATCCTGTTTGTTAGGTTCCTGCTTTTTCAAATTTACTCATTCGGCTAAAGGACCTTCGCAAATCTCTTCCCTTCTTCGCGTAGCTTAAACCTTTGTATTTTACCGGTTGCGTTCTTTGGCAGTTCAGATACTATCTCAATCCAACGGGGATATTTATATTTTGCCAGCCTCTCCAGTGTCCATTTCTTAAGATCCTCAATCAAATCCTCTGAACCGGTGTATCCACTTTTTAGCACAACAAAAGCTTTGGGTTTAATTAACCCTTTTATATCGGGGTGCCCTACTACTGCGCATTCCAATACTGCTGGATGCTGAAGCAAACAGCCCTCAACTTCAACCGGCGAAACCCAGATTCCCCCTACCTTAATCATGTCGTCACCTCTACCGGCGCACCAGTAATAGCCCTCCTCATCAACGTAATATTTATCCCCGGTATCCAGCCATTCGCCTTTCATCGTCAAGCGAGTTTTTTCCGTGTTGCGCCAGTAATGCTGGGCAGCACTCTGCCCTTTTACCAGTAAGGTCCCGACTTCCCCGCATGGAACCTCCTGCCCGTCGTCATCGACGATTTTTAATTCATAGCCGGGGACCGGCTTTCCTGTAGAACCCGGTTTAATATCACCGGGCCGGTTGGAGACAAATACATGCAGCATCTCTGTTGAGCCTATGCCGTCTAAAATATCAACGCCAAATCGTTCCTTCCAACGATAATATATGTCCACAGGTAAAGCCTCACCTGCTGATACACATATTCTCACGGAAGAAAGCTCATGATCGCCATTGGGATCCGGTTTAGTCCCCAATTCCTTATCTTGCCGTTCTTTGTACTCGAGCATTTGTCCATAGAGAGTGGGCACGCCAAAAAATACCGTGGGACGAAAACGCTTCAGGTGATTGAAAACACTTTCAGGTGTCGGGCGGCTACGGTTTAGCACCGCGGATGCCCCAACGGCCATGGGAAAGAACATGCCGTTTCCAATACCATATGCAAAAAACAGCCTGGCTGCTGAAAAACAAATATCATCTTCCCTAAGCATCAGCACCTTTTTGGCAAAGTTTTCTGAAGCACACACCGGGCTATATTGAGAGTGTACCGTACCGTTCAACTAAATTGGCCAACTCCCTTACATTCCCAGGCCAGGGGTACCAATATAAATGTTTAATCAACTCCTGGCTAAACTCTTTATTTTCCAGAGCATATCTTTGTTGAAATTTATTTTTAAAGTACGAAACGAACATTGGTATTTCAACCATACGATTTCGTAAAGGAGGAATTGCTACGGGAATAACGTTAAGGCGGTAGTATAAATCTTCACGAAATTTTCCTTCATCCACCATTTTCTTGAGATCCCTGTTCGTTGCTGCAATAATGCGCACATCTACAGGTCTGGCTTCTGTACTCCCAACTCTGAATATTTTTTTATCCTGCAAGACATTTAATAATTTAGGTTGCATTTCCAGGGATATTTCAGCTACCTCATCGAGGAAAAGGGTCCCCTTGTGTGCGAGCTCAAAATGGCCTTTCTTGCCTTTTTTTAATGCGCCGGTAAATGAACCCGGCTCATAACCAAAAAGTTCAGATTCAAACAGATTTGCGGGTATGGAGGCGCAGTTTATTTTAACAAAAGGGCCTCCCTTCCTTTCACTGCGATCGTGAATAAGGTGAGCAATCAGTTCCTTTCCTACGCCTGTTTCACCCTGAAGCAACACCGTGGATTCAACTTTGCTTAAATTAATCGCCAGAGTTATTATTTCCTCCATGACACTACTGCAATATACAAGTTCATAATTATAGTCCTCGCCTTTTATTTTTAAAATTTTATAAGCGCTTTCTAATTTATTATTTCTGTTTTGGTTTAAAGAATAGTATTTCTTTTTATCGCGGTATAAGCTGGAATAGTCTCTTAAATTACAGATAACACATTCCAAATCCCCTTCATAATTAAAAACTGGTGCTGAGGTTGCAATTACACTGTTGCCAGCTGCGCTTTTTACTTCTCCGGTCACCACGCTCTTTTTTTGAATAGCCTCTATGGCCGTAGATCTATTAATTAAATTCTTCTTTAACAAATTATACAGGCTTTTATACTTGACCATATTGATGCCTACCAGGGGATTGGTTGCCGGATTACAATACAGAAGCTTCCCTTTGGCATCAGAGATAAAGAAACCGTCGCCAGAACCATCCAGTAAACCCGTTAAATTAACGACCCCTTTAATTTCCATAGATACCCCCATACCTCAGCACTTAATAATTAAAAGATACTTTATATAATTGCATTATATGTATAATCAAATTTACCTGCAGTTAGCATTTATGCAGATATTATCACAATAGCGATAACGCACCCAATTATCAATGTTTATAATTATCTTAATTACTATAATAACATAAGAATTTACATATATCAATCTCATCTTCAGTTCAAAAAAAAAACGCACCAGGTCTTCTGTCTTCTCCGTAAAGGAAAACCTGGCGGCCGGGACAATGCGGCTGCAGTCATCAGTGAAAGCAATTCGTAAAAAAGTTTTGCTTCTCAAATGCTATGCGTTGGGGACAAAAAAAACGCTATATGAGTTACCACACATTTTACCGTCCTCTGTTGCTCTTAACATATTCTTGGTAAGGGTGTTCCCGCAAGCATATGCAATGCCCTGGTGCCTCCCAAAACAGTGCGTAAAAAAAGCCTCCCATTCCCGGGCTTCACTTCCCCAATGATGGAAGCTTTATCACACAGCGGGTGTTTTTGCAGAGCAGCCAGCACATCTTTTTCTGCGCCATCTTCAACTATAAGAATCGCCCTTCCCTCGGAGGCCAGGTAATAAGGATCAACACCGGTAATATCAGTGATAGCCCGCACCCTGTCGTTCACGAAAATCTTCTGTTCCTCAATGACACAATCAACCTTTGCCGCGGACGCCAGTTCGATTAATGTGGTGGCCAGACCTCCTCTGGTGGGATCACGCATGGCTTTAATGGACGAGAAAAACGGTTTTAGCAGCTCGAGTAAATAAATCAGCGGCGCACAGTCACTGGCCGGAGCTTCATCGGGCGCCATACCAAGCCGTGAAGCCATAATTGCGGCTCCGTGATCACCTATACTTCCGCTGACAATGATTTTATCGGAAGGCTGTATGTTTTCCGGATCGAAGTTGGTTTCGGGACAAATGAGGCCAATTCCTGTTGTATTAATAAATAAGTTTTCCTGGTCGCTTCCGCCTTCTACCACCTTGGTATCTCCTGCCACAATGGGCAAGTCCAGTCCGCGCGCTGTTTCTGCCATTGAGCGGACTACCGCATGCAGCTTTTCCTTGGACAGCCCCTCCGGAAGAATAAATCCAACCGTAAGCCACAGCGGCTTTGCTCCGCTAACTACAAGGTCATTGACCGTACCGCAGATTGCCAGTTTTCCTATGTCTCCCCCGGGGAAAAAGAGAGGTGAAACAACAAAGGAGTCGGTGGATAGAGCCAGGCGTTCACCATGCAACTCCAGTAGCGCAGCATCCCCTTGCTTCTTAAGCCACTCGTTGTGCAGTAAAGGGAAAAACGTCTCCTTCAGAAGCTGGTGGGTTAGCAGTCCACCATCCCCGTGACTCATCATAATGATATCTTGTTCCCCATCAAGTTGTTTGATTTTGATAACCTCCTCTGTGCAGGTAATAAGCAGCACATGCACCCTCTGAAGAAACCATGCAGGGGCCCATAGGGCTTAAAGGCGAACAGCTTTTACCAAAAAAAGGACATTCAGGGGGAAGTAGCCTGCCAGTTACGATCTCTCCGCAACGACATTTCTCTTTTATTGTCTCCTCTGTATCGGCGGAGAGTTCTGGCAGGACAGATGCGAATTTTTTCTTCGCATCAAAGCTTTCCCAGAAAGGAGCAATGCTCAACCCGCTGCCCGGTATAGCGCCAAATCCCCGCCACAGCACCTTATCCCGCAGAAAGCATTTGTTTATGATCTCCATGGCAAAGGGGTTACCTTCCTCTTTAACTACGTGTGTATAGGCATTAAGCACACTCGCCTTCTCTTCCCGCAGGCATTGCAGTACCTGGAAAAGGCCGATTAGAAGGTCCAGGGGTTCAAAACCGGTGATCACGGCGGGAAGGCCAAATTTTTCAGCGATGAAATTAAAAGCTTTACGGCCCAGCACGGTGGAGACGTGTCCCGGCAGAATCAAGGCATCCAGTTCGCTGTGGTAAACCGTAAATAACGCATCCAGTGCTGGAGGGATGATTTTCAGCATGCTGTAGATGCTCAAATTGGTTAACTGCTGCTTTTTCGCTTCAATCAGAACAGTGCCGATTGCCGGAGACGTGGTTTCAAAACCCACGCCCAAAAGCACAACCTCTTGCCTGGGAAAACGGGTGGCCTGTTCCAGTGCCTCCATGGGGGAGTAACATATATGCACCGCTGCACCCCTTGCCTTTTCCCGCTCCAGAGTAGTCAGGGAACCGGGAATTCTCACCATATCGCCAAAGGTTACAATGACCACATTCTTTAGTCTGGCCAGGGAAAGCATGGTGTCCAAGTCTCGCTGGTGTGTGACACAGATGGGACAGCCGGGACCGGAGCGAAGATCAATTGTATCTTCAAGCAGGGAAGCAATCCCCGAACGGGCAAAAGAGACCGTATGAGTGCCGCAAACCTCCATAATCCTGACTCTTCTCCCCCTGCGGTTCGCTTCTTTTTCTCCCAAAGCACGGACTTCAGCCAGGAGTTTTTTGGTAATAAATGCATTATCTCCGGCACGTGAGTTTACCTCTAAATAATCGGTTTTCATCAGGCTTCTTCCCTTAATTGCAGCATAGATTCAAGTAATTTTATGCGTTCCAAAGCATTTTCCGTATCGATAACTTCCATGGCAAACCCGGCGTGTACCAGAACATAATCCCCTGCAGCCACTCCCGGCACCATATCTATGCGCACGATACGATTGACACCCATGGTCTCAGCAAGAGCCACATAATTATTTTTAATTTCCACTATCTTCATAGGAATCCCCAGGCACATTATCTTTTTCACCTTTTCTTTTGTTTCGTTAATTTTTAATTCCAGACATATTATTTCTTTTTCTCCAATTGATGCTCCAGCCACTCGCACCATTTATCTACCCCTTCACCCGTTTTTGCCGAGAGGGGAAAGATTACAGCCTGTTCATTGAGGTTTTTTAAATCAAATGTTGCCTGGTCAAGGTTGAAATCCACATGTTCAAGCAAATCAACCTTGGTTATTATGGTGGCCTGCGTTTCTTTAAAAGCAAGGGGATATTTTCTTATTTTATCATTACCTTCGGTAACACTTAAAAGAGTTACCCCGATATCTTCTCCCAGGTCAAATTCAGCAGGGCAGATAAGGTTTCCGATATTTTCGATAAACAATATCTCAGCATCCAGAAGAGCATGGGGATTTTGAGCCAGCAGGTGCCCGATATAGTTGGCCTCCAGGTGGCAGTCTCCTTCCGTATTAATCTGTACGATTTTTTGGGTCCAAGGTGATAGTCTCTGCGCATCTTCTGTAGTATAGAGATCACCTTCAATAACGGCAAGGCGATATCTGGGAGAGAGCCTTTTCAGCGTCTCCTCCAAAAGAGAAGTTTTGCCGCAGCCGGGTGAGCCCATCATATTTACCATCAAGACCCCATGCTCACGCAGAATCTTACGGTTGTCGGCCGCATTGTTTCTGTTGGCTTCCCTTAGGTTTTTAGCCAGGTAAACCCGCATCATTATTCCCCCTCATTATTATTCCCCTTCATAGTAGTCGATGTAGATATCTCTTCCTTTTATAAAAGAGGAAGATGGCTTGCCGCAAGAAGGGCACATCAGGAAAGGGAGCCGGGGTTCAAAAAGCGTTCCACATTTGGTGCACTCACTTTCTGCCTTTTCCACAACAATTTCAAAGGATGCACCTTCAAGTATACTCCCGTTTTTTAAATGTTCAAGGGCAAACTCCACTGACCTGGGGTTGGCGGAAGAAAGGGCCCCGATAATCAGGCGAACAAAAGTAACTTTCCGAATACTTCTTTGTCGAGCATCCGCTGTTATTATGTCTATTAGTGAAGATACTATAGACAGTTCATGCATTCCTTAAATAAAAAATAATTGCCTCCTTTATTTTCTTTTCCAGGAAGGGAACTTTTCGTTCCAACTCCGGGCTGAGTCCGTATTCGGAATTCAATTCTTTTATCTGTACGCCTATGATCAGAACCTCTTCAGGCATTTTACCGAGAAGCTTGCCCGCGCGCAGCAACTCTAAAATACCCGGTTGGTGGGAGGAAACCGGTCCGACAGGATAAGTCTGTTCCAAATCATCAGGGTTGAAAAGAAAGACTTCTCCCGGTTCATTCTGTATATCTACAGCATCAATGACAATAATACGGGAATAATCTTCAAACAGATACAGCAGCCCAAGCCCCGTGGTTCCGCCATCAAGCACATCTATATTTTCTTCGTCATGAAAGGTGGAAGCCAGCTTTCTTGCCAGCAGTGAACCAATGCCGTCATCCTTACAAAAAATATTACCCAGACCAAGGATCAATACTTTTTCCTGTGGATCTTTATTCTGCCTTACATGTGCCGGCATAAAGTGTCCCTCTTTTCTAAGGAAAGGCCGTTCCATTTAAGCCGGAGCCGAGCATCCTGTTTTTGACCGGTCCCCAATCGGAAGCCCTTTTTCCGGTTGTCTTGAAGCCTCTTTTACGGTTCTCTTCTAGAGAGTTGGCATAAGGCTATATTCCCTGTCCCCTTTGGGATGAATGATGTGAATAGCACAGGCCATGCAGGGGTTGAAAGAACGAATAATACGTCCCACGTTAATCGGATTATCCGGATCGGGCACCGGTGCTCCTTTCAGAGCTTCTTCGATGGGACCTAATTGTCCCCGATCGTCCCGGGGCGAGAAGTTCCAGGTTGATGGTACCACCATCTGGTATCTTAACACCTTTTTATCTTCAATGGTGATAAAATGTCCCAGCGCCCCCCGGGGAGCCTCATTCAGCCCTGCTCCCTGACCTTTATCCACAGGCTCCCATTTAGCTGTGTCATGAATCAGGGCATTGCCTTCTTTACCGTAGATACCTGTATCGCCCACTAACTGCATGAGCTCGTCTATCCATTCGAAGATTACATCTGCCATAACAAGAGCATCATAAGCTCTGGCAGCATGACGCATTACCATGCCCGGTTTGGTAATGTTGTTTTTACTGAGTAACTCCATAAAAGGAGGATACTGCATTACCAGCATTCTCGCCAAGGGCCCTACCTCCATGGGTTTCCCCTGATAGCGGGGGGCCTGGATGAAGGTGTAGGCTTTCTGTTTTTCCAGGTCCACTTCTACTTTTCGGTCAAAGGGATGGGCCGGGGTTGGTTCGTCTTTATACCAGGAAAAGCCCACTTCCTCGGTCAAGTCATCGCGGTTAAAGGGTTGGACCTTTGAAAAGTCGTTATCAAAAATAACGCCGCTGGGGAAAAGATAATTGCCGTTGTTGTCCAGAGGGTAGCCGCCATAGCTTAAGTAGTGACCTGCCGTTGCACCCACGGATTCCTGTTCCAAAGGCAGGAGCGGCCCTGTGCAAAGGAGCAGGGCATCAGGGATATAAACATTTTTCACAAAATCAACGATCTCCGTGAGCATCCCCTTGAATTTTTTAATTTGCTCTATTGTGGGGATAATGGTAACACCACCGGGAATCATGCTGGCGTGGTGTGGTTGCTTGCCTCCGAAAATGGCTGCTGCTTTTCTGGACTTTGCCTGAATATCCAGGGCGCGGATATAATGATATACCAGCTGGGTAACCAGATCCGGGTCGCGCACGCAGAAATCATCGGGCGTATAAGTTGGCAAAATAGGATGAAGGTCTCCTGCTTCCGCCAGTGCTTTGATTTTATCCCGCACGCCGATTAGTTCCGGCACATTTCCCTGATAATTCAACACAGCAGTGGCGTCAATATAGTCAAGCGCCGCTAAGTGATAAAAATGTAAAACAGCGTCGTGTAACCAAAATGCCCCCATCATCAGATTCCTGATAACCCTGCCCATTTCCGGGACGGTAGCACCTTGTGCCTCTTCGACCGCCATACAGGCGGCCCAGCCGTGCACACCTGATCAAACACCGCAGGCCCGCTCTGTGACATAGGGGACATCACGGGGGTCTTTGCCGATAACAAGCTGTTCCAGGCCGCGAAACACGGTACCGCTGCAGCGGGCATCCGCAATTACGCCGTTTTCAACTTCCACCTCGACTTTCATGTGCCCTTCTATCCTGGTTACGGGATCAATAACAATCTTAGCCATGCTTTACTTCCCCCTTCCTCTCTTTCAGCGAATTAACTACTTTATTGGCAACCACCGGTGAAGCGGCAAGGGCTACACCTAAGATAACTGATTTGACATCCAACCCGCCACCTCCGGCAGTTGTTTCTGGCTGGGTCGGTACAACTCCTCCTTCAGGAACAAAAAGAGGAGCGTAAAGGGGAGCGACACCCTCGTAAAATTGGGGTTGAACACACCCTGCACAGGGAGCCCCGGAGCGAATGCAGCTATTTACCCCGTCATTCCACCAGTTACGATTACAGTCGGCGTTGGTTATGGGACCTTTGCAGCCGACAAGTAGCAGGCACCAGTTGGCCGTCGCAGGGTCGTTCCAGTCAGTCAGAAACTGCCCTTTTTGGAAATAATTCACTCGCGGGCAGGTTTCGTGTATGTTGTTGTTGCCGTAGTAGGCAAGAGGTCTGCCTATGTTGTCCAAAGCAGGAAGTTCCTGGAAGCTTAGATAATACAGCAGTGTTCCCATAAGCCAAGAAGGGTTCATGGGGCAACCTGGGATATTCACCACGGGCTTGTCCTTAACAATTTCGGAAACACCAACAGCACCGGTAATCCCTGCTGCCTTGGGTAAACCGCCGTAAGCGGCACAGGTGCCCACGGCTACTACAG
The DNA here is from genome assembly GCA_029778075.1 of Bacillota bacterium. Lineage (GTDB taxonomy): Bacteria > Bacillota > Dethiobacteria > DTU022 > UBA8154 > UBA9862. The sequence continues at coordinate 2,441 of JAKORA010000300.1, read as the reverse complement.
CCTCGGCATTTTTGGCCGCTTCTAATACCAGTTCTTCAAAACCCTTTCCCTCTACAATGCAATAACGAGGATCTGCGGTGGGAATTGAACCCTCAATAACCACCAGGTAATTTCCCTCTTTAAAAGTTTCTTCCAGTACTCCCGCGCTAACGTGGCCTGTGCTACCCATGATCGTTGTATTAAATCTCATGGATATCATATCCAGCAATATTTCAGCCGGTCCGGGATTTAATGAGGAGAGCAACGATGTACTGCAACCTGTACATCCCTGTCCCTGCAGCCAGATCACCGGCTTTTTCTTTATTGCTTCTGTCGCGGCTTCTGCGAATATAGGACCATAAGAGCTTTCCAATCCCAGCATTACAGCTGTTGCAGCGCAAAACTTTAAAAATGAACGCCTTGATATTCCCATGAGTTCCATTTTGAGCAAACTTGTTTCATTATCTTTATCTTTTATTTGCTCCTCCATTCCCACAACCTCCTCTACTAAATTTAGTTAAATAGAGTTAGCTACTGGACTGAAATTCTTATAAAGACCCGTTACTTTTCTAAATAGACAAAAATCCCCCTTTCATCTTTTTTAAAAGGCAGGGCTTTAAGACCCAGGTTATTTTTAGCAGGCTCTTCTGGATTAAGCCTGCTACCTGTAGACGGGCAATACGTAGATGAACAGCGAATACAGAATAGATTGTTCTCTGGAAGCCGATACTGAAGAAAGGAGTTGTCTTGGGGGCATAAAGCTTTAAAAACGGATTCTCCCTCATTAGCAATAAATACCCAATAGCCGTTTAAAAAGATCAACTTTGGTAAAGATGGTAATTCGGCGGGACTGATTGCTTTTACCCATGTTCCTGTACGCAGGCTGGTTCCGTTTGTATTTAGACTGGTTTCGATATTTTTGGAAAAAGAGTTTATTAATTGAAAACCAGTATCAAAGAAAGTTGCCGTCAAGTACTTTAAAAAATCCATTCTTTGGAGTTTTTTTTCATCCATTACTATTTACCTCCAAAGCCTAATACATTTATGTATTAACAAAAAGAATCCGCTGCAGCAGGTTGTCTAAGAGTAGTCCCACGTACTTGTGCGAGAACACCTTTCCGCAAGGAATTAATGTAAGAAGCTCCTTTTTTAAATATTTTTTAGTAAGTTCACTGTTTAATGACAAATCCCCGATTAATGTTTTCAGCATCTCGGTAACCATGGTTAGTTTCCATGTTGTAAAAGCTGGTTTATAGGTGAGGGCAAAAGCACATAACCTGGCCACGTCCTCTTCAATGTGGCCTTCCCGGCATTCCTGAAAATTGATACCATAAAGTTTTTCTCTGACAATGAAATTGCGGAAGCTGATATCACCCAATATTAGCTGTTTACCAGCGATTTTATTTGTTGCCGTGTAAAAATCCTTTAGCCAAGCCGATAGACTGTTAATGATCTGATAAACAGGCAAAGTAATACAAGAACTATCCGGTCCAGCAATTATCTCCTGTTCTGAAATAATATCAATTAGCAGAGAGCCATCGATATATTCAAGAAGAATACTTCCTTCTTTCACTGTAATAAACCTGGCGACACTAACCCCTTCCTGAATCAGACCTTGCAGCAACTGCTTTTCTCTGATCATTTTGTCAAATATATATGGCGGTAAGAATTTTTTGGATAAATAAAGTGTTGAATTTCCTTCTTCTTTCGGTCGTGTAAGATAAACACTGTTTTGCTTACTTTCAAAGCTTTGCAACACCAAAAGATCCTTTACCTCTGGCATTTCCGCCATCTCCATTTGAATTGTATTTGAATGTTGCTATGGTTATGCATATAAGAACATAACGGTAGTTAAAATAAAGCTGCCTCCCAAAAAAGTTAGCACTATAACCAGCTTCTTTTCTAAGTGGTAATACTTATAAAGCCGTATTTATGGGAAGCAACCATTATGCCAAAGCTGACATAATGAATCCAAAAAAATAAAATACCCTTACACCTAAAATATTATCAAAAATCTATCTTACAGTCAACGTTTTACTAAGGTAAGTTTTTTATCCGCTGCAAATATAAAGACGTAGACATTAAATAAAAAGCCAGAGCGTATTAAACGTCCTGGCAGGTTTAGCGATCATGATGTGTTTTTACAAGTATTTTTTTAACGTCTCCGTCACCTTGTCCGGAGAAGCCCCGGCGTGCGTCTCCCCATCTATTTCTATCACCGGGCCTAATGCACAGCGGCCAAGGCAGTTGACAGTCTCCAAGCTAAAATGCATATCCAGATCCGTTTCGCCAGGTTTTATCCCCGTCAGTTCCTGCACCTTGTCGATGATGCGCTGAGCCCCCCGAACATGACAGGCTGTACCCTTACAAATATGAATGGTATGCCGCCCTTTGGGAACTACGCTAAAGGCTTTATAAAATGTGGCTGTCTGCTGCACCTTGGATAAAGGAATTTGCAGCTT
>JAKORA010000299.1 GCA_029778075.1 Bacillota bacterium | reverse complement strand
CGAAGCCCCACCCCTCGCTGCCCGATATGTTCACCTTCCAGCTGGACGATGGCGCCCTGGGCAGCCAGGTGCAGGAGGTGCTCTACCGGGACGGCGCCTGCCGCTTCACCTGGCGGCCGGTGCGGCCCATTCCCGAAGAGGAAGGCTTCTTTGAAAACGTCTGGCGTGCATACCGGGAAAACCAAAACATCGACGACTGAGATAAGGGGACGGCGACTTACTGCACCGTCCCCTTTATTTTGGAGCAGCAGGCGGCCGGCGGGCCGCCTCTTTTTTCCCTTTTTGGCGCCCTGCGTCTATGACCCCAGGGTGCCAGTGACCGTGGAAAGGGACACAAGGGTGTCACCCCGTAATGGTAAAATAGTAATAAGCAACCATTGTGACCATGAAGGTAAGGAGGAGGTGGCTTGCTTATGAATATCAACAAGACCAGGAGTTTACTTTACACCGTGGCCAGGCTTCTCGGTGATGTTAAGGCCGTTTCCAGCGGCAGCCCCAAAAAGATTGGCCAGAGAATAGCCCGAAGGGCCGCCGGAAGAGCAGCCGGCAAAACCCTCCGCAAAATATTCAAGTGATTATTAGAGTACATAGTACATAGCGATCTAAGGATGGGAGAGAGCATATTCAGGCAAACAGGCCAGGTTAATCTCCTACGCAGGTTTTTCATTTAGAATCAAGGGGAAAGGTTCAAGAATAAGGAATCCTAAAATAATTTGACCATTTTTATCGTAAAAAGGATATTTTTACGATATGCCTAAATATATAACGGAGTGGATAAATATACAAATAGCAGAGTATAATGATTGCAAAGATGGAATAATAAGGTAGATAGCGCTTTAAATAATTCCTTACCACCATAATTACTCCAAGTGCATTTCATGCTAATGTTTGGATCTATTGTTAAGTGGTATATGCCGGGCGAGCTGGCAAGAATGAGGCTGTTACTTTAATTCGCCAAAAAGGCTTTTTGAACTTGGCCATATGAAATAGCAATCACGTAAAAACTTTGGGCGAGGAGATTAAAAATGGACAACAAAAAAGAACAGGAACGAGCAGAACTGCACCGCACGATATGGAATATTGCCAATGATCTTAGAGGCAGTGTGGACGGCTGGGATTTTAAGCAATATGTCCTCGGAATGCTTTTTTACCGCTACATATCGGAGAATATCACGGCCTACATTAACGCCGGAGAGCACGAAGCCGGCAACGTTGATTTTGACTATGCCAAACTTTCCGACAGCGAAGCAGAACAGGCGCGCGAGGATTTGGTAAAGACGAAGGGCTTCTTTATCCTGCCCAGCGAGCTTTTTGAGAATGTCCGCCTGCGCGCCAAAGAAGATGAAAATTTAAACGAAACCCTGGAGCGCATCTTCAGAAATATTGAAGCGTCGGCTCAGGGGACGGACAGCGAGGACAATTTCAAGGGCCTCTTCGACGATATCGATGTCAACAGCAACAAGCTGGGCGCAACAGTGGCCAAACGCAACGAAAAGCTGGTTAAACTT
>JAKORA010000298.1 GCA_029778075.1 Bacillota bacterium | reverse complement strand
GTTTTCCCTTTCTTCTTGTGTGAATTATATCATGGTTGCGTGCGCGTTGTCAAGCATTTTTTTTAAAAAAATCAGAAAAAAAATAAACCCCCTCCATCAGGAGGGGGTATTTCACGTGAAATATTTTACTCTTGCTTAATAAATCCGTCAAAACCGGCATTCTTCAGTTTTGCCAGCATCGCTTCAGCGTTCTTTCTTTCCTTATACGCTCCCACTTGAACCTTGTAAAGTTTTCCTGCCGGTGCTTGTGCCGGTTTTGGTTCTGGTAGTTTCTTACCTAGTTGCTTTGCTACTCCCTGAGCAATTGCTTTTGCAATTTTCTCCCTAAAAGCATCTGTTTTAAGTAGTTTTTCCTCGTCAGGGTTAGAGATAAAACCGTTCTCTGTGATGATTGCAGGTGCTTTTGTGTCACGCAGGACAGCGAATTTTGAATTAAATTTTACACCTCTATTTGCAAATCCTGTTGCCTTAACCAGTTCAGCCTGAACCGCTTTTGCCAGCTTTTCTCCGTTCCCCCCGGGAGCATACGCCCAGGTCTCAACACCGCCTACCTTCCGATCGGTAAAGGAATTCGTATGCACTGAAATAAAATAATCACATCCGAATGAATTTGCAATAGCTGCCCTGTCCTTCAGGGACACGGCTATATCTTTTGTTCGGGTGAGCTTCACTTCAGCAATCGGTTTAAGTAGCTCGGCAAGTTTCAAACCTACTGCCATGTTCACATCTTTTTCTTTTAGTCCGGTGGGACCTATCGCTCCAGGATCTGCCCCGCCGTGGCCGGGGTCAATGCAAATCTTTACCATCCACTTTCTCCCCTTTCTTCTTCAGTTGCTCCAATGCGTCCATTAGAGCAACTGGCACAGATACGCCACACCGTCCTAAATTCTCAGCGACACTCAAGCCCTCATTAGCAATATAAAAGAAAATAGCCAGAGAGCGAAGTATCTCCTGGCCGATCATCTGATCAAGCGCATAACAAATCGCTATAGGAACGAACAATAGAATCTTTTTGCAAATCCCCTTAAAACCAACCCTGCTGTCTAGGCGTTTTTCATACCAGGCCGCTACCAGACCAGTAATGTAATCCAACACTACGAATAAAACTAAGACCTGGAGCGCCAAGTTCCACCCCCCCAATACAGCAGTGATTGAGCCGCCAACAAGCGCAAAAACCCCTTTAATCCATGTAAGCGTATTGCTCATCATTAACCCTCCTTAATATCCTCTGTACCCCGGCTGCCCTAACCTGGGGATATTCGCCGGGTGTCCATACCTGTCAGCGATATACCTAATAGCAGCAATAGTGTTATCCAGCGGATTGTAGATGTCTGTATGCCCAGGGATGGCATATGCCCTGAATGTAGGCTCCATCATTTGGTAAAGCCCTGTTGCCTGATACCAGCCAGGTCCCG
>JAKORA010000297.1 GCA_029778075.1 Bacillota bacterium | reverse complement strand
GTCGCCTCCCGGCCTTCTTCATGCAATACCTGCAGGGTCGTTTCATCGGAATGCAGGATATCGCGTTGTAATAAAATCTCGTGCAGCCGATCATAAAGGGGGTTAAGCCGGCACTCTGCTGCTTTGAGCATCCAGTTGGCCATCGTCTGGCGGGAAAGCTCGATGCCTAACCGCGAAAGACTCTTTTCCTGGCGATAAAGGGGCAGGCCGTCACCGGCGTTCGACAGTGCGTAGATTAAAAAAAAGCGGAAAGCCTTACCACGCCGGGCTTTTGGGGCACCCGGTAAAAACAGTCGTGTAACTACACAGTAGTGCTACGAATCTTTCGCCGAGATTTCGAAAAACCGCGGCGGTTGCTTTAGCTTTAAAGCTTTAAAATAGCTTATCTGTTTACCGGTAAGCTCTGTTCTTTGACAAACAAAACCCTTGGGCCCTTCGAACTCCCCTAAATGGATGAGCTGCAGCTTTTGCCTGATCTTTGGCCAGGTCTCACCGATTTCCCGTTCAGCCACCCTGACCATCAGCAAAGCCAGCCAACAAAGAAGCACATGGGCGCGGATGCGCTCTTCCAGGCGGTGGTAGACCGGCCTCAACTCAAGAGTGCTTTTTAAAGTTCTGAAAGCCGCCTCCACCTCGATAAGTTGCTTGTAACCCAAGGCCACGTCTTCAGTAGATACTGTATCGTCCGAAGTGCGCAGCAGATACTTCCCGTCCAGCTTCTCCTCGGCTTTTACCTTGACGGGATCGATTTTTACTGCGCCTGATTTCAGGGTTTTCAGGTAGCGCCCGTAAGTAGGATGGGACAAAAGCCGGCAACATGCTTTGCTGTGACCGCCCTCTTTGGAGGCGCCGGCAGATGCAAGCTCTTCCTTCAATCGGGCCAGCACCTTTTCCCTGTGCTCTTTATCCCGGGCAGCCTGGATAGGATTCCGCACCAACACATATCGCTTCCTGGCCTCACCGTTGCCAACGATAATCTCTTTTACTTCCAGGTTATCTTTGACTTTCTGGTAGCGGCCTGCGGTGGAAAGCGCTTCTTCGGTATCTGCTTTACCGGCTCTCAGCTTCTCGCCTACGATGTAATGCCCGCCGGCGGTTTGCAGCGTTTTCAGGTTGTCTTCCGAGACAAAACCTCGGTCTAAAACCGTAATCACCCGGCCTAAACGCCAACCGGTCAAGTCTTTCTTTACCTCTTCCACCACGCTCATGTCGGCGGTATTCCCGGGCCAGCTCCAGCAGCGTACCGGAATCCCGTCTCTGGTTACCGCCAACCCGATGACCGCCTGGGGCAAATCCGGACGGTGATCTTTGCTAAAGCCAGGTTTGCGGAAATCATCTTCGTCGTCAATGTCGGTTTCAAAGTAGGTGGAGGTGGTGTCAAAGTAGATTAAGTCTACTTCCAGGTTGAAGATATTGGCCACGGAGAAGAAGACGTCTTCCTGGACTTTACGGTCGGCTTCAAGCAGAAAGTCCATCGCCCGGTAGAGATTTTGGACAGGAATACTCTTTAGCCCTGGTATGTATGCTTCCTCCTTGACCCACCTTTCCACTGACAGCTTGCTGCCCGGGCTTAAGGCCCGGTTGGCAGCCATGGCGAAAATCGCTCTCTCGATCGGGGTGGTGTATTGGCGCGAAGTAAGCAGTTCTTCCAAGACACTCCTGATCCCCAGTCTGTCCCAGAGGCGGTCTAAAAACCAGGTGCCGCCCAGTGGTTTGCTGGATAAAAATTTAAGCATCCGGCCGGCTTCACCGGCCAAGGCTTCTTCGGGTCCGAGAAAACGGTTGATACTTTTGACCAGCCGTTTTAATGCTTCTTTATCGACTTCTTCTTCCCGCCCGAAGTTGTAAAGTACTTTTGCCTTGGAGTGGCCTGCTTCTTTGTCCCTGTAATTATGGGCCAACTGCACGTACTTAACAACGCTGCCGGCTTTATTTTTGCGGGTGGTAGTTCGGATATACATGCCTATATTATACCGCGATATCTACAATTATGTCAAGCTATTTATTCATAGGCGTGTGTCTACGATATTTTGAGTTTTCAAAGAACGCCGGGGGGCAAAAAGCACCGTCATATATGGATTCTTTGTTTTAGAATAGCTCGTTTTTGCCTATTCACTGTCGAACTCGGGGGGATACCCGGGCCGATTAAGTCCCGGATCTTGCGCCCCACGGCATAGGCCCTGTCCAGGTGCAGCAGGGCGGCCGCGGCCGAATTGATATGCGTCAATGCCCAGGATGC
>JAKORA010000026.1 GCA_029778075.1 Bacillota bacterium | reverse complement strand
TCCTTGTGGATGAAAAAGTCGCTGGTGTTGCGCCGGGTATAGCGGCGCAGGTGATGTTCAAGATTTGTAACAATTTTGCCGTCATCGGTCCGGCGTTTCTCTGCATATAGCGCCTCCAGAGCCAACAGCGCGTTTTTCACACATCCTTGCCGAGATATCTCCTCCACAGCCCTGGCAATGATCGCTTCCTGCTGGTTTTTACTACCATAAGCAACAGCTTCCCGTGCATCAAGAGGCCGGAACTCAAAGGGAATGGTCAATTTCTTGGCCGTCTCTTCCCAGGCAATCTCCTCCAGACGCGGTAAGAAGAATCGCTTTTCACCCTTGACATTGTTTTGTTCCACGTCGGCGGCGGTCAACTTGAAATGAACAGTCACCCCGTTATGCGCTTTCCATGAATAGTCGGTAAAAAACTCGCCGGTCTTGATATAGTACTGATCATGGTTGGCCCAGTAAAGCATCACTTCATCGCCGTTGTAAGGGATGGCATAGCGTTCGTTTTTGGAGCGACGGCGCTTGGAAATAAAATCACCGTCTTGCCAGTAGCGGTTGAAAAAAGTGTAGAGGTGATTGTAGACAGCAGCTTCCAGCGCTTGATAGTTTTTGGTGGACTTAGCTTTCTTCTGGGCTTCAAGGTATCTTTTACCGGGTTTCGTATCATGATACTTGACCAGATTCCCCGCCGGGTCAATGGCGTCGTCACTTATCTCCAACAACTTCTTCTTGGCAGCTTCCAACTCTTCAGCTGCCCGCGCCTGCTCCGCCAGAGCGCCCCGTTCCAGTTCTCTGGATACAGCCTGGGGTAAATCTTGCGTAATGAAACGTTCGATTAAATCACGCTTGTAATTCATGATCCGGTAAATGCCGAAGTCCAAATCGGCACAGTCAAACTGGAAAAGTTCGCGCAGAAGCTGTTGAAACTTGGTTAAATGACTGCTCACCACAGATCCCCCTTATAAATGGGCCATTAATGCTCTATCCTGAGCAATGCCAACGCTGTTATGTTATTTCTTGCTTGTCCCTCTACTACCTGCTTCTTTATAGTTAATTTTACCATATAAAAAAGGAAAAAGGGATAAGTGGATAAATCTTGCTTTTTCAAGGCTTATCTTTACCCCTTTCTCATTCTGTATGGGCTTATTCCTTAAACCTCTTCCCTTATCCCTCCAAATGAGAAATACAACAACACATCTGACGATTGTTGCTACTCCACTGTAACGCTTTTGGCCAGGTTGCGGGGTTTATCGACCGGGCAGCCGCGCGCCACGGCGGTGTAGTAGGCCAGAAGTTGCAGGGGGACTGCTGATAAAACAGGCGTCAGGAGGTCCTCTGTAGAAGGCAGGTAGAAGATGCGATCTATTTCCTTCTCCAGCCCTTCGGTGCCCTCCTGGACAATGCAAATTACGTAGCCGTTCCTGGCTTTGATTTCTTTAAAGTTGCTCACAGATTTATCCAGGATACTGTTCTGGGTGGCCAGGGCAATAACGGGAATCCCCTCTACAATCAAAGCCAGGGGGCCGTGTTTGAGCTCGCCGGAGGCGTAGGCTTCGGCATGAATATAGGAGGTCTCCTTGAGCTTAAGGGCTCCCTCCATGGCCACGGCAAAGTCAAGGTTCCGGCCAATGTAGAAGGCGCTTTCCCAGGGGCTCAGGTAGGCGGCCATCTCTTTGATCTCCTCTTGTTTGTCCAGTATCTGTTCAACTTTGGCCGGCAGGGCAAAAAGTGCCTCTCCGAGCTTCTCCAGCGCCTGGCGGTCCAGAAGGCCCCGCTCCCGAGCCAGGTAGAGGGTTAACATATATAAAGAAAGGAGCTGGGTAAGGTAAGCTTTGGTGGAGGGCACAGAGATCTCCGGGCCGGCCCAGGTATAGAAGACTTTGTCGGCTTCCCGGGAAACGGAGCTGCCTACCACGTTGGTAATGGCCAGGACTTTGTTGCCCCTGCTCCGGGCCAGCCTGAGGGCGGTAAGTGTATCCGCCGTTTCACCGGACTGGCTGATGACGATGATCATGGTCTTTTTGTCCAGCAGGGGATCGCGATAACGAAATTCCGAGGCCAAATCCACCTCTACCGGGAGGCGCAATATTTTTTCCATGGCATACTTGCCGACCAGGCCGGCGTGGTAGGCCGTGCCGCAGGCGACGATATAAATTTTGGAGATGTCATTTATTTCTTCCGGGGTAAAGTCCAACTCCGAGAGGTTGAGCTCCTTGCCGCCGTTTAAGAGCCGTCCCCGCATGGTTTCCCGCAGGGCCCACGGCTGATCCGCGATCTCCTTGAGCATAAAATGCTGAAAACCGCCTTTTTCGGCAGAGGCGGCATCCCAGGTGATTTCCTGTATTTCTTTCTGCACCACGGAAGAATTTGCGGAGTAGACTTCCACTGAAGAAGCGGTAACCGAGGCAAATTCGCCGTCTTCCAGGATATAGACTTTACGGGTATGGTTGAGGATGGCGGGGACATCGGAGACGATAAAGTTTTCTCCTTCTCCCAGCCCGATAATCAGGGGGCTATCCTTGCGGGCGCAGACCAGCCGGTGGCTCTCCCGCTGGCACATGACCACCACGGCGAAGGAACCTTCCACTTTTTTCATGGATTCCTGCACCGTCTTAAGCAAGTCCCCGTTATAGTTATGTTCAATCAGGTGCGCCAGGACTTCTGTATCGGTTTCCGATGTGAAGCTGTGCCCCTCGCTTTCCAGCCACTGGCGCAGGACACGGTAGTTCTCAATAATGCCGTTATGTACCACGGCAAAATCCTCGGTACAGGCACAGTGAGGGTGGGCATTAATATCCGAAGGCGCCCCGTGTGTGGCCCAGCGGATATGACCGATGCCCAGGTTCCCCTTGGGGAAGGGCTGCCCGACTTTTTCTTCCAGAACATCGATTTCTCCCTTGGCTTTCACTACTTTTAAACCTTCCTGGCAGAGCAAGGCTACACCGGAGGAATCATATCCACGGTATTCCATTTTCTTCAAACCCTCGATGAGCATGGGATAGGCGTCCTGCCGCCCTACATATCCAACTATTCCACACATAAATTTTATTCCCCCATTTTCTATAATTTCTTTACTTCTTCTTTTTTTGCTTTATTGGTATGACGGAAAGAACAGTTTGGTTACCGGATAGATGCTGTCTTAAACGGTTGTATGTTTTCAAGCGGATAGATGCTGTAATTAAGTGCCATTGACCTCATCAAGCCTTATATGAACTGGTGTTGCTCATGGTTCCAATTATACATTATTTATTTCATCCCGAAGCGCCCATCTCCTGCTCCACGGTCGCCGCCAGCTCACGGGAGAGTGTCTCCAGGAGAGAAGCATCCTCCCCCTCCAGCATGATCCTGATGAGGGGCTCTGTTCCGGAGGCCCTGATCAGGATCCTCCCCCGGCCGAGCTTTGCTTCTGCCCCTTTAACCGCCTCGGCGATGCGCGGGTTGGTTTCCCAGCCTTCTCTGGTCTTCACACGGCAGTTAACCAGAAACTGGGGAAGGCGCGGCATGATCGCCGCCAGGCGGGAAAGGGGTTCGCCTTTTTCAACCATTACTTTTAGGAGCTGCAGGGAGGTCAGAAGCCCGTCTCCCGTCGCCAACACATTAGGGAAAATAATGTGGCCGGACTGTTCGCCGCCTAAAGAATAGTGCCCGCGCAGCAGTTCTTCCAGGACAAAACGGTCCCCCACTTTTGTACGAAGGACTGTAAAGCCATGTTTTTCACCGGCCAGCTCCAGGCCGCCGTTGCTCATCACCGTGGCGACGATCCTGTCCCCGTGCAATTGGTTCTTTTCCTTCAGGTATGCGGCGCAGATAGCCATAATGGCATCACCGTCCACCACCTGTCCCTGTTCATCCACGGCAATAAGTCGGTCCCCGTCACCGTCGAAGGCCAGCCCCAGGTGCGCCTTCTTTTCTTTCACGGCCTTTTGCAGCAAAGCCGGATTGGTGGAACCGCATTTTACATTTATCTTCCCTCCGTCAGGGCTGCTGTTGAGTGGGATGACCTCCGCCCCCAGTTCCCTGTACAGCCGGGGAGCTGTTTTGCAGTTGGAGCCGTGGGCGCAGTCAAGGATAATTTTGAATCCTTTCAGTTCAGGAGCCTGGTCTTTAAGGAAGGAAAGGTAGCGCTGCAACTCTTTCTCGGCGCGAAAAGAACGTCCCACTTCCCGGCCCGAGGGACGTGGAAGTGTATCTTCACCTTCAAAATACAGCCTTTCCGCCTCATCCTCCAGCTCTGAAGCAAGCTTGAAGCCCTGCCTGTTAAAAAACTTAATGCCGTTGTCCTCCACAGGATTGTGCGAAGCGGAGATCATTGCCCCTCCCGCCGCTTTAAGCTGTGCCGTTAAGAAAGCTACGGCGGGTGTGGAGACTACTCCCAGGAGGCGTACGTTCATGCCGGCAGAGGTAATACCGGAGGCCAGAGCCCCTTCCAGCATGGTACCGGAGAGGCGGGTATCTCTTCCCAATAAAAAAAAGGGAGGCGAAGAAAGGCCGTCCCTGTTCTCCCTTTGCAGCAGGAATGCTACGATACGGCCCATTTTAAAGGCCATTTCCGGGGTCAACTCCGTGTTGGCCACACCGCGGATCCCGTCTGTTCCAAACAATTTTCCCATAAGCTAAACCACCTAACTCTGATAAAATTAAATATATATCATTATGACGAATAGCCGCAGAAAAAAGTTCCCTCAAAAAAGTGCCTTTGAAACAAAGACGGTTACTGCCCGGAGAGCAGCTATGTTTCAGTCGGCGAGATAGACCAGTACTCTGACGCGCTCGTTTCCGGGAGCAATCAACCCCTCGGGGAGAACCAGGGGAACCTCCTCGGTAAAGACCAAGCTGCGCCCCTCCAGATCGATCTCCTCCGTCGGGATGCTGTCAAGTTCGTCCAGAAGGCTTTGCGGCCCCATCACCGTTACAGTTGAGGGCTCAATGATAACTGTCTCCACGCTCCGGTCGCTGCTGCTGAACACGGCCTCTACCGGCAAATCTTTGCTGGGCAGGGTTAACGTTACCTGCACATCGACACTTTCAGGGGAGATGGTTATCCCCTGGATAAAGTTGCCCTGTTCGTCCAGGGTGTAAAGCCTGGCGCTATCGATTATGTTTTCCCTTGCACCGTCGATGTTCAGGCGGAAAATGACCCTGGAGACGAGATCTATCTTGCGCCGCGGACCTCTGATAAATGCTTCTGTCGGAGTAAAAGTAATTTCCTCCACGACCAGGCCGCCTGCGGGTACTCCTATCAGGTCGTCCTCTACGGACATCTGCCTGGTAACCAGGTCCTCCAGGACAATGATCGCCCTGGGCGGATCAATGCTGACAATACTTAGCCCCTGCGGTGCGACAGCATTGATGCGCACCTCATGGCGGCCTTCCCGCTTACCGCTTAGCTCAACATAGGCCTCCAGGTCTGCCGGTGTCAGCCCGTCAAAAGCCTGGGGGAGCCCCTGCAGGGACAGGGTAACCTCCTCATTCATCTCCACGATTGCCAGGTCCTGTCCCAGGTTGCGGCAGGTCAGGGGGATATTGTTAAAGCTGCGGCGGGTCTCCAGCCCCAGGTCCTGCCTATCCCCGGTCACAAAAAACCAGAGTATCAAGGCCAGCAAAAAGGCTAAAACCTTTAAAATGTTTCGGTTTTCTGAGAACAGTTTAAATTTCATCCTCATCTTGTACAGCAAACCTCCAGGAAAAGATACCGGGTCTAAATTTCTTTTTACCGCTCGTGGAATAGAAATTCAAAAGGGTACTGCGCAGGGTTTTTTCGTCCAGGTAACGGGTCAGCTTGCCGTTATGTGCCAGAGAGATAACACCGGTTTCCTCGGAGATGATAATGACTACAGCGTCGGATACTTCCGTAATACCCAGCCCGGCACGGTGCCTTGTCCCCAGCTCTTTGCTGAGGTTGGGGTTCTCTGTCAGGGGTAGAAAACATCCCGCTGCAGCGATGGTATTGCCCCTGATAATGACGGCACCGTCATGCAGCGGGCTGCGGGGCATAAAAATATTGATTAAAAGCTCGGCTGTCACGATCCCTTTTATTTTGATGCCCGTTTCAATAATATCCTTTAAGCCTGTTTCTCTTTCCAGAACGATCAGGGCGCCTATTTTTTTCTTGACAAGAACGGGTATGGCCTTTAAGAGTTCTTCCAGCAGTTTCTGGAACTCTTCATCCTCATATTCATACAGGTTACGCTTAAAGAGCTTGCCCCGACCCAGATGCTCCAGCGCCTTTCTCAGTTCGGGCTGAAAGATTATAGGAATGGCGATTAGACCCACAGTCATCACGCCCTGTAAGAGCCAGTTGATAGTCCGCAGGCCCAGCAACCCGCTGGCGATCCAGGCCAGTAAAAGGATAATCAAGCCCTTCACCAGTTGCTCCGCCCTGGTACCTTTGATCAGCAGAATGAGACGGTATAGAATATAGGTAACAATGGCGATATCAATTACATCACGCCAGGTTACGTTTAAATTTGTAATGCCGGCCAGGATTTGCTCCCACATCTTTTGATTTTCGCCCCTTGCTGAATACAACCTGTTTTTTTTATTCTACCTTACTGTTTTTAAATCCTTTTTTACATATGGGGTTTATACATATTTGTGTGCCTCCAAATATTCCCGGGTCAGCCTGGCAATCACACCGCTCAGACCGCGGAGGCCCACCAAATTGGGAAAGGCCATCAACCCGTTTAAGATATCCGCTTATATAAAAAAAGCCACCATTCCAAGATAGCTATATATTAAGTCTTCGCGGATTGGCTGGTTAAAGATCATTCTTTCCATAAATATGCCCTGTTAACCTGATAGTATGACCACATTTTTTACAAGTCCGGCCCTCCAGGCCCTCGTTTTTAATACGGTAGCCTCTGCGGCTGATCAGCAGGTGGCGGCAGGAAGGACAGTACGTGCTGCTTCGCTCTGTATCCGCGATATTGCCTAGATAGACGTAGGAAAGTTTTTCGCCGGCGATTTCCCAGGCCTGTTGCATCGTTTTCAGCGGTGTAGGGGGGAGATCCAGGCGGTAACTGGGGAAATAGCGGCTGAAGTGTACCGGTATCTCCCTGTCCAGGGAGGCCACCCAGCCGACAAACTCTCTTATTTCTGCGGGACTGTCGTTCAAAGTAGTAATAATTAGGTAGGTAAGCTCCACGTGGCAGTGGGGGAGCGCCAGTTCCACGGTGCGGAGCACTTCTTTCAGCCCTCTCCCTCTGCAGTAGCGCCGGTAAAAATCTTCACTAAAGGCCTTGACATCAATATTCATGGCCTGGATAAAGGGTAAAAGCTCTTCCAGGGGTTTCTTATTAATCAGCCCGTTGCTGACCAGGACGTTTTGATAGCCGTTTTCATGCAGGAGCTGCGAAGTTTCCAGGACGAATTCGTACCAAACCGTCGGCTCGTTATAGGTATAGGCAATACCGAGCTGTTCCCGCGGTGGCCGGCTCCGGAGGATTTCCAGGAGATCTTCAGGGGTAATTGACCTCGCGAACTGTTCTTTTTCACCCCGGGCCAGGGTCCAGTTCTGGCAGAAAGAGCAGTGCAGGTTACAACCGGTTGTTCCGAGGGAGAGAATATCCCAGCCGGGATAAAAATGGTAGAGGGGCTTTTTTTCAATGGGGTCCACATTTATGGCGCCGCAGAGAGCATAGTTCAAGGTGACCAGTTTACCCTCCGCGGCCCGGCGTACACCACAAACACCTGTCTGCCCCTCTGCGAGGCGACACTCCTGGGGGCACAGTTCACAAAATATTTCCGCTCCTTGACGGGTATAATAGCGCGCTTCCCTCATATTACTTGCCTTAATTACCTTCTTCCGCAGATCCTTTGTCCGGTGTCCTGTTAGTAGTAACGTTTTACTGTAAAACGGTAGATCTCAACATCTTCACCCGGTAGTATCCCGGCCTTCTGCCTGGCTATCTCCAGTTGCTCCTCCACCGAATTAATTCCTTCCAGATCAGGCAACAACAGGCCGCTCCTATTGCCACGTCGCACGATTACCCCGTAGCGCTGGGGGTCCAGCGCCGATATGTCATCTACTTTTTCCGGCTCTGTCAGGACATCGACGCTATAGAGCAAATCCTTCAGTTCGTTCCTGGAAACCGGAGGGAATCTGGGGTCATACAGCCCGGCGCTAACCGCATTGGCGGCGATCTCTTCCGCCAGGGTCCTCTTGGTCGGCATGATTGTTCCGATACAACCCCGCAGCTGGCCCTTCTTCTTCAGGGAAACAAAAGCAGCCCCCGGCTGCAGGAGCTCCGGAGGAAGATCATCGGGGAGCGAAAAGGTCTCGCCCCTGACCCTGCTTTCCAGAGAACGGCGGGCAATTTCCACAAAGATACTTCCTTCTCCGGTCGACTGCTCTTCCACCTCGCTTTCCCTGATTTTGAAGGCGGCTACCAGGTAACCCACACCAAAGGGGCCTTCATAGGAGAAGACTTCGGGTGTTGCCTTCAGGCCGGAAAGGCTGCCCAGGAGAATGACAATGGAGCGCAGGCCGCACTCCCCGGCGTGCGAAATAAGTTCCCTGTCCATGGACAATATTCCCTCAACGTCATAATCACGCAGGTGCCGGGCGAGCTTTTCATCGAACTCTTTACCGCGGGGATCATAGCCTGCCGGCGCTCCCGGTTGAAGCCGGTGCGAGAGGTCGGCGCTGGCCAGCACGGCAACCCGGCGCCCGGTTCTATCCACGGCTCGCTGCAGCACCCGTCCGAAGCGGAAAAGTGTCCGGTAAGGAAGCATGGCGAAGGTCAGGACCATGATCTTTCCGGCGGTGCCTGCCTCCTGCAGGTAGTAGAGGGGAACAGTTGTCCCATGGTCCAGGGCTGTTTCATCGATAAAAAGCGAGGTCTTTTTTTTCTTCAGCAAAACAAGTTCAAAGCGTTCCTTTTTGCTTTCCTCGGCAACGGCCTGCAGCAGCTCCAGGTCATTTTTTGCCGTAAGCCTCACATCGGAAGCACGAAAGGCGCTAAAATCCCCCTGCAGCACATCTTCGGCCTGAATAGCCACGGCATCTCTGAACATGGGCCCGTGGGGAGTAATGATGATTACTGTTTCGGGGCGGGCAGCGGCTATCTCTGAGGAAAGCTTTTTTAAAGACTCCACTGTCCGGCGAACCTCCGCTATTTCCCGGCCGCCGACTTCAGGAATAATCAGGGGCGGATGGGGGGAAATACCGGCGATTACAATGCTCATGGGAAATTCCCTCCCTAAGATTTGCTCTATCCTGTTAATATTATCTTATAACCGGTTCAGAGTCATACATTAATTCGAAAATTCTATCTCCATATTATAGAAAAAAGTCTGCTACATGTTATATTCTCCAGGATAATAAAAATTCCTACCCCCAATGAAAATTTTCCCTTCTTTCTGAAAAGTGGAGAGGCCTTCCCTAAGGCTGAAGAAAGCCATTACCGGATAGAAAGATATGAGATAATCCCCAGGTAGATGGCCCAGGCAATTTTTTTCTGGTATTCCGGTGTTGCTAGCAGCGCCGCCTCCTCCGGGTTGGAAAGAAAGCCCACCTCCACCAGAGCACCATTCATGGAGGCCTCGCGGAGTATAAAGAAATCGCCGCCTTTTACCTGCCGGTCTGTGTTTTTCGCCACGCGGCGCAGCTCATCCTGGATGGCGCCGGCCAAAAGTTTACCCTCTTCGCTCCCCTGCTGGTAAAAGACCTGGGCGCCGCGCCATAGTGAAGAGTTCATGCCGTTGGTATGGATGCTGATGAGCAGATCCACACCTGCTTCCTCGATGATCCGGAGGCGGTTCTGCATATCTAACCTTTTTTTGGGACCCGCTACGGCTTCCAAAAAATCCACGTCTCTGTCCCTGGTCATAACCACCCAGGCTCCGCCCTGCTGCAAATATTTCCGCAGGAACAAACCAATGGCTAAAACAATATCCTTTTCCTTAAGGTCACCCTTAATAACACCGGGATCATAGCCTCCATGGCCCGGGTCAACCCCAATAACCATCCCGTAAAGAGGCAGCGGGGCTTGTGCGGTTAAAGTCCGGCTGAGAAAACAGCTCCGGCAGAAAAGGCAAAAAATAAGAAGCACGAGTATTATACAGATAAATTTTGTGGGCAGTTTAACAGTGCTGATGACAATTACCAGGATCACCCTCTCCCGTTATATTTATATATTTATGGCCGACAGACCAAAAATAAAACCACAACCGTTAAGGTTGTGGCCCAAGTTCCAGAATTTCTCCCCTGATTTTACGGCCTTCCACCCAGAGGCGTGCACAGGAAGGAGCGCTGCCCCGCCTGGGATCCGCCGTGGAGCCGGGGTTAAGCAGGAGAAGGTCTCCCCGCTGCTCCAGGAAGGGTACGTGGCTGTGTCCGAAAATAAGCCCCTGGATAGCGTAGCCCTCAAAGCGGGAGAGAACCAGATCCGGCACCCCCCTGGGCAAACCGGCTCCGTGCATCAACCCCAGGGAGAGCTCCCCGAGATCTATAATTTTACCGATGCCCAGCCGGCTCTTTAAATTAGCCGGATCCATGTTTCCGGCCACGGCTTCTACAGGGGCAAGAGTGCCGAGCTCTTCCAGGACGCTTTCCTCTTCCAGATCCCCGGCATGGAGGATTAAATCCGCCCCT
Organism: Bacillota bacterium; assembly: GCA_029778075.1. Classification (GTDB taxonomy): domain Bacteria; phylum Bacillota; class Dethiobacteria; order DTU022; family UBA8154; genus UBA9862. Next base: position 11,479 of record JAKORA010000026.1, on the reverse strand, counting down.
TTAAATAGCCTGAAAATCTCCGGAGGGAGGGAAGAAGCACGCGCCGGCACATGGGTATCCGAAATGACACCGATCAAGCCGCTTTGCAGCCTGTACTTCACTGTTAACATAAAATGTTTCACCTTCTTGATACAATTTTTTCCAGCAACTTTTTCCGGCAACCCGGCATCTAAAACAGGCTTTTCTCCCTGGAATATTACCCCTTACCCTCAATTATATATCATTCCGGGGTGGAAATTCCATAGCTGCCGGCGGCCAAAAACAAAAGTGAAAACAATGCAGAGCGGAATAAAATATTAAGAGAAGAGAAAAATTATTAACAAGAAGAATATTTATATCACGGAAATACTAGGAGGCGACTTTGACTTGAAAGAAGAGGATCGTTATCCCGAAAGAGTGCCGAAACGAGAGGAAACGGGTATTACCCCCTATGGAATATGGGGCCGGCTGGAAAGAATGCACATGGAAATGAACCGTCTTTTTGAAGAGGCTTTGTCTCCTTTCCGGGATGGCAACTTTTTTTCGCCCGTGACCCACAGCGTCAAGGAAGAAGGCGAAAATATTGTCGTCACCCTGGAAGTGCCGGGGATAGAGGCACAGAACATGGAAATAGATGCGGCAGAGAACTATATTACGGTCAGGGGCGAGCAGAGAGAAGAACGGGGTGGAGACGAAAAGGACTATCGCTTCATGGAAAGGCGCTACGGATCCTTCCGCACCACAATACCCCTGCCCAAAAAAGTCCGCCCCGAAGCTGCGGAAGCCAGCCTGGAGAATAATGTCCTGCGGATAACCGCTCCTAAAAAGGAGGAAAAACAAACCGATACCGTGCGGGTAAATGTAAAGCGCCTGCCCCATTAGGAGAGCAAGTAGAGGTTGACAAGAGAAAAGCGAAAGGAAGAACCAGCGCCGCCAAATATGGCGCAATATGGCGCAAGGCTCTACAACCCCGGGGGTAAAAACTTCCGGGGTTGTGTTTAGCTCACTGGACCTTGACATTCTTTTTCCTGATAAAAGCTTTCCGGTGCGGCAGGTTTTTTCTGCCCTGTGTTGAACTATTCTTTGGAACAGACAGCTAAAAACATATGCGGTTAATAAAAAAACATGCGGTTAATCAACATGTAATTTCTTTCAATGGCCGCCTGACCCTTGACAGGCCCCATATGCCCGGGCAGCAGCCACTCCACATCCTTAATGGCGGAAAGCTTGCTGATGCTCTCTCCCAGGGTTTTCAGGCTGCCTCCAGGGAAATCCGTCCGGCCAATACTCCCGTTAAAAACCGCATCACCGGTAACAAGGGCCCTGTCCGCAGGAAAATAGAAGCTCACTGAACCGGGAGAATGCCCCGGTGTATGTATGACCTGGATCTTGTCTTTTCCTGTAGCCCCAAGCTCCAGTTCTCCCTCCTGCAGGAAGAGGTCCACGCGGGGAAGGGCAGGACTCATTCCCATCATCTGTTCCAGCAAACGAGCCATTTGTTCCATATGGGCTTCGTCATCCTTGTGCATGGCAACTTTAATCGATGTTTTTTCCTGGATACCCGCTGCTGCCTCACAATGGTCGGGGTGGCCGTGGGTACAGAGGATTAAATCAATCTCTTTTAGGGTAAAACCGTCACGGGCGAGCTCACGCAGCAGTATCTCCAGGCAATTTTCCCTGAATTCGGTCTGCAGGTGCCCCGGATCGATCAGGATTACCTTTTCTCCGGCGTAGAGATAGGAATTGCAGTTATTGCCTCTTCCGCGCCAGAGGTAGCAAAATATTCTTTCTGTAAGTTGCATGAATGTTTCCTCCTTTTTATGGGAATTAGCCGGGTAGGTTGTCGCAAGCAATAGCCTTATTTCGTTTCCGCTGCCTTTTCAGAGGAGTAGAATTTCCTATTTTCATATTATAGCATAAATCAGAAGGGAGAGACAGCCGGTGAAGAAAATGAAATCCGCCCTGGAGATAGCGCTGGAGAGGGCGAAAAAGCTGGAGGATGCTGCGTCGGAAGTCCAAGATCCGGAACAGGAAAAGTATATACGGGCGGCCAGAGCGCTGGGACGTTCTTTTCTCCAGGGAAAAACGAAGAAAGAGGAAATCAGGGAAAGCCTGATGCGCTACCCCGAGGAGAGCCGGGAAACAGCTTTAAACGCTTTTCTTGACGAGGTTACAGGAGCGATGGATCTGAAAAACACGCTGCCTGTACTGCAGGCCGTTTCCTTTTTAACGGACAATGAGAAAATTAAGAAAGCCTGTAGTGAAGCTGAAAAACTGTATCGCCAGTACATCCTGAAAATAAAGGAAAAAGCGGCTGAAATGCAGGAAACCATCGGCACAGCCCAGCTAAAAAAGCTCAGCCGGGAAGGAATCAGGGGATCAGCCCTGGCAGGGTTTAATATAAAGCATCTCAGCCAGTGGAAGGAGACGGTCACCCAGTTGCAAGAAGAATACCGGGAGATCCTGCAAAGTTTCCGGGCGGAGATTATCCCCAAAAAGTAAAGTCATAGCAAGCTGCGGCGGCCGGCCCTGTAAGCACTGATGTCCGACCGGCACTTCACCATCACCGCCACCGCCCATAGCGCTCCCACCAGAAATGCCGTCCAGCAATTAAAGGCGAAATAAAGATAAAAAGGCAGCGCCGGCATACCGAGGGCGCCGGCCGCATTGGTATCCCGCAGCAGAAAAACCAGGATGATCATTACGGCCAGGACGGCAGGGACGCCCCACGGGGAGAGGGCCAGCAGCGCGCCCGCCGATGTGGCCATTCCCTTGCCTCCACGGAGCTTTAAAAAAAGCATCCAGTTATGGCCGGTCACGACAGCCAGCGCGGCCAGGAGGGGTACTGTCACTCCCGCTACGGCTGCTCCGGCGATGTAAACGGAGAGGTAGCCTTTTCCTGCATCAAAAAACAGGCTCAACAATCCCGCCAGGGGGGAAATGTTGCGAAAGGTATTGGCCGCCCCGATGTTGCCGCTGCCTACCTTTCCGGGATCTTTGCCCCACAGTTTTCCCAGGAGAAAACTGAAGGGAATTGAACCCAGCAGATAGGCCAGGGCGATAACGCCAATAGCATAAAGATGCGGTACCGCCGGCATAATCCCCTTACCCCTCAGCGCCCGGATTGTAAGTCATCAGCCTTAGAAAGGTATCTGAAGGCCTTACTCTCCAGAGATGGTTCTCGAGCTTCACTTCCCACTTCTCACCAGCCAGTTTAAACTCTTCACCTTCTACTGTCAAGTGAACCTCCAGATTAACCCATAAGGGGCCGGCGCTTCCCCCGGCCGGCACCTCCGGATGCTCTACAGCACAGTAGACAGGCCGTGCCGTCCATTTCTCTTTCCAGGCAGGGTAGCTGCGATAATCCATGGTGAATTCTGTAATCTGAAGGGCAAAGGCTTCCCGCCAGTCCCTGGTTCGGATGGCTTCCAGGAAAATTTCCACAGCCTGCCCGGGAGTTCTCCCCAGCGAATCCAATCCCGCTTCCCTGGACTGAAAAAACTGCTCCAGAACCGGATCCGGTGCCCCCGCCACAAGGAGCGATTCCCGCTGATAGCGGTTGTTGGCGTTCCAGAGGAGATATTCGTCGATCCCCATGCTCTGAGCCGTTTCAATTTGCCGGCGAATTTCAGCCGGTCCGTATGTTATGGCCCCGGCGACCCATGAAGAAGCCGTAAAACTCTGCAGCCAGGGGCGAATAATCGCCGGTTTCGAAAGGGTGGCGTTGCGTTTTAGCGCATCGCTGAGCGCGTAGCCCACCGTTTCTCCCGGATGGGCATCCGGGACAGAGAATCCGAAGTATCCCGGGCCGTAATGACTGGGATAAACCATGGGGCAGATATAATCAATGTGCGGCGACATTTCCTCCCAGGTTTGCCCGATGCGATCACTGTCGCCCCAGGAGGTGGCGATAACGCCAAATACATCAGCGGAAAGATAGACATTATAATCTTTCAGCTGTTCGCGGGCGTATGCCAGGAACTCGGCGATGACCTCTTCTTTGGGAGCATCTCCGCCGGGGAAATAGGCTTCTTTGTCTACAATATGGGCATTTTCCGGGAAGCGGATATAATCGAACTGGATCTCCTGAAAACCAAGGAGGGCCGCCTCCCTGGCAATGGCGATATTATATTCCCAGACGTTTCGATCATAGGGGTTAATCCAGGCCACGCCCTTACGGTCCCTCCAGAGGCCTCCCCCTTTTCGCTGGATAGACCACTCCGGTTTCTGCTCGGCCAGATAGGGATCTTTAAAAACAACCACGCGGGCAATGGTGTAGATATTTTTACTGTGCAGCTCATCCAGTACCGCTTTCAGGTCCTTGATGGGAACGTTAAGATCGGCGCCCACCTGTTTTACTATTTCTATCTCTGTAGGATAGGTGACCAGGCCGTGATCGTTTTTAACATCAATAACCACTGCATTCAGCTCTGTTGATTCTACAAGATCCAGCAGTTCACGGTAGCGGGGATGCCCCACCGTGTTCCCTGTTAAATATATCCCCCGGGCTTTAACCGGATTGTTTTCTTTTTGCCCGCCAAGAGGGGGCAGAGGGACATAAAAGGAACCGAGCTCAACCTTGCGCCGCTCCTCAAGCCTAATCCTTTCTTCCCGGGCCAGGCGCTCCTGCTCTTCCTTGAGCGCTCTTTCTGCCAACTCTTTTTCCCGTTCGTCAAGGCCCCCTTCATTCTCTCCGGCAGCAGAGCCTTCATTCTCAGAATGGGTTACGGGAATAGCCTCTGCTTCCTTTCCCAGGGAAGCCAGGCATCCCGTCAGGGAGAGGGGTAAAAATAACAGCATGACAGAAAAAAGTGCAAAAAAAACAGTCAAACCCGTTCTGTACATAAACATAAATAAGATCCTGCTCTCTTTTATTAGAATCAGCAATTTGCTGTTGCGGAGCGATTTGCGGAGATTTACCGTTATGCCGGTCTCGCCGGCATAAAAACATACAAAAATAGCCCCATTTAGTAACATAACTTTAGCGGAAATCTTAAAAAAAGTCGAACAGCAGGCAGGGGCATAAAAAGGAAAAATTACCGATATTTCTCCATGTTTCACCCGTTTTTTACATATTACGGACTTTATGCCGGCAACAAAAAAGAGAGCTCTAAAGAAGCTCAAAAAAGACCTATAGCTATACCGCAGATAAAAAGCAGGCCGAACTGCAGGTGCAACCTTGCGGTAAGCACATCAATGATAGGAAGCTGGGCGGATTCTTCCCCCTGTGAGGTTACCTCTATTACCCTGATAGGCTTTAAAGCAAACGGCAAGGTTAAAAGGGTAAGGAGCGACCATGTGCATATCAAGCCGGAAACTACCATAACGATGACCAGGAGATAGGCACTGGTAACGAGGAAGTAATAAACAAAGCGTGCTCTTTTACGCCCCAGGAGGATAGAGGGATTAACGATCCCAAAGCTGCTGTCGTGGTCGATATCGCGGTATTCGTTGGAATATAAAATGGCGGCTACCAGGCAGCCTACCGGCAGTGAGGCCAGGAAAACAGCAGGACTGAACCTTGCGGTCTGGACAAAATAAACACCAATAACCATTATGGGACCCATCAAAAAGAAAACAGCAGGCACGCCAACTCCGCGATATTTTAAGGCGACTGGCCTTGCCGTATAAAAATACCCGGCCAGAATTCCCAGCGCACCCAGCAGCAACAGCACAGGCCCCCTGACCATAAATAAATACAGGGCAATGGGAACGACCAGGAGCACAGCAACAATGCCGCCTTTAAGTATCTGCCCCGGTGTGAGGAGCCCTTCGACCAGAACTCTGCTGGAACCATAGGAATATGGAGTATCCAGGCCGTTTAGAAAATCAAAATAATCATTAAAAAGGTTCGTGGCAGAATGGATTAAAACCCCGCCGACCAGTGTCAGGAAAAAAAGGAAGGGATTAAAGAAACCGTCGTCAAGTGCCAGTATGCCCCCCAGAAAGATCGGCACAATCGAGGCCGGATAAACCCAGGGGCGTACGGCACGCAACCAGTGCTTGAAAACAAGCACCCAAGAGCACCCCTTTTTACTTGTAATTATGCCCAATTATATCATAAATTAATAGACATTTACCCGGAGATGCAGGCGAAGTCAAGGGTGCGTTGCAGGGTTTCACGGCACAGGGAGTCAATTTTAGCAAAATCCATGTTCGGAATATATAGCTCCTCAAGTTCATCATGGGCTGCTTTTGCCCTGGTGAGGAAAGTAATAGCTTCGCTTAGAGCGCTTTGATACTTGAGCCGGAAAGCGCGCTTCTCTTTATGCAAGGCACGGGGCAACCGGGGAGCAAATTCCCGGGCATCTATTTCCCGGCAGACTTTAGGGTGAGAGAAACAGTGGGGTTCCATGCTATTAATAATGGCTGTACTGAGCTCCGGTATAACCAGATGGTCTATCCTGTGGGGCTCAAAAGCACAGTGATAAGCCTCTATGTAAAAGTTGCGCATGGCAGCGGCATCCGCCACTCTTTCTATAAGCTTGCTTTTGGCATTTCGGTTTCCACCGTGAATAATGTAAACATAATCCAATCCTTCAACCAGGGTATCCAGGAAGTTAACTGTCCCCCCGGGAGAAATTGCTGAAGCAAAAAGTCGCCTTACCCCACTGTAGCCTTTTACTGCACGTTTGCCCGACAATATTTCATTAATAAGTTCCAGGGCCAGGAGGTTCCAGGGATCCTGGGGCAGCTCCTTCGCGTTGTCACAACTCTCCGATGCTTCAAGATACAGCGCGGCTGCGGCCAGAAGCCTATAAGCCTGCTTAAAAAGCCTTCCTATCTCTGCGGTTAACTTTATTATAGAATCCCGGTGCTCCCTTATGCCGTGTTCATTCAAGTAATTTCCAAAATGAATTATCTCGTCAACAGCACCCGGATTAACGGGGTCTACAATATGGGGAGCAGTACCGTCCATAAAGACTATTCCCGGGCCTGGAATAACCAGGGCGTCCAGAGAACCGCTGTCGGAGGCACAGTGGTGGTACTCCACAGCAAAACCGCGCTCCTGCATTTCCTTGCCGATCTTTTCCATAAAAGTAGATTTGCCGACACCAGGTCCTCCTTTAATAATAAAAACCCTGTTGGCATGCGGAAAGGCTATCTGGTCAAAAAATGAATAGAAGCCATACGCTGAATTGGAACCGGGGAAAACCCGGCGCACTTTTCTCGTATTCTTCATCGTTATAAACTTCCTTTTTTGCTTTATTTTATGTTGGGAATACAGAAGTGTGAGTTTCCGGCTGCAGGATATAGGGCAACTTGATGGGCAGGATGGATTTGCATCTCTCCTGCCCTTATGGTAGACCCTTATGGTAGAATTAGGGGGACTTTAAGCCCGCCGGCATAGTGTATCATAAAAGAGGAAATCATGGAGAAAAATGTGGCTTATCGTCAACATCTAATGGTGCGCATCTTTCCAGTCATAGAAGTCAATACTGTATTCCTCTGCGCCGTATCTCCAGCCCACCTGCACAGAAGAATTGATAAGAAAGTCTTCTTTTAGTTTCTGTTCAGAAACGCCCACGGTCACCTTTTCCTGCCAGGAATCAACTTCATGCTTTAAACGATATTCAACCTCTTCACCCGGTTGGATGGTTTCATATTCTGCCGCAGGAGCGTCTTCAATTAACGCCTGCATGAGAGGGCTGCCGATCATTATCCGTACATCTTCCGCAGGCTTCTCGCCCAGGTATTTTACGCGGCAAAATGCTTCTACCACAGCTTTTTCGGGCGTTAACTCCAACTGAGTCTCCTTTTCTTCCACTTTCCAGACCTCTTTCCAGTATTTGTCCGGCCGCAAACCCGCCATCACTTCTTTTTGCTTTTCCATGCGGCAGCCTGTAGAAAAACATAGAATTGCTATTAATATAAGTAGCAATAGTTTGCGCATACCTTTTCTCCTTTCTTAATTTTAAATATGGCAAAAAAATAACCTGCCCTATACGGGCAGGCATGGTGTCTTTTAATGTGTTAGTCTTTCAGCGCACTAAGAATGGAACGCAATCTTTCACGGTAACCTGCATTTTCAATAATTGTTCCTGTTACTACCATATCAGCACCGGCCTGCCTTACGCGCCGTGCATCAACAGCAGTACGGATACCTCCTCCGACAATTAGCGGAACCGAAAGCTCTTTTTTAACGGCACGAATCATGCCGGCAGGGATGGGTTGGGCGGCATTTACACCTGCTTCAAAATATACGTACCCCATTCCAAAAAGCTCTGCCGCAACCGCATAGTTCGTAGCCATCCAGTAGTTATCTCTGGAAATAAGATCCACATTCGCAGCATCTCCGAGTTTCATGCCCGGCTCTACTGCAATATATCCGACAGGAATAGTCTCCACTTCCATCCTTTTCAGGATGATAGCCGCCTGGGCCTGCCCGCCGCAGAAATAGTGTGGATTTTTCGCATTAAGAAGGCTTCCGAAGAAAAAGGCGTCAAAGGAAAAACACAAGGCTTCTCCCCCTGCGGGCGAATATACAAGGGGGATTGAAATTTTCTCCTTAATCGCTCTCGTCGTCTCCAGTAGGTTTCTTTGCGAAAGGCCGTTTAATCCTATAACCAGTATAAGATCGCTACCCACTTCCTGAGCAGTAAGGGCCAGACGGGCCGCTGCATCCGGCGACTGCTTCATCGGGTCAATAAGGGTAATATGAACAGTGCCTTTCTTTAACTTTTCTTTTAAATACTGGCTTACGCTCATAATCAACCTTCTCCGGTTTCTACTATCGTATCTCTCCTACGTTTATTATAATAAACTTTTAGATATTTGACAACTACCAAGATTTCCCGTTTTGCTGCTCCAGCCCTGAATTCTTTCCCTTTAAGCGAATTCTCCATACTAAAAACAATACTTTAATGATCGTAAATTATTCCAGGGATACAATATAACGATAAAACTACTGGCAGAAACACTTTTCCCTTTGTCCTTAGAAATAAAAAAGCTGACAAGAGCTCTGCCAGCTTTTCCTTAAAACTCCAATCTCTTTTAATACAGAAATATCTTCCTCACTGTACAAACATCTTTAATTAACATCTTTATCACCTCATAATTATCATAGGCTAACCCCTAAGGTGATAGTCAATACTTATTTTGTATAAAGTATAAAAATATATGTAAGGGAATCCCTTTTGCAACTTTGTCCAGTTACATTATGTAAAAATACGAGGGATTACAACTGCGATGGAATATCCTATTTATCTGTATTTTTTTATTGATTTTTGCCCACAAAAAAACCGCCAAAGGTATAGAAACCAAAGACGGTTGGCGATTGCTAAAAGCAAATTTTGTAATTGTAAACAAACTCGAATGTAAAATAAACAGAATTTTAACGCTTGGAAAACTGGGGTGCACGACGGGCTTTCTTTAAACCGTATTTTTTCCGCTCTTTCATACGGGGATCTCGTGTAAGGAACCCTTCTTTTTTCAACAAAGGCCGGTACTCGCTATCTGCTTCCAACAGTGCCCTGGCAATACCATGCCTGATCGCGCCGGCCTGACCGGTAAATCCCCCTCCTTCAACCTTAGCCATGACATCAAATTTATGCAGAGTCCCGGTCAGCTCCAGAGGACGGCGAATATCCGCTTTTAATGTATCCATGCCGAAATAGTCATTGAGTTCTTTATTGTTTACGAAAATTCTTCCTTCACCAGGGACAAGGCGTACCCGCGCAATAGACTTTTTTCGGCGTCCTGTACCGTAATATTGAACCTGTGCCAATTTTCACACTCCCTTCTTTGATAAGTGTTTAGTTATTGAGCCACTCTTTTAAGATTTACTGTCCAGTTAACAGGTTTTTGCGCCTCATGAGGATGGTCGGGGCCGGCATAGACTTTAAGCTTTTTCAGCATAGCCCTTCCTAAACGGTTAGCAGGGAGCATTCTTTTCACGGCAAGCTGAAAAACCAACTCGGGCTTTAGCCGGAGAAGGGTATCATAACGAACCTTTTTTAACCCGCCGGGATAACCTGAATGCCTGTAGTAAAACTTCTGCTGCAGCTTGTTGCCGGTCAGGACAACATCTTTGGCGTTAACAACGATTACGAAGTCGCCCGTATCCAGATGGGGTGTATAAATAGGTTTATGCTTGCCTCTCAAAATCCTGGCCACCTCACTGGCCACCCTACCCAAGGGTAAGCCAGCGGCGTCTATAATATACCAGCTGCGCTCAATATCGCTTTCCTTAGCCATATAAGTCGTGCGCATCGTACTGTCTGCTCCTCCCGCCGGTAAATTCCCGGCGCACCGGAACAGAACTGCACACCTCCTTTCTCTCCTGGTAGATCTGTATGATGAAATCCTTCATGGCGAAAAATTAGTTTCGGCAAAGAAATGTGTTCCTCATGCATTCTTCAATGAATAGAGCATGTGGTGACCGATACATCACAAGGTGTATTGTAATATAATAACTCTCTGCAGTCAAGCCAAACTTCGGCAACAAACAACTTTTTGTGAAATGTATGTTCATCGTCTTTAATTCATTTTCTTTTTTTGTCCTGTTGAAGATGCGGTGCTGCTAATAAATCACTTTTTCCAGACAGAGGCCCCGGGACGGTGCTGTCATTCCTGCTTTCCGCCGGTCTTTACTCTTGAGTATTTCATAGACTTCCTGCGGCCGTCTTTTATGCAGTCCCACCTCTACAAGGGTTCCTGTAATATTACGAACCATTTTATAAAGAAAACCGTCTGCCTGGAAACGCAAAACAACTATATTGTCATTTTTCTCTACACTCAAGGAAAGAATAGTGCGCTCCGTACTCTCTACAGAGCTACCGGAGGCCTGGAACGCTTTAAAATCATGTTTGCCGGTAAGAAAGGAGGCTGCCAGCCGCATGGCATCTGTGTCAAGAGGCTCGTAGACATGCCAGGCGTAATTCCTGAGAAAAACATCCGGGAAATAACCGTTGTCTATAGTATATGAATAAATTTTTGACCTGGCGCTCCGGCGGGCGTCAAAACAGTCGCTGGCTTCTTCCGCTTTTAGAACCACAATATCCCGCGGCAGTATACTGTTTAAAGCCTTAGGGATATGTGCCGGAGGGATAATCTCAGGGGCAAAAAAGTTCACCACCTGTCCCCTGGCATGTACCCCGCTATCCGTTCTGCCGGCAGGCACAACCCTTATTCTTTCCCTGTATAGCTTCTCCAGGCTTTTCTCCAGTATCTCCTGTATGGTCAGGGCGTTCTTCTGAATTTGAAAACCGTGGTATGCTGTCCCGTCATAAGAAAGAACGACCATGTAATTGGGCAGCAGAATCACCCCATAATGGACGAAAGTATCTCTCTCAACCGAACGAAGCGAGGGCTCAAGATGGCCCGGCGGACACAAACGTCTTGTCATAGCTTATTGGTTTCCTAGTTTAGCTCTCGCTACCGCTCTATGAAAGCAGCGATTTGCTGTAGGCGAGAGCGAATTGGGCAGCGAAGTCAAAAGTTCACGGCGAAGCGAAGGCCGGAGACGACCCTGCCGACACAGATGCTCGCAGCAAGCCTT
>JAKORA010000296.1 GCA_029778075.1 Bacillota bacterium | reverse complement strand
TCCCCCCGAGGTATGAGCTTGCCGATAAAATAATCGGGCCGGAAACACCGAAATGGGTAAAGAACATTTCGCCAAAATCTCTGTATAGCTCTTTATTCATTTCATCCCGCAGAGAAATCGCCACATTTTTCAGGGTTAGCCCCTGGAGTTCCGTAACCCACCCCTCTTTAACCTCCAGGGGGACCAGCGCCGGCTTTAGCGGGGTTACTGTGTGCCCGCATTCCCGGGCAAAACGGTAGCCGTCCCCTGTGGAGCCCGTCTGTGGATAGGAGAGGCCTCCTGTAGCGACAACCACGCTCCGGCAGGGATAATTTCTTCCGTCCTGCAGAGTTACCCTGCTTATGGAGTTATTCTGAAGGACGACTCTTTTCACTGCACCCTTGATTACCCGCACATTATTTAGCTTCAGGAATTTCCTCAAGGCGCTAACCACATCCGCGGCCCTGTCGGAGGCGGGGAACACTCTACCGCCCCGCTCTATTTTGGTCTCCAATCCCAGGTCCCTGAAAAATTCAATCAGGTCATGATTGGAAAAAGCATGAAAAGCGCTGAATAGAAATTTTCCGTTTACAGGGATTTTAGCGATCAGCTCGCTGATCTCAGCAGCACTGTTGGTAAGATTGCAGCGGCCTTTTCCCGTAATCAACAGCTTCCTTCCCAGGGTGCTGTTTTTTTCGATCAATAAAACGTCAAGGCCGCGGGAACCGGCTTTGCCCGCGGCCAGCATCCCGGCTGGGCCGCCACCAATAACTACAACTGTTCGGCTTTCCGGCAAAAAAGCTCACCCTCCACAAGCGGAGCGAAACCTGAAGTTCCGCCTACAGCAAAACGCTGCTCCATTCTCATATTATACCACTATTTAACCCGCAGTAATTTCCCGAAGCAGCTTTTTCCCGGAAAAAGTTATTCACCAGGGTCTGTACCACCGGCGCCACCAGGTATGGTAACGGCAATAATCCGACGGAGGTAAGAGAGCAGCATCCTCCGGGCCTCTGCCGGCTCCTCCCTTCCAGCGCCAGTCGGTAAGCTCATAAGAAGGCCTGTAGAGAAAAACCCTGCTTTCTACCTCTCCCGGCGGGCAGTTGCTCCCCGCCAGAAGCCCGCTCGCCCGGCAGATTCTCAGAGAAACATGCAGGTTGCAGGT
>JAKORA010000295.1 GCA_029778075.1 Bacillota bacterium | reverse complement strand
GTTGCGGAGAAATTTTCTTCCCACCTGCCAGATATCCCCGGCACCCATTGTAAGAATGAGATCACCGCTTACGGCCACCTTCTCCAGGGATTGAACCATCTCCTCTTTATTTTCGATGACATATACATGGTCATGCCCCCTGCGCCTGATTTCGCGGGCTAATCTCCGGGAGGTAACTTGGGGGATGGGGTCTTCTCCGGCAGCATATATTTCACTTAAGAGGAGAATATCAGCGCTGTCAAATGCTTCCACAAAATCTTTCCACAGGAAATTGGTCCGCGTGTACCGGTGTGGTTGAAAAACGCAGATAAGACGCCTGCCACTCTGAGCGGCGGCCTGCAGGGTGGCTTTTATTTCCGTCGGATGATGCGCATAATCGTCCACAACCATAATACCGTCCCTTTCGCCGATAATCTCAAAGCGCCGTTTTGCTCCTTCAAAACTGGAAAGCGCCTCTTTTATAAGATGAAAATCTACTCCCATGTGCAAGCCTACGCCAATCGCCCCCAGGGCGTTGAGGACATTATGCTTTCCAGGTACTCTTAAGGATATTTCTCCCAGTTGTTTTCCCCTGAACGAGAGCTCAAAACGGGCCCCGAACTCCTCCAGGCGCACTCTTTCTCCCTTAACGTCTGCGTCACCTGACAAACCGTAGGACAGTATTGGGGGGCGAAGCTGCGGTCGCAACTCCCTCAAAACCGGGTCATCACTACAGAGAATGGCTACACCACTTTCATTTACATTGTTGATAAAGTCGCCATATGTTTTCACAAGCGCGTTAAAATCACCGCTATAGTGTTCCAGGTGGTCGGCTTCAACATTGGTAATTACTGCCAGATAAGGCCGGTACCTTAAGAAAGAATGATCGCTCTCGCAAGCCTCAGCCACAACATATTTCCCTCTCCCCAGCCGGGCGTTGCCCTGAAAGGAAGAAACCTCACCGCCAATTACAGCTGTTGGATCAAAACCGCCTTTTTCCAGCAGCAATGAAACCATAGCCGTAGTGGTTGTTTTCCCATGCGTACCGGCCACGGCAATCCCGTAGCCCTCATTTAAAATCGCCGCCAGCAGCTCTGAACGGTGCCACAGCAAGAGGCCCCGCTCCCTGGAAGCCGTTATTTCGGGGTTATCTAACGGTATTGCCGTCGAATATACTACCAGTTGAGCATCACGGATTTGCTCGGCTTTGTGCCCTATGTATATCTCCGCGCCCTTTTTTTCCAGCAGTTCTGTCAACCGGGAGGGTTTGATATCGGAACCCCTGACATCGTATCCAGCCTGCAGAAGGATTAAAGCAAGGGCGCTCATACCATAACCACCTATGCCTATAAAGTGAACTTTATTTAATTTTTTCAACAACAATGACCCCTTCTTTCCTGCTCTTTTATCAGAAGTAGTATGAGCTGCAATTTTGACTTCATAATTAACATATTTTCGGGAGTGCAGGTTGTGATAACGCCTGTAAAATTATTATTTTTATTTATGTCAAATAAGAAACGGTTCTAAACTCTACAATCGGGGCATATAATAATAAAATAAATATTTTGCCTCCACAAGTAATCCACAGTATCCACAGAATTATCCACAAGCAAAGGCCTATTTTAAGGTAACCCATTACTTTTTGTCCACAATATCCACATATAGTTACATAAAATATTTGAGTCGTAAACTATCTGAAAATGTCGAAAAGATATAAAATATAGGACAACTTTATTTACATATTATACCCCCACGAGCTCCAAATTAGGCACGGCATTTAAATCCCAGGAAGCCCTGCGTCCCTGCCGCAGGTAATAGTACCCGGCAGCGGCGATCATAGCACCGTTGTCGGTGCAGAGCTCCACCGGGGGATGGATCAATTCCATGTGGACCTCTGCCAACCTCTGCCGGAGCCTTCTTCTCAGCTCACCGTTAGCGGCCACCCCCCCCGCCAGGAGGAACTGCCTGGCCGTACTTCTCTGCCTGACAGCCATTAACGACTTTTCGACTAAGACATCAACCACAGCCTCTTGAAAGGCGGCGGCAAGGTCCTCTGTCCTTATCCGGCTGCCTTTCTCTGTCTCCCTGCGGATACAGTTCAGGACAGCCGTTTTAAGGCCGCTGAAACTAAAATCCAGTTTTCCTTCCTCTCCCATCAGGGCACGCGGAAACGAAAAGGCGGCAGCTTCCCCTTTGCGGGCAAGTTTGTCAATTACAGGCCCTCCGGGAAATCCCAGGCCGAGCGCCCTGGCCACTTTATCGAACACTTCTCCGGCGGCATCATCACGGGTCCGCCCCAAAATTTCGATTTTACCGTGTCCTTCCATAAAAAGAAGGGAAGTATGCCCCCCGGAGACAACCAGGCACAGTAAGGGAAAGGCTATGGTAGCTCCGGTTAAAAAATTGGCGTAAATATGACCCTCGAGGTGATTAACAGCGGCCAAAGGCAGTTCCAAAGAGAAAGAGAGGGCTTTGGCCACGGAAACGCCCACCAGCAAAGAGCCCACCAAGCCGGGACCGTAAGAAACAGCAAGGCCGTCCAAATCCTTAAAGCTGACACCGGCCTTGCTTAAAGCTTCATCTATGACCGAATTTATGATCTCCAGGTGACGGCGGGAGGCGATCTCAGGAACGACCCCGCCGAAACGAAGATGAAAACTGTCCTGGGAAGAAACAACATTGCTCAGCACAGTGCGCCCGTTGAGCACCACTGCAGCAGAAGTGTCGTCACAGCTTGTTTCCAGGCCCAGAATCAATGTTTTTCGCGACATTATAAAGCCCCCCCCGGAGCGAACTTGTATCTTTACTTCTCAAAAATGTGTGTACCATTATCAGGGCGTCCTCGTCCACGTAGTAGTTTTTGCGCCTGCCAATCACTCTAAAGCAAAACTTCTCATAGAGATGGCGGGCTGCCAAATTCGAATCCCTGACTTCCAAAAAAACCTGGCGGGCTCCTTTGTCACGGGCTTTTTTCAGCATATGGTCCAGCATAAAGCTTCCCGCCCCTGTCTTTCTATAAAAGGGATGCACCGCCAGCGTGGTAATATGACCTTCATCACACAGCACCCATAAACCCCCATAGCCGATAACTCTGTGTTCATCCCTGGGACGGGCTACGATATAGTAAGCAAAATTGTTTTTTTGGATCTCTCCATAAAAAGAGTTCCTTGACCAGGGAAAAGAGAAAGAACTCTGTTCAATGTCCAGGACATCGTCTAAATCGTCGACACTCATGGGGGCGATTTCAACCTGCAAATTAAACTCTTCCTTCCTGTTTTCTTTCCTGCAGGCGTCTTTCTGCCTCCGGAAGACGGATATAGAGGGGTTTCAACGCATAAGGGGAAACAGGCCCCTTTTCCTGCCAGATTTTTATCCCTTTTTGCAGAACCAGGGCAGCGCGGTTGAAGCGTGAAGGAAGAGGCATCTCCCTGTATCTTTGCCCCAGGATTTGCCTGAGTGCCCCCCCGTAACTCTCTACCGCGTCTCCCAGGAATATGACTTCATCTTCATAC
>JAKORA010000294.1 GCA_029778075.1 Bacillota bacterium | reverse complement strand
TCAATCATTCGTTATCTGAACAAGCAGCCGAACTGCTACGTAATCAAAACCTACGGAAGTATATACAGCGCAGGGCAGCCAGACCTGCTGGGCTGCTTCCAGGGGAGAACCCTGGCCCTGGAAGTTAAGCGGCCCGGCGGGAAGCCAACCAAACTGCAAATGGCCATGCTCAAGAAATGGGAAGCGGCGGGGGCCATTGCGGCAGTTGTCCACAGTGTGGAGGAAGTGAAGGAGATGCTTCGTCAACGTTTTCAGCCTACCTATGAGGAATTGAAACCCATGCTCAAGAGTTTTCATATTTAACTCTTTATCGTTTTCAGCCTACCTATGAGGAATTGAAACGCGTAGAAGTGCCTGATATCGCCAAAGCAAATCAGGTTTTCAGCCTACCTATGAGGAATTGAAACTCAGCACCGTATCTGCCGCCTGGTCGCCGTCCTCCAGTTTTCAGCCTACCTATGAGGAATTGAAACAACATTGATTCGCTTTAACCTGTGCCCTACTGCGGCCGTTTTCAGCCTACCTATGAGGAATTGAAACGGAAATCAAACAGAGCGGAGAAAGAGAGCATATTTTGTTTTCAGCCTACCTATGAGGAATTGAAACTGAAGGTGGTGTATGAAAAATGGCGATAATTCAGAGTCTTTGCTGGGATTGCATAAAAACGTTGAAATGCGACTGGATTTTGAACAAAAAGCGGATATGGAAAGAGGCACTCGAGAAAAGAAAATATTATGCGTCTAAGAAAAAAGAATATGTTTCTTACTTGGTTGTTGCATGTGACCATTTTGAGGAGGAGGAACAATCGAGATGAAACGCACAGGGGAACTTCGTGATGCTCTTGGCGCCCCCACGGCGCTGGATAAAGACGACCGCACTTTTGAAGAACAAATGGAAGACATTGGCGTCGAAGTCGTGAAGCCAAAATTGACCTGGTATAAGACCATGACCCAACGGCGCGGCAAAGTTGGACTGAAAGATAAAATCAGCCTGAATAAATCCTGTCTTACTATTGGCGGTGAAGTCGTCGAAAAAATCGGGGCAGATTCGCTGCTTAATTTTGGGCTATACGAGAAAAACGGTAAGAAATATATTGCAATGCGGACAAGCAAAAAAGACGGCCTGAAGTTGAGCAAAACAAAAGCGAACTCTTACCGCGTAGGGTCCCAGGCGCTGGCAAAGTGGCTGCTGGAGCAGGGTATGCCGCTCGGAAAATATAGGCTTCAGGAGATCAAAGGCGGCTGGCTGGCCGTACCGGAGGGAAAAAGATGAAAGAATCCGAAATCCAGGCACAAATACGCGACTATCTCCGCTGGAACGGCTGGTTCGTCGTCAAAATTCACCAGAGCTTGGGCAGCTACCGGGGTATTGCCGACCTCTATGCACTTAGAGGCGGCCAACATGTCTGGATAGAGGTTAAGACAGACCGGGGTGTGCAGAGCGAATATCAGAAAAAATTTCAACGTGATATCGAGAAGCATGGCGGCACATATATCCTGGCCCGGAGCGTTGCGGATGTGGAGCATCTGGCCGGGGAGAAGCAGTTACAGTTGGATCGGAGATGACGTCCCATGCCGAGGCGACCAAAGCCGAGATTCGGCGACAAGCGGTACAAGCCCAAGAAGAAGAAACGTCCCCGGGCCTGGCACCGGAGGGCGAAAAAACCGCTGTGGCAAATCTGGCGGGAGCTGCAGCGGGATAAAGCAAAGAAAGGGGTTGCGATTTTATGAACCGGGAGATTAAGTTTAGGGGCAAACGGGTTGATAATGGTAAATGGGTTTACGGGCATTATTTTATGGGGGTGCCTTCACCGCTTGACGAGAACAAGCAGAGGCATTACATTGCACCGCCTTGTGGCCTTGGGGAGGAAGTCGATCCCGCCACCG